>JBEDHL010000255.1:0-16830 GCA_041174145.1 Pseudomonadota bacterium
CCCCCGCGGCCTGCGCAAAGGCAAGCCGCATCCCGGCCTCGGTCAGTGATGCGCCAAGGCTTGCCACCTGAAACACCACAAAAAAGGTCGAAAAACAGAATTGGGAAACGCCATAAAGTGCGGACATGATGGTCATGCGACGCAAAACCGGCAGGCGGCGCAGCAGGCCCAGGCTTGAAGCCGCCGCCCCCCAAATCTGGCCAAGCCCGCGGATGGCGGCCTTGGGATCGCGTTCCGCATCCAGCGCGGCGCGCAGCGGTTGCAGGCAAAGCGCTGAAAAGGCGAGGAAAACTACGACGGAGATTACCCCCTGCCGCCAGCCCGCCGCGACGGCGATGGGCGGCACGGCAGCGGCAATCAGCATCGCCCCCGCCGGCACGCCACATTGCTTTAGGCTGAAAATCAGGCCCCGGCGCTTGGCCGGCGTGCGCGCGGCGAGCAAATGGCTGCCCGCCGGGGTTACTGGCCCATGGCCAAGCCCGGCGATGATGGCGGAAGCGAAAAGCGCCGCAGGGTGCCCCAAGGCGGCCAATGATATGCCAAAGGCGGAAATCAACATCCCCACCTGCAAAACCCGGATACCGCCAAAGCGATGGATAAAGGCACCCGCCAGCGGCCCAGACACCATCGCGCCCAGATAGACCAGCGCCGTATGCACCCCCGCCAGCGATGCCGCGATGCCAAGTTCTGCCGCAATGGCCGGCGCCAGCACCGGCACGGTCAGGAACACGCCCATCCCGGCCAGATGCGTGCCGAGCAACGCGATCATCACAGTCCAGACGGAAGGGGAAGCGAGCATGGCGATGCCTGTAACGGGGCGATGGGGCCAGGGCAATCAGCCGAAAGGAAAGACTTGACCCGAGCCCGGCGATGGGCTCCCAAGCCCGTTATGGGGATTTTGCAGAATTTTCGCCGTTTCATCTGGCTGCTGCTGAGCATCGCCATGCTCGCGGGCCAGGCGCATGCGCAGCCCGAACCGGGCAATCCGCTGCATCAACCACCTGCGGCGGCGGCAACGCCGGCAAGTGGCACTGCTTCGCCGGAATTGGGAGCGCTGCTCAGGATTTTGCAGGATGACGCGCGGCGTGCGGAACTGATCCGCGCACTCCGCGCCGCAGCGCCCGAAGCCGAAGTTGAAGCGCCCCCTGCCAGTACCAGCGCGGAGCCCGCCTTGCTGGCGCCCAACACGCTTGGCGCACAATTGCTCCAGGGTGCTTCGCAGCGGCTCGCGGCATTTTCGGATCAGCTTGTTGCCGCGGTGCAGACCATTGCCGACCTGCCGGCGGTGCTTGGCTGGCTGGCATCCCTCGCCCGGGACCAGATCACCCAAACGCGCGTGCTTGATGCTTCCTGGAAATTGCTGCTGGTGCTGGGGCTTGGCCTGCTGGCTGAATGGGGCGCGACCTGGGCGCTTCGCCGGCCCCGCGATTGGCTGGATGCCCATGCGCCTTCGGAAGGGATTGGCTGGGCGCGCTTAAAGCGAGTGCCGTTGGTTCTTGGTCGGCTGGGCCTGGACCTGCTGCCAATTTTGGCTTTTGCCTTGGTCTCCTACGGGCTGATTGGCGCGGTGCGCCCGCTGCCCAGCACGCAACTTGTCATGCTGACAGCGAATAATGCGTATATCGCTTCGCGCATCATCATGGCGGCAGCGCGGATGCTGTTTTCACCGGCCTCCAACCATTTGCGTATCCTGCCGGTGACAGACGAAACCGCCGCCTATGCCACCATCTGGCTCAGGCGCATCGTGCTGGTGCTGGTGACAAGCTATGCGGTGGCCGAAGCCGGGCTGCAATTCGGCCTGCCCTGGTCAGCCTATGATTCCATTCTCCGCATGGCGCTGCTGCTGGTGACGCTTTTTCTCATCATCATCATTCTGCAGAACCGCCAGGCCGTATCGGATTTGTTGCGCGCGCCGGAATTGGCGGAAAGTGAAGAACCCGATCGCGCGCGGCGCTTCTTTCGTATGTTGCGCGACCGCGCTGCTGATATCTGGCATTTGGTGGCCATTGCCTGGCTGATGGCAGCCTGGGGCGTTTGGGCGCTTGAAATCCAATATGGTTTCTGGCGTCTGCTGAAGGTCTCGCTCAGCACCATCCTGATCCTGACGCTAGCCAAGCTGGCTGATATGGCACTGCGGCGCGTGATCAAGCGCGCCTTTCGCATCACGCCCGAATTATCGGGGCGTTATCCGGGGCTTGAAGCGCGCGCCAATCGATATCTGCCTATCCTGAAGGGCAGCGCCTCACTCGCCATTGGCGGCATTGCACTGCTTTTTCTGCTGGAAAGCTGGGGGCTGGAAGCGTTTTCCTGGTTTGGCCACGGCAAGCTTGGCAATCGGCTTGTCTCTTCGCTTGTGTCCATCACGCTGACCATCACGCTTGCCCTGGTGATCTGGGAAGGGATCAATGCGGCCATTCAGCGGCACCTCGAAAAACTCTCCCGCGATGCCAAGGTGGCGCAAAGTGCCCGCGTGCGCACACTTTTGCCCATGCTGCGCACCGCGCTTTTGGCGGTGATCCTGATCTTCGTGACGCTTTCATCCCTTAGTGAATTGGGTGTGAATGTTGCGCCGCTGATCGCAGGTGCTGGTGTGATTGGCATTGCGGTTGGCTTCGGCAGCCAGAAGCTGGTGCAGGATGTGATCACGGGTGTTTTTCTGCTGTTTGAAGATGCGGTCGCGGTGGGTGATGTGGTGCAACTAGGCGGCCTGAGTGGCGTGGTGGAACAGCTTTCCATACGCTCCATCAAGCTGCGTGCCGTGGATGGCAGCTTGCACATCATCCCCTTCAGCGCCGTCACCAGCGTGACCAACCAGACCCGTGATTTCGCCTTTGCGGTGATTGATGTCAGCGTTGATTATGCCGAAGATACCGACAAGGTCGCGGAAGCTTTGCGCGCGCTTGCGGCTGAAATGCGCCAGGATCCGCGCTGGCGGCCTGTCATTCGCGATGATCTTGATGTGATGGGCGTGGAAAGGCTGGGTGATTCAGGCGTGATCATGCGGATCAGGCTGAAGACTGAACCTTCACAGCGCTGGGCCGTGGCGCGGGAATTGAACCGGCGTATCAAGCGGCGCTTCGATGAATTGGGCATTGATATCCCCTACCCGCATCAGAAGTTGGTGCTGGAGGAAAAACACCCAGCGCAGGTGATCAGCGCCCCAGAAGCACCGCCGGCGGCAAGCTGACGCAAATCTGTTTCAGCGCCCCTCCACCGCCACTTCCAACCGAAGGGGCGGCAGGCCGCGCCCGATCCATTGTTCGGAACGGATCAGCACGCCATCAGCGGCGCGAAACCAGAAGTGATTGCTGAAAACCGCGGCACCTTCGCAGATTTCAACGCGTTCAATCACGCCGCCAATGGCGGGTTCCTCAGCCTCCATCCGGCATTGCACCACCTGGCCAAAGCGCATCTGTTCCGGCCGTCCATTAGCACCCGCCATATCAAGGCTATGCGCCAGGCGCACCGGCCCTGGCCCAGGTTTGACCACGCTGCGCAGAGGATCATGACCAATAGCGCTGCTGGCGAGGAGCATTACGGGCAGGCCCGCTGTCGCCACCACCCGCGCCCCTTCGGTGACAAAAACCAAGCCTTCATCCATGCGCCAGAAGCGCCTTGCCCCTTCCAGGCGCACCGGGCGCGCGAGGCCGGCATCCTCACCAATCTCCGCCCATAGGGCGCGGCCTGGCGGCGGCGCGGCCAAGGGAGCCAGCACTTCCGGGGGCACAAGCTGGCCCTGCGGCGCTGGGCTGGTCAGCCCCGCCCCGCCCAGCACACCGCAGCCCCCCAGCATCATGGCAAGTAATAATGCCGATAATTTCATTATTGCAGTTTTGCATATTCCACCCTGGGTTGCGAGGACCAATACCCATTGACCTGCGTCAAAAAGACCTTGGTTGGTCAGGGCTAGGCTCGCCCCAGCATTTGGAAGGAAAGCCCCATGTCCATGCTCTCTGCCCGTGATCTGATGACCACCGATATCGTCACTGTACCGCCGGAAACCCCGGTAATTGCCATGGCACGGCTTCTGGCCGAACGCGGCATTTCCGCCGTGCCGGTGCTGGATGCCAAGGGCGCGCCGATCGGCATGGTGACGGAAGCGGATTTGATCCGTCGCCTGGCTGGGGAAGAGGACAAGCCCGCTTCATGGTTCAGCGCGCTTTTCACAGACCCCGCCCGCGGCGCTGAGCATTACGCCCGCACCCATGGCGCCACGGCCCGCGATATCATGACCGAAAAGCTGGTTACCGTGACACCGGACACGGCCGCCCCGCATGTGGCACAGCTGATGGAAAAACAAGGCATTCGCCGGGTGCTGGTGGTGGATGAAGGTCGCCTGCGCGGCATTATCAGCCGTGCCGATCTGCTGCGCGCGCTCATGCTGCCCCCTGAAAAGGCCGAGGGCATTCCGGATGAACGCATCCGCGCCGCCGTGCTTGCCGCCATGCGGAAGGAACCCTGGGCCGATACCTATTACATCATGGTGGATGTGAAAGATGGCGCCGTGACCTTCCATGGCTTTGCCCGTTCCGATGCCATCAAGCGGGGCTTGCGCGTCCTGGCCGAGAATGTGCCCGGCGTGACCTCGGTTATGGATGAGACCCAGCCCCTGCCCATGTATCTCTACGCCGCGGCCTAAGGGCGCAGGCCCTGCCCTTTCCCTGGGGCAGGCGCCTTCATGGTCCGCAAAAGGCGCCTGCCAGCCCTTTGATCGCATATATTAAGGGTCCGAGTGTCTCCACTTGGTTCGAAAATGCTCTAGGCCGCTCCTCACGCCTATGTTAAGGCGACCCCGCCGGGCGGGGTGGGGCGCGAGTCCCAGGCCATCGGGCAGCCAGCCGCATTGTTTTGGGGATCGCGGGCCAAGACCCGCCAAATGGAGAGTTACGCGATGAGCGATACCGCCGAGAAGGTCAAGAAGATCGTGATCGAGCACCTTGGCGTCGAAGAGGCGAAGGTGACCACTGAGGCGTCCTTCATTGACGACCTGGGCGCGGATAGCCTTGATACCGTTGAACTGGTGATGGCGTTCGAAGAAGCCTTCGGCGTGGAAATCCCGGACGACGCCGCCGAAAAGATCACGACCGTGAAGGACGCGATCGAATACATCGAAAAGCACAAGGGCGCCTGAGCGCCCTTTCGCTGATCCAACGGGGAAACGCGCGTGTTCCACAAGGGTTTTGCGCCACGTCGCGTTGTCGTGACGGGCATGGGCATTGCCTGCCCGCTGGGGGTTGGCGTTGAGCATGTGTGGAAGCGCATGCTGGCCGGCCATTCGGGTATCGCTGCCATTCAATCATTTGACGCGTCTGGCCTGACGGCACGCATTGCGGGGCAAATCCCCGCGGGCGTGAAGGCTGAAGGCGGGCTCGACGTTAATGAATGGATCCCTGTCAAAGATCAGAAGAAGATGGATCGTTTCATCCAGTTCGCGATGGTCGCGGCGGATGAAGCGGTTGTCGATTCTGGCTGGGTGCCGCAGGATGAAGATCAGCGTTGCCGCACAGGCGTGATGATCGGGTCCGGCATTGGTGGGCTTGAAACCATTCAGGAAGCGGCCACCCTGATCATCCAGGGCAAGATCAAACGGATTTCACCCTTCTTCATTCCATCGGCGCTGATCAATTTGGCGTCCGGCCAGGTTTCCATTCGCTACGGCTTCAAGGGCCCCAATCATTCCGTGGTGACGGCTTGCGCCACCGGCGTGCATGCCCTGGGTGACGCGGCGCGCTTGATTGCGCTTGGCGATGCGGATGTGATGGTGGCCGGCGGGGCGGAAGCCGCGGTGGGCGAAATCGGCATGGCCGGCTTCTGCGCCGCACGTGCCCTTTCCACCAACTTCAATGACAACCCGACCGCCGCTTCCCGCCCCTGGGATGAAGCGCGTGATGGCTTTGTCATGGGCGAAGGTGCCGGCGTGCTGGTGCTGGAGGAATTGGAACACGCCAAGGCGCGCGGCGCCAAGATTTACGGCGAAGTGATCGGCTATGGCATGAGCGGTGATGCCTATCACATCACCGCCCCGGCCGAGGGCCATGATGGCGCCTTCCGCGCCATGAAGGCAGCGCTTGCCAGCGCCGGGATCACGCCAGAGCAGATCCAGTATGTGAATGCCCATGGTACTTCAACGCCGCTTGGCGATGATCTGGAACTGGAAGCGGTGGAACGGCTTTGGGGCGATGCGGCGCGCGGGCTTGCCATGTCTTCCACCAAATCCGCTGTCGGGCATTTGCTTGGCGCCGCCGGCGCGGTTGAGGGCATATTCTCCATCCTCGCAATCCGCGATCAGGTGGCACCCGCCACGCTCAATCTGGAAAAGCCATCGCGTGAAAGCGTGATTGACCGCGTGGCGAAGGAAGCGCAACCGCGCAAGATTGATATCGCGCTGTCCAATTCCTTCGGCTTTGGCGGCACGAATGCCAGCATCATTTTCCGTGGTGCGCCCTGATAAAAAATGACTGAGGCTGAACCCGCCCCGCGCAAACGCCGCGGGCGGGTGGCGCTAATCCTGCTTGGCCTATGTCTGGCACTCTCGCTTGCGCTCGGCCTTGCGGTGCAATCGGCGCGTCATACCTACGAAGCCCCTGGGCCCCTTGCTGCTGAGAAGGCTCTGGTCATTCCGCGTGGCGGGACCGAGGCGATTGCAGGCGCCCTCAAGGAAGCCGGCATCATCGCCGATGCGCGACATTTCCTGATAGCAAGCCAAATCACCAAGGGCGCAGGGCCGTTGCGTGCGGCGGAATTCGCCTTCCCTGCCAATGCATCGCTGAAGCAGGTCTTGGAAATCCTGCGCCAGGCGCGGCCGATACAGCGCCGCATCACCATCGCCGAGGGGCTATCGGCCCTGCAAATCCAGGCGCTTTTGGACAAGACCGAAGGGCTGATAGGGGAAGCCGAACCAATCGCCGAAGGCAGCATTCTGCCGGAAACCTATGCCTTTGAATGGGGCGATAGCCGCGCCGCGCTGATCAGGCGCGCCCAAGCCGCAATGAATGCCGCGCTGGCCGAAGCCTGGCGCGACCGGGCGCCTAACTTGCCGATACGCAGCGCGCGGGAGGCGCTGATTCTCGCTTCCATCATTGAACGCGAAACCGGCAAGGCCGATGAACGCGCGCTGGTTGCCTCGGTCTTCGTCAATCGCCTCAGGCGCAATATGCCGCTGCAATCAGACCCAACGGTGGTTTATGCGGCCTTGGGTGGGGCAGCGCTGGAACGGCCCATTACGCGCGCCGATCTGGATCGTGACAGCCCCTTCAATACCTATCGCAATCGCGGCCTGCCGCCGGGGCCGATTGCGAATCCTGGGCGTGATTCGCTCCGCGCCGCAACGCAGCCCGCCGCGAGCAATTTCCTCTATTTTGTGGCGGATGGGTCGGGCGGGCATGCTTTTGCGGAAACGCTTGAAGCGCATAACCGCAATGTTGCCCGCTGGCGGGAAATTGAACGACAGCGGGGCGCGCGCTAAGCATTTTGAAGCCAAGCAACTTCGCTTGGCGACTCGGAAAATGCGTTCAAAAAACAAAGCATTTTCAAGCCAAGCGACTTCGCGTGGCGACTCGGAAAATGCGCCCCAAAAAACAAAGCATTTTGAAGCCAAGTGCACTCACTTGGCGGCTCGGAAAATGCGACCGAACACTATTCTAGTGCGCGTCCGCTCCACGCATGTGAACAACACGCACGCTCAATACAAAAAACCCGCGAAAGTCACCCTTTCGCGGGTTTCACGCTCGGGGGGATGAGCGAATTCAGGCGGCCTTGGCGGCCTGTGCACGCTCAAGGCGGCGCTTCAGCACAATGGCGTCCACCGTCAGCTTGCGATCCGGCGTGCCGAGCAGGAAGGCATCAAGCCCGCCATTATGTTCGACCGTGCGGATGCCATTGGTGGAAAGGCGCAGCTTCACCGGCGCAGCCAGGATTTCCGACCAGAAGGAGCTTTCCTGCAGATTGGGCAGGAAGCGGCGGCGGGTCTTGTTATTGGCGTGGCTGACATTGTTACCTGCCAGAACACCCTTGCCAGTAATGACGCAGCGGCGAGACATAGCGGAAATCCAAACATCAAGGCGCGCAAGACAGCCTGCGCGCGGGTTCAAAACGAAGGGCGCTTTTGACGGGAAGCGGCGGGGTAGTCAAGCCTTTGGCTGGGCGGGCGCGCTAAATTCGCCGTTTTCCACCGAAGCCAAGGCTTGGCGCAGCACCCCGGCCACGGCGCGGTCATCGAGGGTCCGGGTCAGCACCCCAAGCGCCCCACCCAGCAGGGCAGAGGCGATGGAAATCGGCTGGATTTGCTGCTCCATCATATATTCGATCGCCTTGTCCACGACTGAACCGGCATGGCTCAAATCCTCGGGCGCGATGCCCTCCGGGTCCATCTGCATGGGGTGCTCCTATTTGTAACAGGCAAATAGGGAGGTTCAGGTGCCAGCGGAAGGGGGGGCCGCATTGGGCCGCTGCCGGGGCATGCCCAAATCAGCGGCGGCCTGGGCACGCGCTGCCGCCTCAGCCGCGGCCATGGCTTCCGATTGGCGGCGCCACATATCGGCGTAAAGCCCGCCTGCCGCGATCAAGGCGCCATGGGTGCCGCGTTCGGCAATCGCACCTTCTTGCAGCACAATGATCTCATCCGCTTCCACCACTGTTGAAAGCCGATGCGCGATCACCAGCGTGGTGCGGTTGCGCGCCACATCGCGCAAGGCCGCCTGAATCTCCTGTTCGGTGCGGGTATCCAGCGCGCTGGTCGCCTCATCCAAAATCAGCAAACGGGGGTCTTTCAGGATGGTGCGCGCAATGGCGACGCGCTGCTTTTCACCGCCCGAGAGCTTCAGGCCACGTTCACCCACACGAGTCGCGTAACCATCTGGCAGGCGCGTGACGAAATCATGCACTTGGGCAAGCTTGGCTGCGTTTTCGATTTCCGCATCGCTCGCCCCTGGCCGGCCATAGGCAATGTTGTAGCGGATGGTGTCATTGAACAGCACGGTATCCTGCGGCACCACGCCAATGGCGGCGCGCAGACTATGTTGCGTCAGGCCGCGCACATCCTGCCCATCCACAAGCACGCGTCCGCCCGTTACATCATAAAAGCGAAACAGAAGGCGCGATATGGTGGATTTCCCCGCCCCGGTTGGCCCCACAATCGCGAGCATCCGCCCCGGCGGCACGGTGAAGGAAATACCCTTCAGGATTTCCCGATCTGGCCGATAGCCAAAGCGCACATCCTCAAAGCGGATTTCCCCAGGCCCGAGCGCCAGCGGCGCAGCATTCGGCGCATCGCGCACCTCAGCCGGCACATCCAGCAGGGCGAACATCTGCTCCATATCCGTGAGCCCCTGTTTGATTTCGCGATAGGCGAAGCCAAGGATGTTCAAGGGCTGATAAAGCTGGATCAGATAGGTGTTCACCATCACCAGATCGCCGATGCTCATGCTGCCATCGGCAATGCCGCGGCCTGCCAGCAGCATGGTGATGGTAAGCCCAACCGCCATGATGGTGGCCTGGCCGGCATTCAGCATATTGAGCGTGGTTTCACTTTTGACATAGGCGCTTTCGTAGCGCGTCATGCTTTCATCATAGCGCCGCGATTCATGCGCTTCATTGCCAAAATACTTGACGGTTTCGTAGTTCAGCAGACTGTCCACCGCCTTGGTATTCGCTTCCTCATCCGTTTGGTTCATCTGCCGGCGAAAGCGCAGGCGCCAATTGGTGAAAATCAGCGTGAAGGCGACATAGGCGATGATGGTGCCAAGCATGGTGAGTGCGAAGGACGCCGCGAACATCCACCAGAGAATGACCGAGACGAACAAAATCTCGACAATGGTCGGGATGATATTGAACAGCAGGAAATTGAGCGACGTCGCGATGCCGCGCACGCCCCGTTCAATCACGCGCGAAAGCCCGCCTGTGGCGCGGTCCATGTGAAAGCGCATGGAAAGCGCGTGCAAATGGCGAAACACGTCCAAGGCAACGCGCCGCCCGGCGCGCGCCTGTACCTTGGAAAATACGGCATTGCGCAATTCCCCAAGCGCCGAGGACATGACGCGGAGCAAGCCATAACCCACCAGCAGGGCAATCGGCACGGCGATCACCGCACCCGCGCCCGATTGCGGTGCCAGCGCATCCACGGCGCGCGCATAGGCAATCGGCACCAGCACATTCGCCGCCTTGGCCGCAGCCAGCAGCAGCAGCGCCGCCACCACGCGAAGGCGCAGCATGGGTTCGCCCACCGGCCAAAGATGCGGCGCGATGCGGCCGAGTGCCGAGAAAGGAATGGCGGCGCTGGGGCGGTTCGGGGTGGTGGGCGGGGTCATATTCCCCCTGTCATGGGGCAGGGCGGCCCCGATAGGCAAGACCGCCAATCTTATCGGTCTTGTCGGGCGCCGGCCCTCGCGCTGCCGTGAAAGCCAGTGCTAGATGCGACGATGGATCGCTTCGCCCGGCATATCGCCGCCTGCAATAACATCGCCTCCCCCGCCGGCTTTCTGGCCTTTCACATGGCGGGCGCGCAGGTGGGCTTCATCACGCCGGAATTGGCCCGCGCACTCACCTTCCGCCCGCGCGATTTCCATTTTGACCAGCATGGCGTGGCTTTGGCTGGCCGCTTGAAGACCAGCGGGGCGCGCAGCGATGCCCTCGCCGCCGCCCTACCCAGCCTGGCGCAGGGCGGGTTTCTCCGCATCCGGCGCGAAGCCTTTGATGTGCGCCAGACGAGTGACGGCCCGGTCCTGGCCACGCTGGATCGCGGCGCCCTCCCCGCCTTTGGCGTCATGTCGCAGGGCGTGCATATGAATGGCTTGGTGCGGCGCGCAGATGGGCTGCACATCTGGGTTGGCATCCGGTCTCGCCACAAGGCCGTGGCGCCGGGGCAGCTTGATAATCTGGTCGCGGGCGGCATCCCGGCAGGGCTGACGCCGGCGGAAACCCTGGTGAAGGAAGCGGGGGAAGAAGCCTCCCTGCCGCCTGAATTGGCCGCTGCGGCCCGCTTTGTCGGGCGGGTTTCCTATATTCTGCGGAATAATGAGGGGCTCCGGCGCGATGTGCTGCATTGCTATGACCTCGAGATCCCTGAAGGTGTCGTGCCGCGTCCTAATGATGACGAGGTAGAACGCTTTGAGCTTTGGCCGGCACATCGCCTACTGGAAGCCGTGGCGGATTCGGATGACATCAAATTCAACGTCAATCTGACACTGATTGACCTTTTCCTGCGCGAAGGGCTTCTCTCGGACCCGGATGGTTCGCTCCGCGCCGGGCTGGATCAGGGGCCGGCGTAGAGCCGTTTCGCCGCTTTGGCACGCGGCAAACCGGCTCCTTGTTTTTGTTTGGTCGCATTTTCCGAGCCGCCAAGCGGTTCCGCTTGGCTTGAAAATGCTTTTTCTGGTCGCATTTTCCGAGCCGCCAAGCGGTTCCGCTTGGCTTGAAAATGCTCCGCACCATCTGGACAAGCCGTATTTCCCTTTTACACATGGCGTTGAAGAAGGTTGAGGATACAAAGCGTCATGGTGGACCTGACACGGGTCTGGGATGTGCTGATTGCGGGTGGGGGCAATGCCGCGCTTTCCGCCGCCATTACCGCGCGCCGGGCCGGGGCAAGCGTATTGCTGGTGGAACACGCGCCGCGGACGATGCGCGGCGGCAATAGCCGGCACACGCGCAATCTACGCGCTCTCCATCCCGCGCCGACGGATGTGCTGACCGAATCATACCTCGAAGAGGAATATTGGGACGATCTGCTGCGTGTGACCGGCGGCAAGACGGATGAGCATCTGGCGCGCATGTGCATCCGCGCATCGCAACACGCGCCGGATTTCCTGAAATCCTGCGGCGTGGTTTTTCAGCCATCACTTTCCGGCACGCTTTCGCTTTCGCGTACCAATGCTTTCTTCCTTGGCGGTGGCAAGGCTTTGGTCAATGCGCTGTATCGCACCGCCGAAGAACTTGGCATCGGCATTCTGTATGATACCGAAGTGCAGCATATTGAAGTGAAGGATGGCTTCGCCACCGAAGCAGTGATTTCGCATCATGGCTTTCCGGAACGGGTGCGCTTCAAGGCGCTGATTGCCTCGGCAGGGGGCTTCCAGGCCAATCGCGATTGGCTGCGCAAATACTGGGGCGATGCGGCGGATAATTTCCAGATTCGCGGCACGCCTTACGCGCAAGGCCGCTTGCTGCGGGATTTGTTGGATCAGGGCGTGCAGGAAGTGGGCGACCCCACGCAATTCCACGCCGTTGCCAATGACGCGCGGGCACCGATGGAAGATGGCGGGCTTGCGATGCGCCTGGATTGCGTACCGTTTGCCGTGGTGGTGAACCGCAATGTCGAGCGTTTTTATGATGAAGGCGAGGATGTCTGGCCCAAGCGCTACGCCATTTGGGGCCGCCTGATCGCGCAGCAGCCAGGGCAGGTCGCTTTTGCGGTGACGGATAGCAAGGCTTTGCATAATTACCTGCCAAGCGTCTTCCCGCCCTATAAGGCCAATAGCATCGCCGAACTTGCTGGCTTGGCCGGGATTGATGCCGGCAAGCTGGAAAAGGTGGTGGCCGATTACAACGCTGCGGTGCGGCCCGGCACCTTCCAACCGATGAAACCCGATGATTGCCGGACGGAAGGGCTGAGCCCGCCCAAAAGCCACTGGGCGCGGCTGATCGACACGCCACCCTATTACTGCCACCCACTCAAGCCCGGCATTACCTTCACCTTCCTTGGCGTGAAGGTGAGTGACCGCGCGCGCATCATCATGGCCGATGGCAAGCCTTCGGCGAATATGTTCGCCTCGGGCGAAATCATGGCCGGCAATATTCTGGGCCAGGGCTATCTGGCGGGCTTTGGCATGACCATCGGCACGGTATTCGGCCGGCTGGCGGGTGAAGAGGCAGCACGCAATGTGCGCAATTGAAGAAAGCGGGGCGCGCTGAGATGTTACCGGAAAACGAAACCCTGGCTGAAGCGCGCCGGCACATGGCGGTGTGCAATTCCTGCCGCTATTGCGAAAGCTATTGCGCGGTATTCCCGGCCATGACGATGCGCCGCGAATTTTCCGCTGGCGATCTGACGCATTTGGCCAATCTGTGTCATGGCTGCAAGGGCTGCTATCACGCCTGCCAATATGGGCCGCCGCATGAATTCGGCATCAATATCCCAGCAACCTTCGCGGAAATCCGCGCGCAATCCTACGCGCATTACGCCTGGCCGCGCGCCATGGGTACGCTGTTTGAACGCAATGGCACGGTGGTGACTTTGGCAGCAGCGCTTGGGGTGACACTGGTGCTGCTGCTGACCATGGCGCTGGTGGATCCTTCCATTCTGTACACGGCGCAGCGCGGCGAAGGGGCTTTCTTCCGCGTGATCCCGATGTGGCTGATGGTGAGCCTTGCGGGTGGCACTTTCGGCTATGCCATCATCGCCATGCTGATTGGTGGCATACGCTATTGGCGCGAAGTGGGCGGTGGGGCGCCGGCACCGGGGCCCATTGTGGATACGGCAGTGGATATCCTGACGCTGCGTAATCTGGGCGGTGGCGGGCATGGCTGCAATGATGTGGATGATAGTTTCTCAAGCCAGAAACGCTGGATGCATCAGGCCATGTTCTTTGGCTTCATGATGTGCTTCGCCGCCACCACGGCGGGGGCGTTTTATCATCACATCCTCGGGTTGCGGTCGCCGCATGCTTTCTTTTCCTTGCCGGTACAGCTTGGCACTTGGGGCGGGGTGTTGCTGTGTCTGGGTACGGCAGGTTTGATCCGCTTGAAGATCATCACAGACCCAGTACCAGTCGCGAAACGCCTGGTGGGCGGTGAATATGCCATGCTGTCACTGCTTTTCCTGGTGAGTGCCACGGGGCTTTTGCTGCTGGTGGTGCGCCATACCGGGGCGATGGGCGTGATGCTGGCCTTGCATCTTGGCCTTGTTCTGGCGCTGTTTGTGGCGCTGCCCTACAGCAAAATGGTGCATGGCGTTTACCGTGGCTTGGCAATTTGGCGCCATGCGCGGGAAAAGCGCAGCAGCGTGATGGTAGCGGCGGAATAAACCCTTGCGGCGCAAGTTTAGCACGCCATTTCAGGGGCAATGAACGCCATTGCCCCTGCCCTTCCCGAAATTGCCCTTGCCGAAATGCCCGCCTGGCTGATCGGCGAATTACGGTCTGACCATGCCGGCGAAACCGGCGCGGTCATGATCTATCGCGGCATTCTTGCCTTCTGCAAAGACCCCGCCATTCGCGACTTCGCCGAACGGCATGGCGCGACGGAACAGGGCCATCTTGATCTATTGAATGCCCTGCTGCCACCTGAAGCGCATAGCAAGCTTTTGCCGATTTGGCGCATCGCCGGCTGGCTGACCGGCGCCATCCCCGCCATCTTCGGCCCACGCGCCGTCTATGCCACGATTGATGCGGTGGAAAGCTTCGTGGACCACCACTACCAGCAGCAATTGGACCGGTTGGAAGCTGAGGCGCTTTTCCCACCGCTGCAAGCGCTGCTCCGCCATTGCCAGGAAGAAGAAATCCATCACCGCGATGAAGCGCGCGAAGCCGGTGAAGGCCGCGCTTATGGCCCGCTTCTTGGCGCCTGGGCCTGGGTGGTAGGCGCAGGTTCGAAGGCCGCCGTGGTGGCCGCGAAGCGGATTTGAAAGCGGTTTTTCACCGCGCCAACCGCGTTTCCCGCCACCACACCAGCAAGCCACCCGCCAGAATCGCCGCAGTCCCCACCCATGTCCAGAAATCAGGGAAGGTCTGGAACACCAACCAACCCACAACGGCGGCGAAAATGATTTGAATAGTGCTGAAGGGCGCCAGCATGGAGGCCGACGCGCGTTGAAATGCCGCCACCAACAACATCTGGCCGCAAAGGTTCAGCAATCCTGCCGCCGCAAAGGCCGGCAGATCCGCCATATCCGGCACAGTCCAAACCAGCGGCACAAAGGCCGCCGCAAGCGCCAATTGCACCGCGCTGGTCCAGATCAGCGTAGTGATGGCGCCATCGCGCGGCATCATGCGCGTGATGACCAATGCGAAGGCCCAAAGCACTGCCTCGGACAAAGGCCAAAGCGCCGCCGGGCCGAATACGCCCATGCCCGGGCGCAGCACCACCAAGACGCCAAGAAAGCCGATCACCACTGCCAGCCAGCGCAGCCAATCCACTTTTTCCTTAAGCAGCCAAATGGAAAACAGCACGACAATAAAGGGCGAAACATAGGCAAGCGCGGTGCAATCCGCGAGGTCGAGCAGGCTCAAGCCCTGCACGAACATGACGGTGCAAAAATAAATGCAGGCACCGCGCAGGATTTGCAGACGCGGATGCGCGCTTTGTGCCACAGCAGCGCCGCGCCAGACGATGAAGACCAGCAGCGGCAGCATCTGAAATACCGCGCGCCCAAAACCGATTTCAAGTGCGTGGTAGCGTTCCGTCAGGACCTTGGATGTCGCATCCACGATGGTCAGCAGGAAGAAGCCCGCCAAAAGCAGGGCGACAGCCAGCGCGCGATTCTGCTGTGGCGCCATCATAATGGCGCGCCCATTGAGGCGCCGAAGAATTCACGCGGCACGCCTTCACCCAAACCCAACATCAATTCCGTCAACCGCGCCATCGCTGCATCGCCAATCACCGGCGCGGCAAAGCGCTGGCATTTCGCCGCAACCGCCGCCGTATCCAAGGCAAGGCCAGGATCACCCGCGATGGCGCCAACCGAAGCGGCATGGCTTTCACCATCGGCCAGCGTCACGATCAACCGCGCGCCACGTTTTTCGGCACGCGTCAGCGCCGTATCCTCAGTGAGCTCAACAAGCGCTTCCAAGCGGCGCAACTCAGGATCAATAAGCGCGCCATCGGTATAGGCGCCAGGGCCAAGATCACCCTGCATCAGTGCCGCCGCCACTGCCCAGGAAAGACTGAATTGCGCCTGGATGGCGCGCATGGGGGCGCGATTGGCGGCGTAGCGCAAAGCCTCCCCATAGGTTTCAAGGCGGATTGCGGTGATATCATCAAGCCGGTCCGCGATAGCAGCGCGAAGTTCAAGTGCGGCAGCGGCAGCGTAATGCGCGTGGCGCACGCCAGCAAAGGGCTTGATATAAGCCTCAGCGATCAGCCATTCGCCGGCAGGGGCGCGCAGCGCTGGTGTTTGATGCAGCAACGCAATGCGTCGCGCTTCGGCCAAGCCTTCCGCCGGTGCGTCCATCCCCGCCCGCGCGGCGGCAGCAGCCATGGCGCCCAGCAGCACCGCATGGGCAGGGTAGCTATTGCGGCCATCCATGCCGGCGGCAATCGGCGCATAAAGCGCGAAAGGAATTTGGCAGGAAGCGAGGCGTATGGCGCGCGCCACTTCCGCGGCATTTCCCCCCGCAAGCCGCGCAGCCGCAGCAGCAGCGCCCAATGAATGCCAGGAACCATCCACATGCATGCCGGGGCGAATGCGCCAGATCTCCCCCGCCCGCGCTGCAATTTCATAGCCAAGCGCAAAAGCGTCATGCGCGGCACGTGGCGAAACACGCCCCGCCGCCAAAGCCGCGATGCAAAGCGGCGCCACTGCCAATGCGGGCCGGCCATGGGCGCGCGCCAAACCCTCATTCGCTTCATCCCAGCACATGGCGGAAGCGAGCACCGCAGCAGCGCCCGCTTCGGAAACGCCCACCGCGCATCGTGGCAAGTGCAGCGCACCGGGCATGGTCATCGCCAAAGCCTCGGCAAAGCGGCGCGGCACCGCATGGCCAAGCCCCGCGATCATGCAGCCAAGACTATCCAGCAACAGCAAACGTGCGGATTGCGCCACCGCCCCCATGGGCCCATCCCAGGCGAAGGCAATCACATCATCAAAATCGCCAGCATGTTTCATGCGCCGTTTTGTTC
>JBEDHL010000256.1:0-9173 GCA_041174145.1 Pseudomonadota bacterium
CCCAGCACCGAAGCCGCCACATAAACCACCGCCAACCACGGCGCCCTTTCCCACAGCACGCCGGTTTCCAGTGAAAAGGCGGAAAAAGTCGTAAAACCGCCAAGCAGGCCCGTCACCAGCAACAAGCGCGCCTCACCGGAAATACCCAAAGCGCCAAACACGCCAATCAAGGCGCTGCCCACAATATTCACCGCCAGCGTCCCCCAGGGAAAGCCCGCGCCAAACAGCACCAATCCAGCGTGGGAAATCACATAGCGCAGCACAGACCCCACCGCGCCGCCCAAAGCCACCAGCACTAGCGAAAGGGGTGAAAATGCCGCACCCATCAGCGTTTCCTTTTGCGGCGAAGCTCCGCCCAGCGCGCCAGGCGTTCGGCAATCGCGGCCTCTGCCCCGCGATCGGTCGGGCGGTAGAATTGGCGCCTTCCCATCTCATCGGGGAAGTAATTCTGGCCGGAAAAGCCTTCCTCCGCCTCATGGTCATAGGCATAGCCAGCGCCATAGCCAATTTCCTGCATCAGCTTGGTGGGCGCGTTCAAAATATGCTTGGGCGGCATCAGGCTGCCGGTCTCCCGCGCGGCGCGCATCGCCTCATTAAACGCCAGATACACGGCGTTGGATTTCGGCGCGGTCGCCAAATGCACCACAAGCTGCGCCAGCGCCAATTCACCCTCGGGCGAGCCCATACGCTCAAATGTTTCCCAGGCCGCAATCGCCAGCGGCAGCGCGCGCGGGTCTGCCATGCCAATATCCTCAGCGGCGAAGCGCGTCAGGCGGCGGGCGATATAGCGCGGGTCCTCGCCCCCCGTCAGCATGCGCGCAAACCAGTAAAGCGCCGCATCCGGGTCTGATCCGCGCATGGATTTATGGAGCGCGGAGATCAGATTGTAATGTTCTTCCCGGTCCTTGTCGTAAAGTGCCGCGCGTTTCGCGAGCAAGCCGGAAAGCCCAGCGGGATCAAGTGGGGCGGAGCCTTCGGGAAGGGCGAATAATTGCTCGGCCATGTTCAGCGCGTAGCGGCCATCGCCATCGGCCATGGCGCGCAGCACCGCGCGGGCTTCGGGGGCGAGCGGCAGCGGGCGGCCCATCAACGCTTCGGCGCGGGTCAGCAGCAACTCCAGCGCTGCATCATCCAGGCGCTTCAGCACCAGCACCTGGCAGCGGGACAGAAGCGCGCCGTTCAGCGCGAAGGATGGGTTTTCCGTGGTGGCGCCAACCAGCGTCACGGTGCCGTCTTCCACCACGGGCAGGAAGCCATCCTGTTGCGCGCGGTTGAAGCGGTGGATTTCATCCACGAAAAGCAGCGTGCCTTGGCCGTTGGATTTGCGCGCGCGGGCTTCTTCAAAGGCGCGCTTCAAATCGGCCACGCCGGAAAACACGGCGGAAAGGGCGGTGAAGCGCAGCCCCGCCGCTTCGGCCAGCAGCCGCGCGATGGTGGTTTTGCCCACACCTGGCGGCCCCCAAAGGATCAAGGAAGCGAGCGACCCGCGCGCCAACATGCGCGCAAGGCTGCCTTCTTCGCCCAGCAAATGATCCTGGCCGACCACTTCGGAAAGGCTCGCGGGGCGCAGCCTATCCGCCAAAGGCCGCACGGCTTCCGGGGGCGCAGCGGCGGCTTCCGGGGCGCCGAATAGGTCAGGTAAGGCTGGGGCGCGGGCCATGGGGGGTTTCAGCGTATCGCCAGCGCATTGCCGGGGCTGCCAATGCCGCCGCGATGGTTCAAGGGCGCGGCGGTGAAAAACGCGGTGTAGCGGCCTGTGGCGGCGCTATCTTCGGCCAATTCTTCGAAGTCAAAGAACTCGCCCAGGCAAAGGCCAAGCCGGGCGATGGCCAGATGGAGCGCGGGCTTCCAGGGGAAGATCGGCCAGGCCTCGACCGTTGGGTTATCGGCGGTGACGGCGGCGATGCCTTGGTCCCACAGGAAGCGCCACATGCCTTCCCCACCATCCAGGCCGGAATAATCGCGCGCGCCGGCTTCGCCCTGGATGAGCAAATGCCGCGCATCGGCATCGGGGGCGGCGCGGAAGGCAGCCAGCCAGCCGGTGCGGACCAGCAGGATATCGCCGGGGCGGAGAGCAACGCCCTGTGCGGCAAGGCAGGCGGCAATGTCTTCAGCGGTTGCGCGCCGCCCGCCCATCGCACCCCAATCGCGCCCGGTGCGGGCGAAATGGCGCGCGAGGTCCGCGAGCACCGCTCGGCCGGCGATGCCATGCGCCAGCGCCTTATCAATCCCGTTGCGGCTTTGCGGACCATGCACAATGGAAGAAAGCGGCGCGTGATTGTAGAATCCATGCGTGGCGTCAGCGAAATGCGAAAGCCCATCCCATTGCGTGCTGCCTTGCAGCCAAAAGCCATCCAGCTTGTCGTCCCGCGTAATGCGGCCGGGGTGTTCTTCCTTCACCATCACCGGGGTGGGGGCGGCGCGGCGGCGATGGGCGCCTTCATGGGCGGCGCCGAAGGGCTCATCCAGCGGCAGGTTCACATTGAAGCGGCGGCCTTGGCGGATTTCATCGCGCGCCGCAGCCACGGTGGCATCGGTGATGCGATTCAGCGTGCCGATTTGGTCATCTGCGCCCCAAACGCCCCAGGAAAGCGGCAGGCCGGTGGGATCGCCCTCGGGGCGCGGAAGGTCATCATAGCGCGGTGGAGTCTTCATGGGCGCAGTCTAGCGCCAAAGCGGCGGCGCGCATCACCCCCGCGCTTGACGCGCCCTGCCCGCGCCCGCACATGGCAGGCACGTGAAGGACTTAAAGCCATGAAATTGCCTCGCCGCGCCCTTTTCGCCGCCGCTGCCGCTTCCCTGCCTCTGCCCGCCTTGGCACAGGCCCGCAGCATCCGGCTTGTGGTGCCCTTCGCTGCCGGGGGAGCGGCGGATTCAGCTGCGCGCACCCTCGCCCCCCGTATGGCGGAAAAGCTCGGCGCGACGATTGTGGTGGAAAACCGCACCGGCGCGGGCGGTTCGATCGGCGGGGCTGAGGTTGCGCGGGCGGCGCCGGATGGGGCGACTCTGCTGTGGGATGCGTCGTCCCATATCGTGAACCATGCCCTGTTGCGCGGGCTTGCCTTTGACTACGCCACGGCCTTCACGCCAATCAGCATGGCGACCAGCTTTCCGCAGGTAATCGCGGTGAAGGCGGATTTCCCCGCGCGCGATCTGGCCGCCTTCATCGCCGCCGCCAAGGCGCGGCCCGGCGCCATCACGATGGGCACGCAGGGCAATGCGACCGCGGGGCATCTGGGCCTGGTGCAATTCACCCGCGCCGCCGGCATTGAGGTGATCCACGCCCCCTATCGCGGCGGTTCGGACGCGGCGCGGGACTTGGCGGGCGGCAATCTGGATGGCGTTTTCATCACTGCCCTTTCCGCCGGCCCGGTGGTGGATAGTGGCCGCGCCCGCTTTCTGGCCGTCGCCAGCGCCGCGCGCCTCGCCGCCCGGCCCGATGTACCCACCATCGCCGAAAGCGGCTTCCCCGGCTTTGATATCAGCGAATGGGTGGGCCTTTTCGCCCCCACTGGCACCCCTGCACCGGTGCTGGCACGCCTGCATGAGGCGCTCGCCGCAAGCCTGGCTGAGCCAGAAGTCCGCGCCCGTCTGGCGCAGCTTGGCGCCGTGCCCGTGGGCAGCACGCCTGAGGATTTCGCCCGCTTCGTGCGCGAAGGCCGCGCCGCCATGTCCGTGCTGGTACGGGAAGCCAATATCCGTGTTGAATAGAAGGGCAGCCCTGGCCCTGCTGGCGCTATGCAGCGCCGCCCCGGCCCGCGCCATGGACCCCGAAATCATGAGCGTGATCGGCCAGCCGGTGCTCGCTTTAGCGCAGCGCCCGGAAGTGGGTGTGGTGCTGCGCCCGGCCAGCGGCGGGCATCGCGGGGCAATTGCCGAAGCCTTGCGCGAACCGGGGCCCCCGGTGGGTGTGGTGGATGGCCAATATCTGCACGGCCATGGCTGCAACCCGGAAGGCTGCCGGGTGCGCGGGATTTTCCTCGCCTGGGATATGAAGGGGGAGAGGATGTTCATGCTGCTGTCGGAAGAAGGCCGCGTGCGGGTTTCCATCCCGCCCGATCCGCGCGCCTGGCCGCGCGAACTCAGCGCGCCGCTTGCGGGTTTCTCGCCCGCGCTCTCGGAAGCCATCGGGTCGCGCTGAAACAAAAAAGGCGGCCCCGAGGGACCGCCTTTTTGATCTGCATGCCGGGAAGCTTCAGCTTTCCGCCGCTTCTTCTTCTGTCGCTTCCGGCTTCGGGCCGCTATCAAGGCCCTTGGCGCCCGGGTTGCGATCCACCAATTCAATCACCGCCATATCGGCCGCATCGCCATAGCGCATGCCGGCCTTCAGCACGCGGCAATAGCCGCCCTGCCGCACCTTGTAGCGCTCAGCGATTTCGCCAAACAGCTTCGCCACTACCGCTTCATCGCGGATCTGTGACAGCGCCTGACGGCGTGCATGCAGGCCACCGCGCTTGCCGAGCGTAATCATACGCTCAACATAAGGGCGCAATTCCTTGGCCTTGGGCAGTGTGGTCGTGATCTGCTCATGCTTGAGCAGAGAGGTCGCCATATTGCGGAACATCGCCGCACGATGGCTTGACGTTACATTGAGCTTCCGCCCAGACAATCCGTGACGCATCTTTCTTACCCTTCAGAACGAGCCGCTTAGAACGGCTCATCTGCCCTTTTCGCCAAATCCTCGATATTTTCAGGCGGCCATTCCGGCACGGTCATGCCGAGGCTGAGCCCCATAGTCGCGAGGACTTCCTTGATTTCGTTGAGCGACTTACGCCCAAAATTCGGCGTGCGCAGCATTTCCTGTTCGGTCTTCTGCACCAGGTCGCCGATATAGACGATATTGTCGTTCTTCAGGCAATTCGCGCTGCGGACGGAAAGCTCGAGCTCATCCACCTTGCGGAGCAAGTTGCGGTTGAACGGCAGATCATCGTGCAGGTCGGCCGCCAATTCGGGGCGCGGTTCGTCAAAATTGATCAGGATTTGCAGCTGTTCCTGAATGATGCGGGCGGCGACACCCACCGCATCTTCCGGCGCAAGCGTGCCATCCGTTTCAACCGAGAGGATCAGCTTGTCATAATCGGTGCGCTGACCAACGCGGGTCGGCTCCACACGATAAGCCACGCGGCGCACAGGCGAGTAAATCGCGTCCACCGGGATCAGGCCAATCGGCGCATCTTCCGGGCGGTTTTCCGAGGCCGGCACATAGCCCTTGCCGGTATCGATGATCAATTCCATCGAAAGCTTCGCGCCATCATCCAGCGTGCAGATCACCAGATCAGGATTGGCGATTTCAATATCGCCCGAGGTCTGGATCTGCCCTGCGGTGACTTCACCAGGGCCAGTTGCGATCAGCGCCAAGCGCTTTTCGCCTTCACCCTGATACCGCAGCGCAAGCTGCTTCACGTTCAGAACGATGTCGGTGACATCTTCGCGCACGCCGGGAATGCTGCTGAATTCATGCAGCACGCCATCAATGCGAATCGCCTTCACCGCCGCACCAAGCAGCGAGGAAAGCAGCACGCGACGCAGCGCATTGCCAAGGGTCATGCCGAAGCCGCGTTCAAGCGGCTCGAGCACCAGCGTGGCACTGCGCAGCGGGTTGATCGTCGGCTCGATATGCTTCTGCGTCTCGATCAGGGAACGCCAGTTGCGGTCAAGCACGTTCATGTCTCTCCTATCGGGCTGCTGCGGTCAGGCGCGGCGCGTATCAGACGCGGCGGCGCTTGCGCGGGCGGCAACCGTTATGGGGAATGGGGGTCACATCGCGGATAGCGGTCACCTGGAAGCCAACGGCCTGCAGGGCACGCAGCGCGGATTCACGGCCCGAACCAGGGCCGCTCACCATAATGTCCAGCACTTCCATCCCATGCTCACGCGCCTTGCGCCCGGCATCTTCTGCGGCAACCTGCGCCGCATAGGGGGTGGATTTACGGCTGCCCTTGAAGCCTTGCGCACCAGCGGAAGACCACGCGATGGCATTACCCTGCGCATCCGTGATGGTCACGATGGTGTTATTGAAGGTGGACAGCACATGCGCAACGCCGGAGGAGATATTCTTCCGTTCTTTGCGCTTCACCGGGCCACGAGCGGCACCGCCGCGGGGTTCACGAGCCATCTTACTTCGTCACCTTCTTCTTGCCGGCGATAGCCACCGCCTTGCCCTTGCGGGTACGCGCATTGGTATGGGTGCGCTGGCCACGCACCGGCAGCCCCTTGCGATGCCGCAGGCCGCGGTAGCAAGCCATATCCATCAGACGCTTGATGTTCATGGCCTGCTCACGCCGCAAATCGCCTTCCACGCGGTATTCGCGGTCGATCAATTCGCGGATGCGCATCACTTCATCATCGGTCAGCTGATTCACACGGCGTTCGGCCGGGATGCTCAACTGATCGCAGATGACCTTCGCGTTCTGCGGGCCAATGCCATAGATATAACGAAGCGAGATCAGCACCCGCTTATTGGTCGGAATATTCACGCCGGCGATGCGCGCCACAGTGCCTCTCCTGGGGCCGAGCCCCCCGATACCGCCGCGGTAGCCCTAGGGGCCCAGCCGGCGGAGTGTTCCGAATGAATTTGCAACGACAAAGAGCGGCCAGAGTTGCCCCCCGCCGCGGGAGCAGCGGGATTAGCCCTAGCGTCCTTCCCCGTCAAGTCTTTCCTGACAAAATTTCGCCGATCTGGCGCGCGACTTCCGTCATGGAAGCCATGCCGTCAACAGCTTTCAATTTCCCTTGCCCCGCATAATACGGCAGCAAGGGGGCAGTCTGGCGATGATAGGCTTCAAGCCGTGCTGCCACGGTTTCCGCCTTGTCGTCCGCCCGGCGGGAAAATTCGCCCCCGCCGCAGCTATCACACACACCGGCCTTGGCCGGCTGCTTGAACTTATCATGGTAGCCAGCGCCGCATTTGGCGCAGCTGAAGCGCCCCGAAATGCGTTCCACCAGCGCTCCATCATCAACCTTCAGTTCGATCACATGGTCAAGCTGAAGCCCGCTTTCCTTCAGCATGGCATCAAGCGAAGCCGCCTGGGGGGCGGTGCGCGGGAAGCCATCCAGGATAAAGCCCTTGGCGCAATCAGGGCGCGCCACGCGCGCCTTCAACATGGCGGTGATCACCTCATCCGGGACCAGTTCGCCACGTTCCATGATACCCTTGGCCCTAAGGCCGATCTCGCTGCCCGATTTCACCTCGGCGCGCAGCATGTCGCCGGTGGAAATCTGCGCAATGCCGAATTTATCTTCCAGCATCTTGGCCTGAGTGCCCTTGCCCGCGCCAGGCGGGCCAAGAAGGATAAGGTTCATCCGTTTCCTCCGGTCTCAGCGCCCACGCGGCTGCCCACGGCCGCCAAGACGCGCTTTTTTGATCAGACCTTCGTATTGATGGGCAAAAAGATGCGATTGCACTTGCGCCACCGTATCCATGGTCACGGAGACGATGATCAGCAGCGATGTACCGCCGAAGTAGAACGGCACACCATACTGGCTGATCAGAATTTCCGGGATGATGCAAACCAGGCAAAGATAGGCGGCACCAAGAACCGTCAACCGGGTCAGCACACGGTCAAGATAGTCAGACGTATTCTGGCCGGGGCGAATGCCAGGAATGAAGCCGCCATATTTCTTGAGGTTATCAGCCGTTTCAGTCGGGTTGAACACGATGGCGGTGTAGAAGAAGGCGAAGAAAACAATCATTGCCATGTAAAGGATCATATAGGCAGGGCGCCCATGCGCCAGCATCGCCGTCAGCGTTTGCAGCCAGCCATCCGACATATCCTGGGAGAAACCGGCAATGGTCGCCGGCAGCAACAGCAGTGAGGAAGCAAAGATCGGCGGGATGACGCCCGATGTGTTGAGCTTCAGCGGCAAATGGGTCGATTCGCCGCCAAACATGCGGTTGCCCACTTGGCGCTTCGGATATTGCACCGGAATGCGACGCTGGGCGCGTTCGATGAACACCACAAACGCAATCACCAGCAGAGCTATAATCAGGAAGGCGATGATAAAAATGGTGGACAGCGCGCCGGTGCGGCCCAATTCCAGCGTATTGATCAGCGCTGAGGGCAGGTTCGCCACGATGCCCGCGAAAATAATCAGGCTGATGCCATTGCCAACACCGCGCGCGGTAATCTGTTCCCCAAGCCACATCAGGAACATGGTGCCGCCCACCAGCGTGATCACGCAGGAAAGACGAAAAAATACCCCCGGATCATAAACCGCTGCGCCAAACTGGCCGCGCATGCTCTCAAGCCCAACCGCGATGCCGTAAGCCTGGAAAATCGCGATCGCGACAGTCAGGTAACGCGTGTATTGGTTGAGCTTCTTCCGCCCCGATTCGCCTTCCTTCTTGAGTGCTTCCCAAGCTGGAATGGCGGCTGTCATCAACTGCACAATGATGCTGGCGCTAATGTAGGGCATGATGTTCAGCGCAAAGACTGTCATGCGGCCAAGAGCACCGCCCGAAAACATATCGAACATGCCAAGAATGCCGCCGCCATGCTGGGCGAGGATTTCGCCCATCACCGCCGCATCAACGCCCGGCACAGGGATATAGGTACCAAGCCGATAGACAATCAGCGCGCCAAGCGTGAACCAGATACGGTTCTTCAGCTCGGTCGCCTTGGAGAGCACGCCGAGGTTCAAATTCGACATCGCTTGTTCCATGGCGGACGCCATGCGCATTCTCCCAAGCTTGGCAAGCGCCCTAAAACCGCGCTTCGACTTCAGACCTTATGTGGCGCCACGCCCGCACATGACAAGCGACATTCGCCAGAATGAAAGCGGCGCCCGAGTGTCCCCGCGCGCCGCCAAGAATCAGTCCCGCTTCGCCACTAAGCGAGGCGATACCAGCAAGGCTCAGCCACCCTCAGCCGGGGCGGCAGGGGCGGTCAGCGTCACGCTACCACCAGCGGCTTCTACAGCCGCAATAGCTGCCGCCGAAGCGCCGGAAACGGTAATCCGAACCGCGCGCTTGATCTCACCCTTACCCAAAAGCCGCACGCCTTCGAACTTGGCGCTGGAACGGACAACGCCGGCGGCACGCAGCGCCGCTTCATCCAGATCCTGGCCCGCCGGAAGACGCCCAGCTTCAATCGCCGCATCCAGTGTGCCGATATTCAGCGTGGCATAGAGCTTACGGAAGGTATTGACGAAGCCACGCTTCGGCAGACGCCGAT
>JBEDHL010000257.1:0-7666 GCA_041174145.1 Pseudomonadota bacterium
GCTGGGCCGCGCCAATCGGCTGATGGCGCGTGGCGCTGATTTGCTTGCCCTTTCCTACGCTGAAACCGCGATGGTGCCAGAAGGCACGCGAAGCGCGGTGGTGGGCAACCCGGTGCGCCCGGCGCTCGCGGCCTTGGCGGGGCAGCCCTATCCTGTGCCATCCGATGGAACGGCGTTGCGCGTTCTTGTTCTTGGCGGATCGCTTGGTGCGCGTATTTTTGCCGATGTGGTACCGGCTGCCATCAGCGCCCTGCCCGAAGCCTTGCGCGCGCGCTTGCTGGTGACGCAGCAATGCCGGGCTGAGGATTTGGCGCGCACGCGCAGCGCCTATGAAGCGGCGGGTATTCCCGCGGATCTTGCGCCGTTTTTCCCGGATGTGGCCGGGCGGCTTGCCACCGCGCATCTGGTGATCGGCCGCGCAGGCGCTTCCACGGTGGCGGAGATTGCCTGCGCGGGCCGGCCTTCCATTCTTGTGCCGCTGCCATCGGCGATTGATGACCACCAGAACGCGAATGCGCGCGCCTTGGCGGCGGCAGATGCGGCGAAGATTTTCGCGCAAGCCGCCTTCACGCCACAGGCGCTGACGGATGCGCTGGTTTCTTTCCTGAATTTTCCGGCGCGCATGGCATCTGCCGCTGCCGCCGCTGCCGCGCTTGCGCGCCCACATGCGGCACGTGATCTCGCGGACCGTGTCATGGCATTGGCGCGGCGTGATATGGTGAGAGTTTCCTGATGCGCGCGCTACCCATCAATATTGGTGCTATTCATTTTGTCGGTATTGGCGGCATTGGCATGTCGGGCATTGCCGAAGTGCTGCACACGCTTGGCTACCAAGTGCAGGGCAGCGATATTGCTGAAGGCGGCAATATCGCGCGGCTACGCGCTGCTGGCATTCCCGTGATGATTGGCCATGACGCGGCCAATCTGGGCAATGCGCAGGTGATTGTAGTCTCCACCGCCGTGAAGCGCGACAACCCCGAAGTGGCGGCGGCGCGCCAGCGCCTGATCCCCATTGTCCGTCGCGCGGAAATGCTGGCGGAACTCATGCGCCTTAAATGGTCCATTGCCATTGGCGGGACGCATGGCAAGACCACGACCACAAGCCTGGTGGCCGCCGTGCTGGAAGCCGCGCGGCTTGATCCCACCGTCATTAATGGCGGCATTATCAATGCCTATGGCACCAATACGCGCATGGGCAGTGGCGAATGGATGGTGGTGGAAGCCGATGAAAGCGATGGGTCTTTCCTGAAATTACCCGCCGTTGTCGCCGTGGTCACGAATATGGATCCGGAACATCTGGACCATTGGGGCACGGAAGACGCGATGAAGGAAGGCTATGCCCAATTCGTTGGCAATATTCCCTTCTACGGCTTTGCTGTGCTCTGCATTGACCATCCCGAAGTGCAGGCGATGATTCCGCGCCTTTCGGATCGGCGCATCGTGACTTACGGCTTTTCGCCGCAGGCGGATGTGCGCGCTGAGCGCGTGATCACAGACCGCATGGGTGCGACCTTTGAAGTGACGGTGACGGACCGGTTGAGCGGGCGCGTACGCAACATGAAGCCCTTCCGCCTGCCCATGCTGGGTCACCATAATGTGCAGAATGCCTTGGCGGCTGTGGCGATTGCCGCCGAGATGGATATTGATGAAGGTACCATCCGCACAGCGCTAGCCGGCTTCAAGGGTGTGAAGCGCCGCTTCACGCGCACCGGCGATGCGGGCGGCATTACGGTGATTGATGATTACGGCCATCACCCGGTGGAAATTGCTGCTGTTTTGAAAGCGGCGCGCCAGGCCGGCGCGCGGGATGTGATTGCGGTAGTGCAACCGCATCGCTATTCGCGTCTGGCGTCCCTGTTTGAAGATTTTTGCGCCTGCATGAATGACGCGGGTACAGTGATTGTGGCCGATGTCTATGCGGCGGGCGAGCAACCGATTGAAGGCGTGGATAAGGATGCGCTGGTGGAAGGGCTGCGCGCGCGCGGGCATCGTTCCGTGGTGCCCTTGCCCGGCCCCGATAGCCTGGCGGAGATGATCCACGCCATGGCGCGTTCGGGCGATTATGTTGTGTGCCTGGGTGCTGGCAGCATCACCAATTGGGCCCATGCCCTGCCGGGGCAATTGACTGAATTGCAATCACGCGCCCGCGGGCGCTTGGCGGGGGCGATGAAATGATGCCCCAGCCCATCAGCAACGCTGTGCTGCCACCCTTGCGCGGTCGTGTGGACGCCAATGCGCCGCTTGGTCCGGCCACTTGGTTTCGTGTGGGCGGGGCAGCCGATGTGCTGGTGCGCCCGGCGGATCTGGATGATCTTTTGTTGCTGCTGCGCGATATGCCCGCTGATATGCCGCTGACCATTCTTGGCGCGGCTTCCAACATGATCATTCGCGATGGCGGCATTGCGGGTGTGGTGCTGCGCTTGGCGCGCGGCTTTGGTGATGTGGTGGTGGAAGACAATGGCATCATCGCCGGTGCCGCTGCTTTGGATGTGACGGTGGCAGAAACCGCCGCTGCTGCCGGCCTTGCAGGGCTTGAGTTTCTGGTTGGTATTCCAGGCAGTATTGGCGGCGCGGTGGCGATGAATGCCGGCGCATATGGCCGTGAAATCAAGGATGTTCTGGAATGGGCGGAAATTGCCACACCAGAAGGCTTGATGCGCCTGGATGCGGCGGCGCTGCATTTTGCGTATCGTCATGCGCAATTGCCGGTGCGCGGCGTTGTGGTGCGGGCAAAGTTGCGCGCAACACCGGGTGATAAGGCCGAAATCTCCGCCCGGCTTGCGGAAATTCGCGCTGCACGTGAAGCAACCCAGCCCGTGCGTGCGCGCACCGGCGGTTCCACTTTCAAAAACCCCCCCGGTGATCGCAAGGCCTGGGAATTGATTGACGCTGCCGGTTGCCGTGGCTTGCTGCGCGGTGCGGCGCAGGTCAGCGAAAAACACTGCAATTTCCTGATCAATCTGGGTGGCGCCAGTGCTGCCGATATTGAAGCCCTGGGCGAAGATGTGCGCGCACGCGTGCTGGCCCATTCCGGCATTGCCCTTGAATGGGAAATCCGCCGCATCGGAAGGGCGCAGCCATGACCAAGCATGTGGCAGTGCTCTATGGCGGGCGTTCGGCGGAACGCGACGTTTCGCTCTCTTCTGGCAGGCAAGTGATTGCGGCGCTGCGCGAAGCGGGCTTTGCCGTCACACCCATTGATGTTGGTGATGATCTTGCTGCGGTGATCCGTGCATTGAGCGAGCCGCGCCCTGATGTTGTCTTCAACGCGCTGCATGGGCGTTTTGGTGAAGATGGCTGCGTGCAAGGCATGCTGGATTGGCTTGGCTTGCCCTATACGCATTCCGGGTTGCGCGCTTCTGCCATGGCGATGGATAAGGCAGCGGCCAAGGCGATTTTTCGCGCTGCTGGCCTGCCCGTTGCGGATGATCGCGTGGTGACGCGTGCGGCATTGGAAGCGGCTGACCCGCTGCCGCGCCCCTTTGTGGTGAAGCCGGTGAATGAAGGTTCATCCGTTGGCGTCACCATCCTGCATGAAGGTGATAACCGCCGAGCTGCCATTGCGCGTGGCTGGACGCATGGCGATGCCATTATGGTGGAAAGCTTCATCCCCGGCCGGGAATTGACGGTTGGCGTGATGGGGGATCGCGCCCTGGCGGTGACGGATATTCTGGCTGATGCCGGGCAATTCTACGATTACGAAAGCAAATATGCCTCAGGCGGTTCGCGCCATATTCTGCCCGCGCGAATGGCCCCTGAAAGCTACGCACAAGCCATGGATATCGCGCTGCGTGCGCACCAGGCTTTGGGCTGCCGCGGCGCTTCCCGCGCTGATTTGCGCTATGATGATACGCAAGGTGAACCCGGGCGTCTCGTATTGTTGGAAGTGAATACCCAGCCTGGCCTGACGCCAACATCGCTATTGCCCGAACAGGCGGCGCATTGCGGCATGTCCTTCCCTGCGCTTTGCGCCTGGATGGTGGAGCAAGCTCACCATGGCGCGTGAAAGGCTGCTCACCACCTCCGCCAAGAAGAAGGAGCAAGGCCGCCCTTCTGCGGCACATCTTTGGCTGCGCCGGTCACGTCGTTTCGTGGGGCCAGCATTATTCGGTTCAGCGATACTGATGGGCTTTGGTCTTATCGCCTATGGCATCGCGGCGGTGGATCCGGCCAGTCAGGCACGGCGGATGCTGGATACAGTTGCCGTTTTCGGTTCGGATCGCAGCATGACGGTGCAGGCGGTGATTGTGGATGGCCGCCAGAACACACCTTTGCCGCTGATCCGGGAAGCGCTTGGTGTTTCCCGCGGGGATGCGATGCTGGGCTTTTCCCCTGAAGCGGCGCGGCAAAGGCTGGAATCAATCCCCTGGGTTGCGCAGGCGCATGTTGAACGGCATTTGCCCGCCACCATCGTGGTGCGCCTGGAAGAACGCCGCCCCTTCGCCATTTGGCAGAATCAGGGCCGTTTCGTGATTGTTGATCGCCAAGGCAAGACAGTGGCCACTGATGGGCTGGATCAATTTGGCCCGCTACCATTGATTGTTGGCCCCGGTGCTGATCAGGCCGCGGCCGCGCTGTATGATCTTCTGGCGGCAGAAACTGAAGTGGCGGAACGCGTGCAGGCCATGGTGCGCGTGGGCGAAAGGCGCTGGAATCTGCGCCTGCATAGCGGTGCCGATGTATTGCTGCCTGAAGCCGCGGAAGCCGCTGCCATCAAGCGCCTGGCGGAATTGCAGCAGGAAGCGAAGCTATTGGACCGCCCCCTTGCCGCGATTGATCTGCGCCTGCCCGATAGGCTTGTGGTGCGCGCCAATCGTGAAACGCCCGAAACACCACCAGCGCGACCGACAGCGCGGAGGGAACGCGGATGAACCAGCTTACCCGCCTGCCCACCGCCTTTGAACCCGCCGCCGCGCCCCCGCGTCGGCGCCGTCATGCGCGCAATGGTGTCTTTGGTGTTTTGGATATTGGCTCAACTAAAGTTGTTTGCCTGATTGCGCGCATTGAAAGTGATGGCAGCCCGCGTGTGCTTGGTTTTGGCTGGCAGCGTGGGCGCGGCGTGAAGGGCGGTTCCATTGTAGATCTGGAAGAAGCCGAACGCGCCATTCGTGCCGCAGTGGGGCAGGCGGAAGAAATGGCCGATACGCGGCTTTCTGGCGCCATCGTCAATCTTTCCTGTGGCCAGCCCGATAGTCGGCAATTGCAAATCCAGTGGGAAATCGCCGGGCGTGCCGTGACGGAACCTGATCTGCGCGCCATTCTGCATGAAGGCCGCCGCCGCACTGCCGAAGAGGGGCGGGAGACTGTCCATGCTATCCCGCTTGGCTTCACAGTAGACGCCACGCCTGGCGCGGATGATCCGCGCGGCATGATTTGCGATATGCTGGGTGCGCGCTTGCATATGGTTTCCGCCGCCGAGGCATCGCTCCGCAATCTTGGCGCCTGCCTGATGCGCTGCGATCTGGAAGTGGAAGAACTTGTCTCGGCGCCCTTCGCTGCAGGTTTGGCGACGCTGGTTGAAGATGAAAAGCAACTGGGCGCCACTGTAATTGATATGGGCGGCGGCACCACCAGCCTTGCGGTCTTCAGCGAAGGCCATCTGGTGCATACGGCGCAAATCCCGGTGGGTGGCGGCCAGGTGACAAATGATCTGGCGACCATCCTTTCCACGCCCGTTGCACACGCGGAACGGATGAAAACGCTGCATGGCGCGGTGCATGGCGGCGCGGATGATGAACGCGAATATCTGCCGGTGCCATTGCTTGGCGAAGATGAACATCACATTGCGCGCATTCCGCGCGCCATGGTGGTTGGCATCATCAAGCCGCGGCTTGAAGAAACCTTTGAGCTGATCAAGGAAAGGCTTGACCAAAGCGGGCTTGGCAAGGAAGGCGGCGCGCGCGTGATCCTCACGGGCGGGGCTTCCCAGCTTGTGGGCGTGCGTGAAATGGCGGCGCGTATCCTGGACCGCCAGGTGCGCCTTGGTCGCCCCCAGCCCTTGCGCGGCTTGGCAGAAGCCGCTTCCGGCCCCGCCTTTGCCGGCGCGGTTGGCCTTTTGATGTGGGGCGCTGGCGAAGGCCGCCCCGTTCTGGATATCGCGCCCGGCCCGGTAAAGTCTGGCGGCGCGGTGCGTCGTTTAATTCACTGGCTTAAGGACCGTGTATGATGCCGCGCCCTTCCGCCACCCCCATAAACCCTAGCTGCCCAACAATGCGTGAGGAGGAAAATCCATGACCTTGAACCTAACGATTCCGCAAAACCAACATACGGATTTTACGCCGCGGATTACGGTGGTGGGCGTTGGTGGTGGTGGGACCAATGCGGTCAATAACATGATTTCCATGGGCCTTGATGGCGTTGAGTTTCTGGTCGCGAATACGGATGCGCAATCACTGATCCATTCCCGCGCGGATCGCCGCGTGCAGCTTGGCCCGCATCTCACGCAGGGTCTTGGCGCTGGCGCGAAGCCGGAAATCGGCCGCGCATCGGCCGAAGAAGCGACTGAAGAACTCGCGCGCCATATCGAAGGTGTGCACATGATCTTCATCACCGCCGGCATGGGTGGTGGTACCGGCACGGGGGCGGCGCCGGTAATTGCGCGCATGGCACGCGAACGCGGTATCCTCACGGTTGGCGTGGTCACCAAGCCTTTCGATTTTGAAGGGCCAAAGCGGCGCAAATCCGCCGAGCAGGGGATCGAGGAATTGCAGCAATTCGTCGATACACTGATCATCATTCCGAACCAGAATCTCTTCCGTCTGGCCAATGAACGCACCACCTTCCAGGAAGCGTTCAAAATGGCCGATAATGTGCTGTATATGGGTGTGCGCGGTGTGACGGACCTGATGGTCAACCCCGGCATGGTCAATCTGGATTTCGCTGATATCCGCACCATCATGGCGGAAATGGGCAAGGCCATGATGGGCACCGGTGAAGCTGAAGGTGATGATCGCGCCCGCCGCGCCGCTGAAGCGGCCATCAGCAATCCGCTGCTGGAAGATATTTCCATGCGTGGTGCCAAGGGGGTCTTGATCAACATCACCGGCGGCTACGACATGACGCTGTTTGAAGTGGATGGCGCGGCCAATCGTATCCGCGAAGAAGTGGACGAAGATGCCAATATCATCTTCGGTACGTCAGTTGATGAATCCATGAATGGCCGCGTGCGTGTTTCCGTGGTTGCTACCGGCATTGATGTCGCGGCCATGCGGGAAGCGGAAAAGCCGAAACTGGTGGCCGTTGGCGGTGGTGCGGCGCAGCCGCTTAATGCCGTTGGCACCCAGAATATTGGTGCCGCGCCCGCGGCCGCCCCTGCTGGGCCTGGCCTGCCCTTCATGCGCCGCGCGGCGCAGGCTGCGCCGGCGATGCGCCCGGCTATTGTGGAAGCGGCACCAGCCATTGAAGCTGAAGCGGCGCCCGCGCCTGCCATGGAAGCGCCGGTGATGCTGGCGCCCGCCCCGGCGGCGCTGCCCGAAATGCCGCAGCTTCGTGTCCCAGTGGCCGATGCCGCGGAACCGCAGGTCTCTCCTGCCGCGCCGCGTCAGAATGGCCTGCGTGGTCTTTTCGGAAAAGTGACGGGCATGGGCGGCATGATGAAGCGCAACCTTTCCCCGCAGGCGGAACCGCAAAGCTTCGGCGCAGAAATGTCGCAGCCCGCGCGCATGGA
>JBEDHL010000258.1:0-5675 GCA_041174145.1 Pseudomonadota bacterium
ACGCGGCTGGTTTGTCGGCCGCCAGGCGGAACCTCAAGGCATTCATTTGCATCTCAATCCCGCTCATCGCGTCGCGGTGGATGCCTATCTCTCTGACCTTCGCGATTCAGTTATCGAGGTACGCGCATCCGGCAACACGGCATCCGAGCCCGTTGGCAGGACCTACTAGCATTCGGACGCAGCGGCGGCTGCGCTGACATCAATGATCCGGCCTGGCCGCCGCCGGGCAATAGCAGAAGGGAGGTCAAAGCATGAAGTTCAAGTCTATAGCACTCGCCGCGGCCATGACGCTGGGGCTGGCACAATTTACCACGCTGGCACAGGGCATCGCGCCACAAATGGACACGGTCCGCGAACGTGGTGCTTTTCGGTGCGGTGTCTATGAAAATGTCCCGGGCCTTTCCGCACTTGATTCGCAAGGCCGACGTGTGGGTTTTGACGTTGATTACTGCCATGCCATGGCAGCCGCCATCCTTGGAGATCCCAACAAGGTCGAGTTTCGCACCATGACGCTGGCGCAGGGCATCCCTGCCCTGCGTTCGGGTGAGGTGGACATGGTCGCCCTTGCCCTGACCTATACGATTCAGCGGGATACTGAACTCAGCCTCGATTTCGTGGGACCAACCCTTTATTCGGGGCATGGCTTCATGGTGCATCGGCGCAGTGGCGCGCAACGGCTTTCTGACCTGAACGGCGCAACAATCTGCGTTGTGGCCGGCGGCATCACCGACAGCCTGATCGCGGATTATTTCCGTGCGCGCAACATGACCTTCCGCCCGCTTGCCGTGGAAAACACCACGCAAATGTACGCGCTTTATGAAGAAGGACGCTGCGATGTTGTCACTTCTGAAATTCCATTCCTTGGCATGCGTCGTTCCCGCCTGCGCCAGCCCGACCAACATCTGATCCTGAGCGAGGTCTTTGCCAAATCCCATATGGGCCCGATCGTTCGGGATGATGATCGCCGTTATGCGCATGTTGCGCGCTGGGTCCATTATGCCCTGGTGAACGCAGAGGAGATGGGGATTACCCGAGCCAATCTCGATCAGATGGTCCGTGAATCGCGCGACCCTGCCGTGCGTCGCTTTTTGGGGCTTGAAGGCGATATCGGCCGCAATATGGGCCTGCCGAATGACTTCACCCAGGCGATCATTCGTGCAGTCGGAAATTACGGTGAAATCTTTGAACGTCACTACGGTCAGCAGAGCGTGATCAAGCTGCCGCGCGGCATGAATGCGCTGGCCGATCAGGGCGGGCTGCAATGGTCCCCAACCTGGCGCTGAGCCTGGTTTTATGAAGCGTGAGGCGGCCAAGCCGCCGCCCTACGGGCGCCCTGGCCCCAGGGTCCAGAGGCGCCCGCCCTTGCGCGCGGTGCTATGGCAGGCAGCCGCCTTGCTGGCAATTCTGGTTCTTGGCACTTGGATCTGGAACAATCTTACCGGTAATCTGGCGCGGCGGGAGCTTGATATTGATTTCGGCTTCCTTCGGAATCGCGCCAGCTTCGAATTTGGCGAGAATCTTGCCGGCTATCGGCCAGGTGAGAGCTTCTTTCGCGCCTTTCTGGCGGGCCTTACCAACACGGTCCAGGTAGCGATACTTGGTATCCTGTTGACATGCTTTGTCGCACTCGGCCTTGCATTGGCGCGGCTTTCGCCGAATAGGCTCGCGCGACGCATGGCTGGCATATGGATCGAATTGATCCGCAACACACCGCTATTGTTACAGTTATTGTTCTGGCATCAATTCCTCATTCGGCAATTTCCCATGCCACGCCAGGCATGGGAAATTGCGCCAGGGGTCTTTGTCAGCAATCGCGGGCTTGTCTTTCCGGTGCCGGAAGATCCATGGACCTTGTTTATCATGGTTACCGCGCTACTGAGCGGATCCTTCGCGGCGGTTATGACGTTTCGGCTGATGCGCGAACAAGGCCAGGCGCAGCGTTTCGCCCTATCAGCCTTGGCTGGGTTCACGCCGGTCATGGTGGCGTTTTTTGCCTATCCTATCGCTGTTTCAGTGCCTGAACTTCGGGGTTTCAACTTCCAAGGGGGTGCTTCGGTCAGCCCTGAATTCATCGCGTTGCTCCTTGCGCTGGTGGTCTATCAATCGGCCTTCATGGCTGAAACGATCCGTTCGGGCATTCTGGCGGTGCCAAAGGGACAGTATGAGGCCGCCTTCGCACTAGGCTTCACCCGCTGGCGAATATTGCGCCTGATCGTCCTGCCACAGGCGTTACGTATCGTGGTGCCACCGGTGACAAGCCAATTTCTGTCATTGACGAAAAACTCTTCGCTTGCCGTGGCGATAGGTTACCCTGATCTGGTGCGTGTCAGCCAGGTAACGATCAGCGAAACTGGCCGCGCGGTGGAATGCGTGACGATCATGCTGACGGTTTATCTTGCCCTTTCGCTGCTCACCGCCTTCCTGATGGATCGCTACAATCGTCGTGTCATGCGTCGTGGTGGCGCAGCTGCATGACATATTCCACGCGCACAAGATGGCATGGCGTTGCGGGCGGCATTTTTGATAGTCCGGGCAATGCCCTGGTCTCTCTGCTGCTGCTCGGAGTGTTGTGGTATCTGGCGTCAGGGCTTTGGGATTGGGCAGTCGTGCGCGCTACCTGGGAGGCTGCGACCGCGGAAGAATGTGCGCGTAATGGCGGTACATGCTGGGCCTTTCTGCGTGATCGCTGGCGCCTCATTCTGTTCGGGCCCTATCCTTATGGCGAACAATGGCGGCCTGCCTTCGCGTTGATGCTCTTTCTCGGCCTCATTATTGCGACGCTCAGGCCAGCCTTCTGGGAAAAAGGCCATGCGCGCCGTAGCCTGATGGTGGCATGGGCGCTTGGCTTGCCGCTCATGGCCTGCCTGATGATTGGTGGCACGATGGGGCTGGCACCTGTACCGATGCGTCTTTGGGGCGGATTACCGCTTACTGTCATGCTCGCTGCGGTGGGGGTTAGTCTCGCTTTCGTGCTCGCGGTCGCGCTGGCGCTCGCGCGTGTTTGCACTATGCCTGTCATTCGCTGGCTGGCCACGGCTTATGTTGAATTCTTTCGTGGTGTTCCGCTTATCGCGCTGTTGTTTCTGGTGGCGATCCTTTTTCCTTATGTCGTGCCGCCGGGTTGGAACATGGATACGCTTTTACGGGCGCAGCTTGCCTTTGCGCTTTTCTTCGCAGCCTACATGTCGGAAGCAATCCGCGGTGGTTTGCAATCTATTCCTCAGGGGCAGTATGATGCGGCGGATGCGCTTGGCCTGACATGGTGGCAATCCCGCCGGCGCATCATTCTTCCCCAGGCATTACGCAAGGTAATACCAAGCTTGGTGAATATCTTCATCGCTGCCTTCAAGGACACCTCATTGGTGGTCGTCATCTCCATGCTTGATCTGTTGGGGGCCGCAAATGCCTCTACGGCAGAGGCGAAATGGTGGGGGCTTTACATCGAGCCCTACTTGTTCATTGCCCTGATCTATCTAGTGTTCTGCCTAGCCATGTCAGCGTATAGCCGCAGCTTGGAACGGCGTCTTGGAGTGGGCGAAAGATGATCCTGCAGCAAATTGGGCCGGTAATGCTGGACGGCAGGGCCTCCCTTGCTGATAAATGGGTCGCCATGGCGATAACCGGGCTTTTCTTTCCAACCAATCACGGAGAAAATTTGCTTGCCCCAGCTTTGGGGCGCCAAACGCCATGACGCCAGCAATCACCTTGCCCTCCTTCGCCCCGGTTGAGTACCAGACTTTGCGCGACAATGCTTATGCTCAGCTGCGCGAAGCACTGATGACGGGACAGTTTATTCCCGGGCAGCGCGTGACCATTCGTGGCCTTGCGGCAGCCCTGGGCATGAGTCCCACACCAATACGTGAGGCGGTGCGTCGACTGGCCGCCGAACGCGCCATAGAAGCCGAACCCAATAGATGGATGCGCATTCCCATATTGACCGCAGCCCAGCTTCGCGAGCTTCGCGCCATACGGCTGGCGCTTGAGGGGCTGGCAGCCGAGGAAGCCGCGAGACGTATCACGCCGGCGGAAATCGCTGAGGTGCAGCGGCACGAGGCAGAGATTGTTGCACTCCGGCCACTTGGCGATCCCAAGCAAATGATCCCGCGCATCAGTCGACTGCATTTCGCGATCTATCGTGCCTCGGCCATGCCTGACCTGGTGCGCATTATCGAAAGCCTCTGGCTAAGGAGCGCGCCATACAGCAACCTCCTTTTCCCAGGTTATACGCGCATGGAAAAAGGTCGCTTGCGAGCGACTGTGATCGCCGCCCTCAAGTGCCGGGACGCTTTAGAGGCGCGGAACTTGATCCAGGCTGATATTGCAGGGGCGCTTGATTACATCCTGACCTTTGCGGATCGTCCAACCTGGCCAAAAATACAATTTGATCCTGCTGCAGAATAAGTCTTGCTGCCCGATATGTCGAAGGTATTGCGAACTTGCCGTCCGCGCATAAGAAGCAGAATCCAAGGCCGTATTCATCGAACAATTCTGGTGCATCGAAATTCCGAAGGGAGTTAAGATAGGCGATAATCAATACCACTCGAGGTGCTCTGGAGGCTTTCCCTCACACCCGTTTCACCATCCCTACCGCCTGCGCCGTGAACGGAAAGCTATCCCTATTGGCGCTGGCTTCAACAGCAGTTGTAATCAACGCTCCCCCCAAATGGCACGGCGATTGCGCTCGGCGACGCTGTCAGCGAGCTGAGGACTCCAATAGGTATCCCCTGCCGCGCCAAGCCGATGAAGCAGATCCCGATGCTGATTGAGCGCTTCGATGAGCGACGGCATGCGCACGCAAAATGATTCCTCGACGATCATTATTTTCCGCTCTTTTTCTCAAACAGCGCGCTTTGCCTGGCAAATATGCGCCTTGATAGAAGTAACAGTGACAGGATGATCCCCGCGATCCAGCAGGCATGACCCGACTGCACGCTGTTGAATACCACCGGTTCGGCCTGCAGCAGTTGCGGTACAAGCACAACATGCAGCTAGGCCGCGCTGCGCCGCAAGCCGCATGGTCCACCACAATGATCCCTTCGCGCCGTGGCGGGAGCGGTCAGCACTAGCAGCAGCAACGTGGCGCTAGGCTATGGCGCGCTGGGCAAGGGGATCGGAAAGATGCGCGCCCTGGGCACGGAGGGCGGCGCGGATCGCGGTGGGATCCAGGGCGCGCGGCTGGAGCCCGGCGTTGGACGCCAGCGCCGCAGCGACGCCCGCCGCCTGGCTGGTCAGCCAGCATTGCGGGATCTCGCGCAAAAAGGAGTGTGAGGTCGCATCGCAGGACAGATGCCGCCCCGGCGCGAGCAGCCCATCGAGCGAACGTGGCACCAGCGCACCATAGGGTATCGAGACATTGAGGAATTTCGGCGAGAGCGAGGGGGAGACGCCGATCTCATCCGCATGGATTCGGCCATCCCAAGTCTCGCGGGTCACGGCAGCCACGCCCTCAAGCCGCCGTCCGTGGCGCACGCCGATCTGGGGTGCCGAGAGCATCAGATAGGCGCCGTCAAAGCCCGGCGCGTCGCGGCGGAAGATGCGGAGGTGCTCAAGCATCAGCTTGTGGCTGCGGATTTCAATCTCCGTGAGGTCGTCCACCTCGGTGGCGGAATAGCCGGACAGGCGCGGGCCCATGAACAGCGCCACATCGTCGCGCCAGCTGACGAAGGGCTTTTCAA
>JBEDHL010000259.1:0-13919 GCA_041174145.1 Pseudomonadota bacterium
ATGGAAGCGGAACGCGTATTGCTTTCAAAAAAATAAAGCGCCTGGGCCAGCATCACCGGCGCCACTTGAGGCAAAAGCCCGAAGCGAATGCCAAGCAGCCGCCCGCCACCCGCGGCGGTGACACCTTCTGCCTGGCGCTTTTCGGCGTTTTCAATCGCCTCGGCATAAAGCTTGGACAGCACCGCGATGTCGGAGACGAAAATCGCCAGCACCCCAGCCAGCGGCCCAAGCCCGACCGCGCGCACAAAGGCCAAGGCCCAGATCAATTGATCCACACCGCGCATGCCATCAAAAACGCGCCGCAGGGAAAAGCGCAGTAGCATTGTAGTCACCACATTGCGCGCGCCCATGAAGCCCAGAGGAATGGCGACAAGCGCGGCCAGAAAAGTGCCGAGAAACGCCATGGCGACACTCTCCGCCAGGCCCTTCAGGATTTCGACCCAAAGCTCCCCGGGGGAGGGTGGGATCATCAGCACAAGAATCTTGCCTAGCCCGCTCAAGCCATTCCAAAGCCGCGTCGGCGAGAAATCAAAATACCAGAGTGTGCCGATGAACCAAACCAGGAACAGCGCCAGGCCCAGAAAGCGCAAGCCAAGCTGGAAAGGCCCAGGCCCAAAAGCGGCCGGCATGCGCGCGCGCCAAGTGGTGATGCTGCTCTCGCTCATCGCGCAGCCTCCAGCCGGCCAATCGCGGCGTGGCGCAGCCTTTCAGACAGTAGGTCAACGCAGGCAACAGTCAGGATGATCAGCAGGATGATGGCGCTGATTTCCTCATAATAATTGAAGGAGATCACCTTATAGAGCTCCTCACCAATGCCGCCGGCGCCGACAAAGCCGATCACGCTGGCAGAGCGGATATTCACTTCAAAGCGCAGCAGCAGATAGGACAGGAGATTGGGCAGCACTTGCGGCAGGATGGCAAAGCGGCAGGCGGCGAACCAACTGCCACCGGCCGAGGTCACACCATCCCAGGGCTTCATATCGGCATTCTCAATCGCCTCGGCAAACAGCTTGCCATTGGCGCCCGCGCTATGCAGCGCAATCGCCAAAATGCCCGCCAAGGCACCAACACCAAAGGCCCAGACGAAAATCAGCGCATAGACGATTTCAGGGATGGTGCGCAGCGCTTCCAGAAAGCGCCGCGTGATCTGATAGACCGCACCCGAAGGCGCGATATTGCGCGCCGCCGGAAAGGCCAGCAGCAACGATAGAACTGATCCCATCAGGGTCGCGAGCGCTGCCATATTTGCGGTTTCCAGAATAAGCAAAGCCCATTCCGGCAAGCGATAGAACCAGAAGGCGATGGAGCCTTCCGTCTCCGCATTCGCGAAAAGCGATGCCCAGCGTAAATCCGGCAGGATGCGCATGAAATACTCAAAAATGCGCGGCAGACCCGCCCATAATGTTGCGGGATGCGCCTCACTAATCCAAGCCGCAATAAGCAGGCACGCCAATACCACTGACGCGCCCAAAAGTGCTGCGTTGCGCTTTTGGCGGCGGGCCGCCTGAAAGGCTTCCTCCCCGCGGATAACGGCGGGAAGGCTGGTGGCATAGGCTTCCTGCATGCTCAGGAACGGCGACGACGCGCGGCGGCTTCCTCGCGGCGGATTTCCACGATCAGATCATAATCCTGATGCCGCACTTCACGGTAGCCCGTGCCGCCGCCGCGTTCGATTTGCTGATAGATATCCGGATGCACCTTGGGCAGCGACAAGTGGAAGCGCTTGAGGTCTTCCTTGAAGGCCGCAGGCAATTCGCTACGCGCAGCAATGGGGCCATTCACGATGGGCTCTGAGCGCCAAATGATGCGCAGATCGCTCATATTCAGCATTTTCTTATCAACCATGGCGCGCAGATTGCCGCGGCTAAATCCCTGCGCCTCATCACCCTGGCCGGAAGCCCAGGTGACCGCGCCATCATATTGGCGTTGCAGCACGGCGACGACGCCTTGTTCATGGCCGCCGGCAAAGCCCGTGCGGGAGAAATAAGTATTGCCATCAACCGCAATCCCGCCCCGCCGCAGCGCAAAGCGTGGGATTAGATAGCCCGAGGTGGAATTGGCATCAGCCCAGGCAAGGGATTTGCCGCGCATCTGTTCCAGGCTGGTGATGCCTGAATCAGCACGCACCACCATCACCGCGATATAGGCAATGGAACCGTCATTTTCTTCGGCGGTCAGCAGCGGTTCCACGCCGCCATTGGTATCAAGCCAGGCGCCCGCATAACCTGAAGGCCCAAGGGCCGCGACTTCAATCTGCTTCGCGCTGAAAGCTTGCAGCACGCCAGCATAATCAGATGCCGGGAAAAGCCTGGTGGGCACGCCAAAGGTCCGCTCCAGCAAGTCGCGATAGGCGCCGAAGCGGCCCAGGCGATCGGCTTCATTCTCACCGCCCAAAAGCCCCACGCGAAGCTGCGGCACCTGTTCCGCCCAGGGGCGGCGGCCAGGCGCGGGGAAGGCTTCGGTGAAGCTTTCTGTGCGCCGCGGGGTCCAGGCTTGTGCCTTGGCAAGGCTTGGCAGCAGGGCAGCGCCGGCGGCAAGCCCGGCCAGCGAACGACGGGTGATCATCTCGCAATCTCCTTTTGGGGAAAATCAGGCGGCAACCAGGCTGGGTGACGGTGCGCCGACAGCAGCCGCGGCTTCTTCGGCGAATTCTTCCTCACTCACGCCATAAACCTCGCGGATGCGCGCGGCAGTGAGTTCGGCGGGCAGGCCATCAAACACCACCCGCCCGGCATTCAGCGCGACAATGCGGTCGCAATAATTCCGCGCCGTGGTCAGGTCATGCAGATTGACCAGCACGGTCAGGCCATCGCGGTTAACATCGCGCAGCGCATCCATGACGATCTTGGAATTGCGCGGGTCGAGTGAGGCAATGGGCTCATCGGCCAGGATCAGGCGCGGATTCTGCATCAGCGCGCGCGCAATCGCGACCCGCTGCTGCTGCCCGCCGGAAAGCGTATCCGCCCGCTGCAAGGCGGCCTCTGCCAGATCAAACCGATCAAGCGCGGTCAGCGCCATGGCGCGTTCCTCAGCCGTGAACATCCTGAACATGGATGTCAGCATGGGGCGCTGATTAAGCCGGCCGACCAGCACATTGGTCAGCACATCAAGGCGTTGCACCAGGTTGAATTGCTGGAAAATCATGGCGGAACGCATGCGCCAATCGCGCAAAGCCCGGCCCTGCAATTGCGTCACATCCTGGCCATCGAAGATGATGCGGCCTTCGCTTGGTTCCGTCAGGCGGTTGATCATGCGCAGCAGCGTGGATTTCCCCGCACCTGAACGGCCAATCACGCCCACCATCTGCCCCGCCGGGATGCGCAGGCTCACGCCATCCACCGCTGTCTTGGCGCCGAAGCGCCTGGTTAGCCGATCAATTTCCAGCATGGTGACCCCACTTTTCATGATCGCGGCCTAGCAATGCTGCGTGACAGATGAATGACAGTCTGATGAAGGATCGGAGTCCTCGCCGGGCTTGATCCGGCGCCCCGCCTGAAGCAGCCTGCTAGGCATAAACGGGAGGACACCCATGCAAAGACGCGCCCTGCTTGCCGCCACCCTTGCCGCGCCGGCCTTGCCCCATGCGCTCCGCGCCCAGGAAACCTGGCCGAACCGGAGTGTTTCCGTATTGCTCGGCTATCCGCCCGGCGGGGTCACGGATTTCGCGGCGCGTGGCATTGTGGACCGCATGGGGCGCGAATTGGGCCAGACCTTGGTGGTGGATAATCGCCCCGGCGCGGCAACGGCGGTGGCCAATAACGCCGCCGCCCAGGCCAGGCCGGATGGCTATACACTGTTGATGGGGACCTCGACGCTCGCCATCAACCCAGCACTTCAGCCCAATCTGCAGCCGCGTGATCCGGTGGCGGCGCTGACGCCGATTGGCACGGTGTTTCGCACCGCCTTCATCCTGCATGTGCATCCATCGCTGCCGGTGCGCAGCACGGCAGAACTGATTGCCTATGCCAAGGCCAATCCGGGCAAGGTGAATTTCAGCTCCTCAGGCACCGGCGCGGTCAACCACCTTTGCCTGGAATTGTTCCGCGCCCGCGCTGGCATTGATGTTGTGCATGTGCCCTATCGCGGCGGTGCGGCGGCCTTGATTGACCTCAGGCAGAACCGCGTTCAGGCAATGTTCAGCGCGGTGCAGGAAGCACTGCCGGCGGTGCGGGAAGGGGCGACGCGGGCACTTGCCATATCCTCCAAGGATCGTGTTGCCTTGTTGCCGGATTTGCCGCCAGTCGCGGATGCGCTGCCCGGCTTCAATGGCGTTTTCTGGCAGGGGCTTTTCGGCCCGGCGGGCCTGCCGGCACCGATCGTGGCGCGCGCCGCGCAAGCCTTGGCGGTGGCAACGCGCGACCCCGATCTGATCGCACGCATGGCCGAACAGGGTGTGGTGCTTGAGGTCGGCGGACCTGAGGTTTTGGCGCGCACCCTTGCCGAAGAATTGGTCATGTGGGGCGATCTTATCCGCAGTCAGAACATCAAACCCGAATGAACGGGGCTTGGCCCCGGCCCAATACTTGCTAGGCTTCCCGCAAGGCAGCGCCCCCCGCGTTGCCGCTGACGGGAGACTGAAAATGACTTGGAAGAACAGGCTTTGGGGCGCGGCGCTTTCCGCTGCCCTGATGGCCATGGGGATTGCTGGCGCCGAAGCGCAGCAGCAGCCAAAGACGCTCCGCATCGCCATGACGGCGACCGATGTGCCAACCACAACCGGCATGCCCAATAACGGCTTCGAAGGCATGCGCTTTCTGGGCTACCCGGTTTTCGAATCGCTGGTGCTGTGGGATCTGTCACGCGCTGATCAGGTAGCGGGCATCAAGCCTGGCTTGGCTGAACGCTGGGAGCAGGATGCCAATGACCCGCGCATCTGGCGCTTTCATCTGCGCCGTGGCGTCACTTTCCATGATGGCACGCCCTTCAATGCTGATGCGGTGCTGTGGAATTTCGACCGCTTCTTCAAGAATGACAGCCCGCAATTTGATGCGACCGGCAGCGCGATCACGCGCGGGCGCATCCCGGTGCTGGAATCCTATCGCAAGGTGGATGATTTCACTTTCGAGACCACCACAACACGCCCGGTTTCCTATTGGCCCTATCTTTCCCTTTATGTCCTGATCACATCCCCCAATTCCTTTGAACAGGCCGGGCGGGATTGGGCGCGTGTGGCAGCGCTGCCACCGGCGGGCACCGGGCCGTTCCGGCTTACCCGCTTCGTGCCGCGCCAATCGGCGGAGCTTTCGCGCAACGATAATTACTGGGACGCATCACGCCGCGCGAAGCTTGATCGCATCGTGCTGCTGCCCATGCCGGAAGCCAATACGCGCCTTGCCGCGCTGCGTTCCGGCCAGGTGGATTGGATTGAAGTGCCGCCGCCGGATGCGATTGGCTCCCTCCGTCAGGCGGGGTTCAATATCGTCACTAATTCCTACCCGCATGTTTGGCCCTGGGTGTTTGCCACGGGCCGCGCGAGCAGCCCGGTTGCTGATGTGCGCGTGCGTCAGGCGTTGAATTACTGCATTGACCGCGAAGGCATGGTGCAATTGCTGAATGGCACGGCGGAACCTTCGGTTGGCTTCGTCAAGGCGAATGATCCAACCTTTGGCAATCCGCAAAACCGCTACCGGCTGGACCCCGCGCGGGGCCGCGCCTTGCTGGCGGAAGCGGGCTATAACGCGCAGCGCCCGCTGACCTTGAAGGTTGGCATTTCCAATTCCGGTTCGGGGCAGATGCTGCCGCTGCCGATGAATGAATTTCTCCAGCAATCGCTGCAACAGAATTGCGGCGTGCGGGTGAATTTCGATGTGGTGGAATGGAATACACTGCTGGCGGCGCTGCGCTTCCCGCCGGATCAGCCGGCCTGGCTTGGTGCGGATGCGGTGAATATCAGCCTTTATTCATCGGATGCCTCGGCCTTCGCGCGTTGGTTCCTTTCTTCCAACTTCGCGCCGCGCGGTTCGAATAACGGCCATTGGAAGGATGACCAATTCGATGCCGCCTTTGCGGAGCTGGAACGCGAACGTGACCCGGCGAAGATCAATCAACTGCTCGCCACCGCCCATGCGCGGCTGGTGGATAATCCGCCCTGGCTTTGGATTGTGCATGATTTGAACCCCCGCGCCATGAGCCGGCGCGTGACGGGCTTCACTTCCGCCCAATCCTGGTTCCAGGATTTGACGACGATTGATCTGCGCTGAATTACCCGCGCGACACGCTTTTGTGCTAACGGAAAGGGGCGGGGCTTACCCGCCCCTTTTTCATGTGAAAGTCTCCACCCATGATCGCGGGTCTTGCCACGCTGCTGTGCTGCCAATTGATCGGGGAGGCTTTGGCGCGCTGGCTTTCCCTGCCCGTGCCGGGGCCGGTGATTGGCATGGCGCTGCTGTTTCTCGCGCTGCTGCTGCGGGGCGGTGAAACCCCGCGGGATCTTGCGCAAAGCGCCGATGGGCTTCTTTCCAATCTTGGTCTGCTTTTCGTCCCCGCTGGCGTTGGCGTGGTGCTGTATTTGCCCTTGCTCGCGGAAGATTGGGCGCCGCTATCGCTTGCCATACTGGCGGGCACGCTGGCGGCGATTGGTGTCACGGGCTTGCTGGCCCAAACGCTGCTCAGGCGGCTTGACCCATGAACAACCTGGCCGAAATCTGGGTCTATCTGGCGCGGGAACCACTCGCTGCGCTTACCGCCACCTTGCTCGCCTGGCTGGCGGCGCAACGGCTCGCACGGGCGGCGCGGTTTCACCCCATGGCCAATCCGGTGCTTTTCGCGGTGGCGCTGCTCGCGGGCGGGTTATTGCTGAGCGGCGTGGATTACCGCGCCTATTTTGAAGGCGCGCAATTCGTCCATTTCTTGCTGGGGCCGGCCACAGTGGCGCTGGCTGTGCCGCTGGCGCGGCAATGGCGGCAAGTCAGGCGATCCGCCCCGGCAGCCATAGCCTCGGTGATTGTCGGCGGCGTTTTCGCCGCGGCGGCGGGCGTGGCGCTGGCCTTGGCGTTGTCGGCAGCGCCCGAGGTCACAGCCTCACTCGCGCCGCGTTCGGTCACCACGCCGGTCGCCATGGGGATTGCGGAACGCATTGGTGGCTTGCCGTCACTCACCGCCGCCATTGTCATTTGCAGTGGCATTATCGGTGCGGCGCTTGGGCCGGCCTTGCTCACGCTGCTTGGCGTGACGGATTGGCGCGCGCGCGGGCTTGCGATTGGCACCGCAGCGCATGGCATTGGTACGGCGCGGGCGATTTCGGTGAATGAGGTTGCGGGCGCCTTCAGCGGTTTGGCGATGGGGCTGAATGCCTTGGCTACCGCGCTATTGCTGCCGTTGTTGTGGCGGCTCTTCTTCGGCTGAGCTTCAGGCGTTCAGCAGGCGCCGGCTCCAGACCATCAGGCCAAGTGTCGCAAGCGCGGCAGCAACAAATACCGCCGCATAGCCCGCCATATGCAAAATGGTACCGAAAATCAGCGCCCCCATGCTTTGGCCGAAAAACAGCGCCATGGCGAAGGCCGCCACCGCCGTGCCGCGCGCTTCGGGTAAGGCTTCTGTCGCGCGCGCCTGCAGCACGCCATGCAGCATGTAAAAGGCAAGCCCCAGGCCGAATTGCATGGCCGCAACGGCAACGCCATTCGGCGCCAGGGCCGTGCCGACCAAGCCCGCCGCCAGCAGCACGCCGCCCAGGGTGAGCAAGCGCTTTTCGCCAAACCGCGCCACCAGGGTTTTCGCCAGCCGCGTATAGGTAAAGGCGCCAAGCCCGAACCCCGCCACCACCAGCCCCGCCAGCGCCGGCGAATAGCCGAAGCGTTCAATCAGCAATGAACCCGTCAGCGGAAAGGCGCCGCCAAACAGCACCGCGCCATCAATAAAGGCCGCCACCATCAGGCGCCGCCCGGCAGGGCGCGACAATAGGGTCAAATACGGCCGAAAACTCGCGCGGAAGCCAAGCCCGGCCTCGGATGATTCCAGCCGAAACAAATCCGGCCCCAGCCGCCGCCCAAGCAGCATCGAGACCACCAGCGCCAGCAAAGCCAGCACCAGGAAGGAAGCGCGCCAGCCGGCCAATTCCGCCAGCACCCCGGAAAGCGGCCCCACCAAAAGCTGCGCCATCACCATGCCGGTCAAAAACCGCCCAATGGTCGCCTGCCTCTCGGCATAGGGTACCGCATCGCCAATCCAGGCCAGCGCCAAGGGAATAACCGCGCCCGCCAGCAGCCCCGTCAGCGTGCGGAACGCCACCATGGCCGAGAGATCCCAAGCGAGGGTACAGGCCGCAAGGCCAAAGCCGTAAAGCAGCAGCGCAAACCAGGCGACGCGAAGCTTGCCGTAGCGATCGCCGAGCGGCCCGATCACCAATTGCCCCGCGCCATAGGCGATGGAAAACCCAGCCAGCACTGGCGCCGCACCCGCCACCGTCACGCCGAAATCCGAAGCGAGCATGGGCAGCAGCGGGTCGAGCATGCGAATCCCGCCCCCGGTCGCGAAAGCGGCCAGGGCCAGCAGCGGCATAATGGAAAGATCGGTCTTCAAGCCCCCGGAATGGGCGCCGGGGGCTTGGCGGTCAAGTCAGCAGCGCCGCGTCAAATCGCGCGCGCGGCGCGGAGTGCGGCGATTTCCGCGGCAGAAAAGCCAAATTCGCTTAAGATCTGGTCAGTATGCTCACCGCGTTCCGGGGTTGGGGTGCGCGCGCAAGCAACGCCAGCAATCTGCATTGGCGCCCGCACCAGGGCGATTTCGCCAAGGGCAGGATGGGCCACCGGCATCGCCATGCCCAGATGCTTCACCTGCGTATCGGCGAAAACCTGATCCATGGAATAGACCGGGCCGCTCGGCACGCCGGCCTTGTTCAACCCTTCCACCCATTCGGCGGTGGTTTTTTCGATCAGGCGCGATTGCAACAGCGCATTGGTCTTGTCGCGATTGGCGTGGCGCGATTTGTCGGTGGCGAAGGCGGGGTCCTTGGCTTCTTCCTCAATGCCAAGGGTCGCCACAATGCGATCCCACATTTGCTGCCCGCCGCCGGCGAGGTTCATCAGCCCATCCTTGGTGCGGAACAGGCCGGTCGGCGTGGTGGTCGGGTGGTCATTGCCGGCCTGGCCGGGGATATCACCCTTCATGGTCCAGCGTGTGGCCTGGAAATCCATCATGGCAATCATGGCTTCCAAAAGGCTGGTATGCACCCAGCGGCCCTTGCCGGTTGTCTCGCGCTCCAGCAGCGCCACCAGAATGCCGATCGCGGTGTAAAGCCCCGCCGTCAGGTCCGCGACAGGAATGCCGGCGCGCACCGGGCCCTGGCCGGGCATGCCGGTGACACTCATGATGCCGCCCATGCCCTGCGCGATCTGGTCAAAGCCCGGACGCTTGGCATAGGGCCCATCCTGACCAAAGCCAGAAATCGAGCCCAGCACAATGCGCGGGTTCACCGCCGATAGCGCGGCGAAATCAATGCCGAGCCGTTCCTTCACATCCGGGCGGTAATTTTCAACCACGACATCGGCTTTTTCGACCATTCGGCGAAACGCGGCCAAGCCTTCGGGTGCCTTCAAATTCAGCGTCATACCGCGCTTGTTGCGATGGGTATTCTGGAAATCCGGGCCATGGCGCTCTCCGCCCATGCCTTTGCCGGTATCTACTTCATCGGTGGCTTCCACCTTGATCACATTCGCCCCCCAATCCGCGAGCTGGCGCACGCAGGTGGGGCCGGAACGCACGCGGGTCAGGTCAAGCACGGTGAAGCGGGAAAGCGGCATCATGGCGGTGTCTCCAGGAAAATTCGGTGCCTTGTTGGCATTGCCGCCGCCCCCGGGCAAGAGACCGGGTTGACGCGCCCGCGCCGCGCGCTACCCATGCGCCCACCAAACCTGAGGATATGACCATGAGCGAAGATCTGCTGCACGAAATCCGCGAAGGCGGCATTGCCTGGACCACCTTCAACCGCCCGCAGGCGCGCAATGCCATGACCTTCGCCATGTATGCGCGCTTGGCTGAACTGGCCGATGAAATCAGCGCTGATCCTGCGATTCGCGTATGGGTCATTATGGGCGCCGGCGGCAAGGCTTTCGCCTCTGGCACCGATATTTCCCAATTCCGCGAATTCCGCACCGCCGAAGACGCGCTGAATTATGAAGCCCGCATTGATAAGGTGCTGGGCGCGCTGGAGAGCTGCACCAAGCCCGTGATCGCGGCCATCACCGGCGCCTGCACGGGCGGTGGGCTTGGCATTGCTGGCTGCTGCGATATCCGCATTGCCGACAAGGGTGCCCGCTTCGGCCTGCCGATTGCGAAGACGCTTGGCAATATCCTCAACATGCATAATTTCGCGCGCTTCTATGCGTTGGTTGGCCCCGCCGCGGTGACGGAAATGATCATGACCGCGCGCTTGTTCAGCGCGGATGAGGCGAAGCATATCGGCCTGATTTCCGAAATGCTGGAAGCGCCGGATGATGTGGCGGCGCGTGCCATGGAATTGGCCACCAATATCTCGGGCCTTGCGCCGCTCACGCTGCGCGCCACCAAGGAAGCGATCCGCCGTTTGCGCAAGGCAACCAGCGAGGTTGAAGGCGATGATCTGGTGACCATGTGCTTCACCAGCGCCGATTTCCAGGAAGGGGTCAGCGCCTTCCTCAATAAGCGCGCGCCGCAATTTACGGGACGCTAAATTAACAAAAGCCGGGAGGAAACAATGAAAACAAAAATCGCGCGCCGGAGTTTCGGCGCGCTTGGCCTTGCGGGTTTGTTGCCCGCAACGGCCGGGGCGCAGCAGGATTATCCCTCACGTGCCATCACAATGCTGGTGGGTTTCGCACCAGGGGGCGGGACGGATATCATTTCGCGCTTCCTGCAGCCATTTTTGCAGGATGAGTTTCGCCAGACCATTGCGGTGGAAAACCGCCCCGGCGCTTCGGGGACACTTGCTGTTGCTGCGCTGTCTCGCGCGCGGCCCGATGGCTATACCATGTTGATGACAACCATCAGCGCATCCGCCGTGGTGCCGCCGCTGATGAACCCGCCGCCCTTCGACATTTACCGCGACCAAGTAGCGGTGGTGCATGCCGCGACCGTGCCGCTGGTGGCCGTGGTGCCGACCAATGCGCCATCGGCGACAATGCGGGATTTGATTGAACGCGCGCGGCGCGAACCTGGGGTGCTGAATTACTCATCATCTGGTGTTGCGACACAGCAGCATTTGGCGGCGGAATTGCTTTCCTCTGCTGCTGGTGTGCGGATGACGCATGTGCCTTTCCGTGGCACAGGCCAGGCAGTGAATGAAATCCTGGCCGGGCGCATAGACCTCGCCATTGATACGCTGCCGACTTACCTGCCGCATATCCGCGCGGGGCGTGTGCGTGCGCTGGCAGTCACGCTGCCGCAGCGCGTGGAATGGCTGCCTGATGTGCCAACCGTGGCAGAGCTTGGCTTTCCAGGTTTTGACGCCAATGTTTGGTATATGCTGATGGGCCCGCCCGGCCTGCCAACGCCGATTGCCGAACGCTGGGTGGCGGCGGTGAATAAGGCTTTCGCTGATCCCACGCTGCGCCAGCGCGTGCGTGACGCCGGCTTTCTGATCGGTGGCGGCAGCCAGGCCGATGCGGCGGCGATGCTGAAAAACGATGCTGAACGCTACGCTGCCTTGGTGCGCGGCGCTGATATCAAGCTCGATTGATCAACTTGTCGAGGTAATGGCCGGCGCCAGCGCGCTGGATTTGGCAGCAGGGTGGGCAGGGTTGCGAAAGCGCAACTCCCCACCCGGCACCGCATCAGGTGGCGCGAGGCCGAAAAGCTCCGCGCGGGAGGAACAGGCAGCGGCCACCACGCGCCGCGCGGCATGGCCCGCCAGAAAGCGCCGCACCGCGCCTTCCAGTGCCAATTCATCGCGAAGGCTGCGCCATTCGGCGCGGTCCATATCTTCGATGAAGATGGAAACAATGCCTGGTTTGCTGCCGGAAAGTCGCGTTGCTGCAGCGCTAGCAATGCGCGCGGCCACCGTATCCGAAATACTGTTTTCCTGACCTGCCCGCGCGGCCAGCACGAATACTGAACCGCCAGCAGGATCACCTGTTACGGCCAAATGCGCCTCTGGCCCGAATTGCTGACGGAGCCGCCCGGGCAGCGGATCAGCCTGCGCGCCAGCCAGCACCAGGGGGTCCAACTTCAGCACGGCGTCAGCGCTGCTATCCTGGCGTTTCTCGGCGGCCAACATCGCCATGATGCGGCGCTGCAATTCAGCGGCCTTATCCGGCCCGGCGAGGCCTTCCGGCAGCGTCATGCGCAGCACATAGCGGCCGGGATGCGCGGCAAGCCAGGTTTGCAATTCAGGATTGACGCTATCCATCAGCGCATACCAATGGCCGCGTTGCACGGGCCGGCCTTCTTCGGCCGAGAGTGTTTCGCACACAACTTCCGCCACCGCGCCGCCGCGGCTGATGGTCAGATCATGTGCGCTATCTTCCGCAAGGCCAGAAAAGCGCACCTCAAAGCCCTGCGCGCGATAAAGCGCCGCGCTGCGCAGCAAATGGAATAGCGGGATCAGCGTGGCTTCGCCGGAAAGCCCTTCAGTGATCAGGGCGCGCAGCTTGGCGCGCGGAGATTCGGGTAGGTTTTTGGCGAGTTGCACTGCCTCAGCCGCGAAGCGAAGTGCGCGGCGTTCCGCGCTGCCCTGTGCTGCGCCGCGCGCGGCACGCGCCAAGGCAAATTCCAAGGCATGGCGATGTTGCGTGGCACGGCCCAGAAAAGCGCTGGATTGCGCGCGCTGGCCCAAATCAGCGAGGCGTGAAGCCCAAAGCTCAGTTCCCACAAGCCGGAGGAAATCCGGCACGGCCTTTGGATTATTGGTGGCTTCGGCAAGCGGCATGGCAGATACCCTGGGCGCGCAGGACCAAAATGCCGGCCAAGCGCGGAAACGCGTTACAAAAGCCAAGCCAGCCTCATCTTGCGCCAGCGCATGCGCGCTGAACCCGGTCTTGATGCCGATATGCAGGAGATACCGCGCCGCCCCCGGGGGACGTCAAGCACTAAGCTCAGGGTGCGCCGATTTGGCGCAGCACCATGGCTTCGGTCAGCACTTCGGGCAGGATCTGCGCCTCGCCGCCGCCTGGTGGCCAAAACAGGTATAGCGGCACGCCTTCCCGCCCATGGGTGCGGAGCAGCGCGGTGATGGCGGGATCGCCGCGCGTCCAATCCGCCTTCAGATAAGCAATGCCGCGCGCCGCCATGGCCGCTTGCACTGCGTCTCGGCGGAGTGCCAAGCGTTCATTCACTTGGCAGGTGATGCACCAGGCAGCGGTGACATTCAGGAACACGCCCCGGCCTTCAGCGCGCAGCGCTTCGACCCTTTGGGTGCTCCAGCTCTCGGCGCTTTCCGGCGTGGGGGCAGCGCTGGGGGAGGCACTCAGGCCGAAGGGCAGGGCGAATAGCAGCGCAAGCGCGGCCAAAACCGCGCCAAGCCCGCCCCGGCCCTGGCGTTGCGCGCGGCCCAAGGCCCAGGCGGCAAGCCCAAGGCCAAGTGCGCCGGCCAGCGCCAGCGCCACGCCAAGCCCGCCGCTTTGCGCCCAAAGCACGGAAACCAGCCAAAGCGCCGCCGCATACATTGGCCAGGCCATGATGCGCCGGAGCTTTTCCATCCAGGGGCCAGGCCGTGGCAGCACCCGCGCCAGCCCCGGCGCCAGGGCCAGCAGCAAGGTGGGCGCGGCCAGCCCAAGGCCAAGCGCCACAAAAACCGCGATGGTCGCCGGTGCCGGCATGACCAAGGCTGCGCCAATCGCTGCCGCCATGAAGGGGGCTGTGCAAGGGCTCGCCACCAAAACTGCCAGCGCGCCGGTCGCAAAACTGCCGAGGAAGCCGCCGCCTATACCGCCGGGGCGGTGGTGGCCTTCGCGGCACTCGCTGGGCTTTTGCTGCTGCTGCGCGGCGCGGGCCTCGCGCTCGGCTGGGGG
>JBEDHL010000260.1:0-47369 GCA_041174145.1 Pseudomonadota bacterium
CTGGCAATTGTGCTTCGTCCAGGGGGATTTCGGCGCTGCCATCGGCGCGCAAGCGCTCCTGCACACCAAGGCGCCGGTCGCGCGGGATCAGGGTTGGGAAGGGTTCCTGCGCCAGGCCGTAAATATCGCGCCGCACATGACGGTTGATTTCCAATACATCCTCAAACCCTGCCGTCGTCAGCAATACGCCGCGGGCGAGCTTTCTTTCCAAGACAGCATTGGTGGCAATGGTGGTGCCATGCAGCAAAAGCCCAACCTCGGACAGCGCAAAGCCGAAACGTGCAGCGGCCTCCTTGATGCCGGTCATGAGGCCAATTGAAGGATCTTCCGGTGTGGTCGGCGTCTTCCACGCCTGCGCCACGCCAAGCCGCGCATCAAGAATTTGCAGATCGGTGAAGGTGCCACCGATATCAACAGCAATACGAATGGGGCGTGGTGTGGATTCGGTGCTCACGATTGGTATCCGTTGGAAAAGGTCAGCTCATGATGCTTGGCAGCCAAAGTGCCAAGCTGGGAAATATCATCAGAAGGGCTACCGCTAAAAGATAGACAGCAAGGAAAGGCATGACGCCGGCGAAGACATCCGTGATGGGGCCTGGACGGCTTCGCATGCCCTGCAACACATACATGACAGTACCATCTGGCGGGCTAATCTGGGCGATTTCAACCAGCATGGTCACAATCACGCCAAACCAGATGGGGTCGTAACCCAGCGCCGTGACAATCGGAAAAACCACGGGCACCGTCGTGATGATCATGGAAAAGCCTTCCATGAAGGTACCGAGCGCCACGTACAGGGCGATGATGCAGAGCATAATGGCCCAAGGCGGAATGGGCAGGCCAGAGATCATACCGGCCAGCGCCTGCGGCACATTGATCAGCGTCAGGATATAATTCAGCAGATAGGCGCCAAAAAGAATGAGCCCAAGCAGCGCAGTATTACGCGCAGTCGCTTCGGCTGAGGCGTTCAGCATGCGGACTGTCAACTTACCTTCAAGCGCGGCGAATGCTGCGGCACCGACAACGCCGAGTGCGGCTGCTTCCGTGGGAGTTGCAAAGCCACCATAGATCGAACCGAGCACCAGCAGGATCAGTAATAGAGTTGGGACAAGATCGATCAGCGCGCGCAGCTTAACACCAAGCGGCAGCTTGGCTGGCTTTTCCATGGGGTGGGTCAGGCCATGTGCCAGGATCACCATAATGAAAAGCCCAGTGACAAGCAGCGATGGAATAATTGCGGCGATATAAAGCGCGCCGACTGAGGTTTCGGTGATAAGCCCATAAATGATGAAGGTAATACCAGGGGGGATGAGATTACCCAGGGCGCCCCCGGCCGCGAGTGAGCCCAGCACCATGCGTTGGCTGTATTTCGTGTCCTGGAAATAGGGCAGTGCCACGGAACCCATGGTGGCGGCGGTCGCGACCGAACTGCCGGAGATGGCAGAAAATACCGCGCAGGAGACGATATTGGTATGCAGCAGCCCGCCGGGCATCCGGTTGAGCCAGACATTCAGCGCGCGATAGAGCCGATCTGAAAGACCTGCGCGCAATAGGATTTCGCCCATCAACAAGAATAGCGGAACCGCAACCAGCACAAAATTGGAAGATGGACCCCAGAGTGTTTGCCCCATGAACGCCCACCAAGGCCGGTCAGAGAATAAAAAACCGACCAAGACACCAAGAATGCCAAGCACCGCAGCGATATAAACGCCGGAGCCAAAGAACAGCACAAAAATACCCACGAGCATCAGAATTTCAGCAGTGGGTAACGCCTGTGCACCAGTGGCAGCAGCGAAGATGGTGACAGCCAAAAGCCCCAGCAGGAAGACGATGGCTATCATGCTTGCGGCCTCGGCGCTTCATGCGCCATGGCAACGGCTTCAAGCGCTTCTTCGGTTTCATCTTCCAGGCTGCGGGAACCAAGCAGCCGGTCTAATTCTTCTGGCTTGCCTGCCAGTATCGCAAGGCTGGCCTCCAGCATCAGCACGAGCCCCATAATGGCGAAGCTTATGATGCCAAAGGCCCAGATGCCTTGTGGCCAAATCATTTCAATCCTGAGCGCGGAATTGTCATGCGCGTTGAACAGCGCGCTTTCATCCACCAATTCCAGCGCGGCCCAGGCGAAGAAAATGCCCAGGCCCAAAAGCAAGGCCAAGGAGAAAAGATGCAGCCAGGCGCGCAGCCCAAGCGGCAGGCGCATCATGAAGACGTCCACGCGAATGTGCGCACGCCGCGCCAGCGTATGCGCCAAGGCCCAGGCAATTCCGCCCGCCAGCATATAGCCAGTGACTTCGACCGTAGCCTTGGACGAAAATCCAAAAAAACTACGCGCCACAATGTCAAAAGTGATGAAGCAGGCGCATAGAATATAATTCCAGCCGGCAATATACGCCATCACGGCAGCCAGCGCGGCAACCCCCTGGCGGAGCCGCCGCGCCATGTGCAGCCATGCTGGCGCAGTATTGCTGGCGTTACTCATCCGCCGAAGCGCACGCCGCTGATCGGCGCAATCACGTCGTTATAGACTTCACCGCAGCGCGCGCCGCAGCGGCGCACCCAGCCGGGAAGGACCGTGGTGCGGAAAATCTCCTTCGCCTGCGCCTTGTCGGCGGCGGAGGCAGTCACTTCCGTCATTGGCCGCGCGGCAAGATTATGGATGCTGCAACCGGCGGCGCGACCAATATTGCAATCAATGCCATCACGCGTTGCGGCAAGGCCCAGCGCCCATTGCTGATTGCTGACTTCCTTCATGGTGGCTTCCATGAAATCGCGCACCGCGGGTTCCAGCCGGTTCCACCAATTCAGATTGACAAGGTAACCCGCAACCGCCCAGGAAACCGGCAGGTCAGAGATATGTGTGGAAACTTCCGGCCAGCGCGCGGCGGCGCCGGAACCCGAACCGGTAATGGCGCAATCCACTACGCCACGTTCCAGCGCGGAATAAACTTCCGGAAAGCCAATGCTGACAGGCTGCGCGCCCAGAGCGGTGAAGAAATCCACCAGTGAATTGCCGAAGGTGCGAATACGCCGGCCGCGCAAATCATTCAGGCTAGTGAACGCAGCGCGGCAGAATACAACCTGCGCCGGAAAGGGATACATGGCGACCAGGCGCGCACCAAATCTTTCAAGGTCCCGATTGGCAACAGGCAGCACGGCTTCCGCGATCCGTCGAGCGTCGTTGATGTCCGGCGCCAGACCGGCAAGGTCAATGCCATCCAGGATAGGAACATCGCCAGAAAGAGTGGTGAGCGTCCCAGCGCCTATTTCCACTTGGCCGGCACGAACCAAGCGCACAATTTCATTGCCCGCGAGGTTACGTTCCGCATGGGTGGAGAGTGTCACCTGCACGCGCCCATTGCTGCGTGCCGCTGTGCCATCACGCAGCACCGGAACATCTACCCGCGTATATTGCGGCTGGGTCGGCAGCGGCTGAGTGACAGCGGAAATGCGGATGGGCGCGCCGGCCGGCAGGGTTGGTAGCTGCGCCAGCGCGGAAAAGGTGACGCCACTTGCCAAGACGACACCGGCAAGGAGTTGTTTCAGCATCGGGAAGTCCTCCAGGTTAGGGTTATTGTTCTTAGTCCATCATGGGGCGGTCTAAGCGTCGAGTGGCCCAGGCCGAATATCTCAAGAAATTTCGCCTGCCTGCCTGCGATAATGGCAGGCAGGCGCGCATTTGCCTGCTCGCTTGGCGTGCTTCACTTCGCGGGATGTACTGCCATCCAATGGCGGGCGATATCCACGCGGCGGGTTATCCACACATCGCGCTTCTGCGCCATATAATCCAGCAGCTTTTGCAGCGCGACAGCGCGGGCGGGGTGGCCGATCAGGCGCATATGCAGCCCAACTGACATCATCTTGGGCTGACCTTTCTGGCCTTCATCATAAAGCATATCGAAAGCATCACGGATATAGGAAAACCAATCATCCGATGTGCCCATCCAGCCTGCGTATTTTCCATCATTATTCGTGAGCGAATAGGGCACGATCAGATGCGGCTTGCCATTCACGCGCGTCCAGATGGGCAATTCATCGCCGTAATAATCGCTGTCATACAAAAAGCCGCCTTCTTCGGCGACCAGTCGGCGCGTGTTTACGGAAGGTCCATAGCGGCAATACCAGCCATCCGGGCGGTGGCCCACGGTTTTTTGCTGGCTTTCGATTGCTTTGCGGATATGGTCGCGTTCTTCTTCTTCTGACAATTCGAAATGCTTCACCCAGCGCCAGCCATGGGAACAGACATCATAGCCAGCGGCCTTGATGGCGGCGGCGGCTTCCGGATTGCGTTCCAGCGCCAAGGCGCAGCCGAAAATCGTCACCGGCAGATTGCGCTCCTGAAACAGGCGATGCAGGCGCCAGAAGCCAACCCGGCTGCCATATTCAAACATGCCTTCCGCCGCCAAATCGCGGCCGGATTTCACCTGATTGAGGCCATGAGCTTCGGTCAGGCCATTTTCCGTCACGCCATCACCAAGTTCGAAGGAAGGTTCGGACCCTTCTTCGTAATTGATAACAAAATTCACGGCGATTTTCGCGCCGCCCGGCCATTGCGGATCAGGCGGATTGGCGCCGTAACCGATGAAATCCCGCGTGACTTGATAGGTCATGGCGTTAATTCCTTATTCTGTTGAGCGGCGGCTTGTTGCAGGGCGCGCCAAATCTTTTCTGGTGTGGCGGGCATATCCGGCGCTGTTGCGCCGCGCAAGGCAAGTGCATCCGCAACGGCGTTCATCACGGTTTGCGGCCCGGCAATGGCGCCGGCCTGGCCGGAACCCTTCACGCCAAGCGGATTGGAAGCCGTGGGCGTGCCTTCCAAAACAACTTCAATCGGTGGCAGATCATCCGCGCGCGGCAGCGCATAATCCATCAAAGAGCCAGTCAGTAATTGGCCCGATGAGGGATCATAGATGATGTCTTCCAGCAGGGCCTGGCCAATGCCTTGTACAATGCCTCCTTGCACCTGGCCTTCTGTTAGGCGTGGGTTCACCAAACGCCCGTAATCATCCACCGCGACATAGCGCGTGAGGCGCAGATGGCCGGTATCGGGGTCAATCTCCACCTCGGCGGCTTGGCAGCCATTGGGGAAGGTGACCAGATCGGATGTATTATGGCCAGAAGCGAAAAGCCCTGGTGTCATACCTTCCGGCAGGCTGGCGGCATCTTCCGCTGCGCGGGCGAGTTCTGCGATGGTGATGAAGCGATCACCATCCGGCAGGGTGAAGCGCCCTTCAGCGAAGGAAAGCGCGGCCGGGTCAGCCTGCAGCAAATGCGCGGCGATCAAGCGCGCTTTCTCCATCAGCGCGTCCAAGGCCAGCACAAGCGCGCCACCGCCCAAATGCAGCGAACGCGCACCGCCATGGCCATTGCCATTGGGCAGCAATTGCGTATCGGCCTGTAGGATGCGGATATCGGCGGGCGTCATGCCAAGCCTATCCGCGACAATTTGCGCATAGCTGGTTTCATGGCCTTGGCCATTGCTTTGCGTCCCAATGGCAGCGGTGGCGTGGCCCGATGTATCCACGGCAACTGAAGCCCATTCACCCGGCGCACCGCGCGCGGTTTCCAGAAAACAGGCAATGCCGCGGCCCAGTAGCATCCCGCGCCGCGCCGCTGCCGCCCGCCGTGCGGCAAAGCCAGCAGCATCTGAAGCCTTGTCCAAAACGGCAAGATTGGCGGCAAAGCGTCCGCCATCAACTGCCATGCCCATGGCGGTGCGATGCGGCGTATCGGGCAGCATATTCATGGCACGGAGTGCAGATGGATCGCGGCCCAAAACGCGCGCTGCGTCATCCACCAGGCGTTCGATGATGTAATTTGCTTCAGGCTTGCCTGCACCGCGATAAGCATCCACGGGCAGGCTATTGGTGAAAGCACCGCGTACTTCCAGATGCATGGCAGGTATGGCGTAAACGCCGCCCATGGCCGTGGAAAAGGCATTGGTTGGGCAATGCGGCCCGACAGCGGAAAGATAGGCGCCCATATCCGCAACGCTGCTAATTTCCAGCGCCAAAAAGCGCCCTGCCTTATCGAGCGCCAGCCGCGCCTTGGCGCGCAGATCGCGGCCATGAACGGCGGCGGCGAATTCCTCACTCGGCTCTGCCTGCCAGGAAATTACCCGGCCAAGCTTACGCGCCGCCCAAAGCGCCAAGACATATTCAGGAAACAGGAAGTTCTTGGCGCCGAAACCGCCACCCACATCGGGGCAAACGAGATGAAAGGCTTCTTCCGGCAACCGAAAGACCGTCGCAAGCTGCCGGCGAATGCCATGCACCCCCATGCCGGTGAAAATCAGCTCAAACCGCCTACCATCAAACTGCGCGAGCGCGGCACGCGGTTCAATCGGCGCGGCATGCACACGATTATTGAAAAGATCTGCACTGATGATGTGGTCTGCTTGTGCGAAAGCCGCATCGGTTGCGGCGCGATCACCTTTCAGAAAACGAAAGGCTTCATTGCCAGGTGCCTCAGGCCAGATCTGCGCTGCATCAGCAGCAAGCGCGCTGGCGCCATCGATCATGGCGGGCAGGGCGTCATAGCTGACCTCAATCGCCTCAGCCGCATCACGCGCAGCAGCGGCGCTGGTGGCGATAACAAGGGCCACTGCTTCGCCCAAATGCCGTACGCGATTGCTGGCAAGAACTGGGCGCGGTGGCACAATCATGGGCGAGACACTTGCGAGCACTGCGGTGCAAGGCAGCGGCGCCAGATTATCCGCCGCCAAATCGGCAGAGGTGAAAATGCCCACTATGCCGGGCATGGCGCGCGCCATTTCCGTATTGATGGCGCCCAAATCCGCATGGGCATGCGGCGAACGCAGCACCACGGCATGCAGCGCATCCGCCGGCAGCAAGTCAGCCACATAGCGGCCCTTGCCGGTCAGAAACCGCGTATCTTCCAGCCTGGCGATGGACTTCCCACTATACATCAAGCGCCTTTGCTCAAGCGCTTGGCAACGAATTCAAGCCTATCCTGACCCCAGAAAATATCTTCACCAATCACATAGGAAGGCGCGCCAAAAACGCCCCGTTCCAGCGCGGCGGCGGTATCGGCCTTACGCTGTTCCAGCCAGCGCGGGTCTTCAGCCAAGCGCAGCAGCGCATTCGCATCTAAGCCACAATCACGCATCAGCGCGGCTAGTGTGGCGGCATCACCCGTATCCTGGTCTTCCTGCCACAGCGCCTTCAGGATGCGATGCGCCAAGCGGATGGCGGGTGCATGGCCCTGGGTTTCGCGCAGCGCAATCACCGCTGCCGCACCGGGCAATTCATTGGCCGGGAAATGCTTGGGCTGAAGCTTGATGGGAATGCCTAGCGCATCACGCCAGCGCTGCAATTCCTGCATGCGATAGGCTTGGCGTTGCGGAGAGCGCTTCGGCAAGGGTAGGCCACCCGAGCCCGCGAAAATGGTGCCGAAATCCACCGGCCAGATGCGAAGCTCCGCCCCATGCTGCGCGGCCAGGGCTTCGATGCGTGCCGCACCCAGATGGGTCCAGGGGGAATTGAGCGAAACGTAATAGTCAATCAGCACGGCCATGATCTTTCTTTAAGCAATAATAGGGCAGGCGGTTGCGGCGCGCACTTCTTCCAGTGTGACGCCAGGGGCCAGGTCTCGTAAAGCGAAGCCTTCACCCATCGGTGCGAATAGGCCGAGATCTGTCACCACCAGGGTCACAACACCTGCCGCCGTAATCGGTAGGCTGCAGCGTGGCAGCAATCGGGAAGCCCCATCACGCGTACGATGTTCAAGCATGATGAAAACGCGCTGGGCACAGGCGGCAAGGTCCATCGCACCGCCAATGCCACCGCCCTTGGCACCTTTCAGCTTCCAATTCGCGAAATCACCATTCGCCGATACTTCATAGGCGCCCATCACCGTCACATCCATCCGCCCGCCACGGATCAGTGCAAAGCTATCGGCGTGATGGACAATGGATGCGCCGGGATTGAGCACCACATTCTGCCCGCCGGCATTCACCAGGTTCAAATCCTCGGTCCCTGGCGCGCAGACTGCGCCATAGCCGATCACGCCATTTTCGGCGTGGAAGATGATGTCGCGATCACCCATGGGCACATCGGCAATCATCGTCGGCATACCCACACCCAGATTGACCACCCAGCCATCCTGGAATTCCTGCACCAGTCTTTCGGCCATTTGCATGCGTGTCCAGCTCATCGTGCGGCCTCCCGCTTGCGGGTCCATAAGCCCAAGGGGGGTGGTGGTACGCGGACCAGCCGATGCACCACAAGGCCGGGAGTATGCACATCATCAGCGTCTATTGCGCCGGGGGAAAGGATGTCTTCTTCCACCTCAACAATCGTGGTTTTGGCTGCCATGGCCATCAAGGGATTGAAATTCCGCTGGCTACGATGAAAGCGCAGATTGCCGGCAGCATCCGCCCGTGCGGCGCGAATGAAGGCGTAATCCACGGGTAGCGCATATTCCAACAAATAGCGCCTGCCATTGATCTCTCGTGTTTCGCGCCCTTCGGCCAATTCGGTACCGACAGCAGTGGGCGTATAGAAGGCTGGAATGCCGGCGCCCGCAGCGCGTAGCCGCTCTGCCAAAGTGCCTTGCGGGACGATTTCCGCCTCTACCTCTCCGGCTTCATAATATTTGGTGAAAGGGATCACATCGGATGCGCGCGTGGCCGCGGTGAAGGCGCAAATCACCTTCGCGACTTGGCCGTTTTCCACCAGCATGCCGATATCGGGCATGCGCGGCTTATGCGCGCCGCCGGTAGTATTGGCGATGCAGGTCAGCCGCTTCGCGCCATGCCGCGCCAAGGCGGCGATCAGATTATACGGCGTGCCCGGCCCGGCGAAGCCGCCTATGGCAATCACCGCGCCATCCGGAATATCGGCCACCGCCGTATCGAAATCCGGAAAGGTCTTGTTGCGCGCCATGTCAAACTCCCTGAAGAGGCCAGCTTATGCTTCGCCGAAGTCGCCCCGATGGCAAGGGGGGTGCTTCACGCCTTGCGCGCCCTGGTTTCCGTGACAGCGATATATAGCCCGGCCCCGATGATGATGCTTGCGCCCAGCCAGGTCCATTGGTCCGGCCAAAGCCCGGTAATGGCATAGCCCACCGCAATGGCGCCGATCATTTGCCAATACTGGAAGGGGGCAATAACATTTGCCGCGCCATAGGTCATGGCCTTGGCCACGCACCAATGTCCGCCGGCGCCCAATACGCCTAGCATAAGATGCCAAAATACATCTCCCCAACCCTGAATGGGGGTCCAAACAAAGGGAATGACGCAGCACATCACCAGCGTGCCAATCAACCCACTATACATCACCGAAGTCTCAGGCCGATCCAGCCCGGCCATCTTACGCGTGAGTATCTGGTAAATGCCGTAGCAAAAAGCGCTGGCCACAATGCCAAGCGCGGCGGGTTGAAAAACCTCTGACCCTGGGCGGATCACTACCAGCACGCCCATGAAACCCACCGTCACTGCTGCCAGGCGTTTCCAACCGATTTGTTCCCCGAGCATGGGGAAGGCGAGGAGCGTCACGAAAAAAGGTGACATAAAGGAAATGGAGGAAGCCTTGGCCAGCGGCACATGCTTCACCGAGAAAAAGAAAAAAGTAGTTGAAGCCAAAAGCAGCAAGGAACGTGAGATTTGCACGGTCGGCTTGCGACTTTGCAACACTGCCAGGCCATAGCGTGGCACAATCAACGCCAGCACAATCAGCAAATGCCCGGTCGTGCGCGCCCAAATGATCTGTTCCGATGGGTAGGTACGGCTCAAGACCTGCACGATGCCGTTCATAATGGGAAACAGCGTGCAGGCCGCACACATGAAGAAAATGCCAAGCAACAGTGATGACTGACGCGGTGGCACCGCGGTATTGGTCATAAGATTGGCAATCCCCGGCTTGGTGGCGGCCTTTCAGGAAGATAGGGCATATGACGCTTCTGTCGACTCTTTTCGCGCCTTTACGGGCCGATATTTCCCGCTGGGCAGCCTAGTGCCGCCCCAGAATCTCCCGATTATGCTGCCCCAAGCGCGGCGCTGGCCGAGGGGACACCGGCCGGCGACGATTGAAGGAAATGGGTAAGCCCACCACGCGCGGCCCGCCTTCCGGCAGGTTTTGCATCATGTTGATGGCGGTGAATTGTTCGCTTGCGACCAGTTCGCCAATGTCATTCACCGGCCCGCTCGGCACGCCGGCGGCTTCCAATGCGGTCAGCCAACGATCGCGCGGCCTTTGGCGGAGCGCTTCGGCGATCATCGGCAAAAGCGCTGCCTTGTTCCGTACGCGCGCCGGGCCGGTCGCAAAGCGCGGGTCATTTGCCCATTCCGTATGGCCCAGAACCTTCGCGCAGCGCGCCCAAAGCCGGTCATTACCGGCAGCGAGGCAAAGCGGCCGATCGGCTGTATCAAATACTTGATAGGGCACAATCACGGCGCCGCCCGTGCCGTGGCGCTTGGGGATTTCACCACTCGCCACATGATTATTCACATGGCCCTCCACCCAATGCACCGCGCTTTCAAGTAGTGATGTATCCACCAGGCACCCTTGGCCGGTGCGATCCCGTTGGCGCAGCGCGGCCAGCGCACCAATCACGCAGAACATGCCTGTCGCCTTGTCATTAATGGAAGCACCGCAAAACGTGGGCGGGTCCTCCGGGCGGCCGGTGACAGACATCATCCCGCCATAGGCTTGCAACAGAGGGTCGAAACCCGGGTTCAGCCGCATCGGGCCTTCATAGCCAAAGGCCCAAATGGAACAATAAACCAAGCGTGGATGGCGCTTCAGCATGGCTTCCGGCCCAATGCCGATTTCATCCACCACGCCGGGGCGCAGATTCTGGATCAGCACATCGGCGGTTTCCACTAGCTTGTGTAGCGCCTCAACATCTTCCGGCTTTTTCAGATCAAGCGTGATGGAACGCTTATTGCGATTTTGCCCATGAAAATAAAGCGAAGTCTCTCCATCTGGCCCGAAGGGAGGGCCCCAGGCGCGCGCATCATCCCCGCCGTCCGGCTTTTCCACCTTGATCACATCGGCGCCCATATCGGCCAAAATTACACCGGCCAAAGGGCCAGCCAGTGCCTGGCCCACTTCAATCACGCGCATGCCGTACAGCGGCAATTCCATTGTTGGGTCCTCCGAACTTTATAACATCGGCTCAAGCGGCGGGCGGCCGCGAATGAAATCCGATGCCTTTTCCGCGATCATCATGGTGGTGGCGTAGGTATTGGCCGAAGTCATGTTCGGCATCACGGAAGCATCTACCACGCGCAAGCCTTCCAGCCCATGCACGCGCAGCCTGTCATCTACCACCGCGGTCGGGTCTGTATTCGGCCCCATGCGCGCCGTGCCGATCAAATGATAGGTTGTCGAACCATTGCGCCGCGCGAAATCGAGCAATTCATCGTCGGATTCCAGATGCGGGCCGGGCAGGGTTTCGTCTGACAGGAAGGGCTTCAATTCTGGCGTATTCAGCAAGCGCCGGATCAGGCGAATGCCGCCCAGATGCACGCGCCGGTCCATAGGGTCTGACAAGTAATTGGGCTGGATTTCAGGGTCATCAAAAACATCGGCAGTTTTCGCGCGCACCCAGCCGATGCTTTCCGGCCGATGCTGCCAAGCGCCTGCGGTGACACCCGGATAATCATCCAGCACATAGACCTTGCCTTCCGCATAGGAACCCGGCGTGAAGACACATTGCAGATCAGGCTGATCCAGCCCTTCAAAGGATTTCCAGAAAACATAGACATGCGATGGCACGGTGGCGAGGATGGAAGGCCGCCCCATGGCCCAGCGCGCCACTTGCCCCGCAAGCTTCACGCCGCGAGCCAATTCATTCAGCGTTGTGACACCAGGCTTGGCGCGCATGACAACACGCGTCGCGTAATGGTCGCGAAAATTCTCACCAACGCCGCGCAAATCATGCAGCACGGGCACACCAAGCTTTTGCAAAAGCCAGCCGGGGCCAATGCCTGAAACCTGCAATAGCCGCGCGGTATTCGCGGTGCCGGCAGAGATGATCACTTCGCGGCGCGCCCGCACTTCACGTGGCACGCCGCCACGCTGGTTCAGGTAGCGTACGCCAACCGCGCGCTTGCCTTCCAAAATAATCCCACAGGCGCGGGCATTGGTGCGTACATCCAAGGTTTTCCGCGCCATGGCGGGATGCAGAAAACCGCGTGCGGCGGAAATACGCCGGCCACGATGAATGGCGCGCTGAAAATAGCCAACGCCAGCTTGATTGCCATTATTGTAATCGGGGTTGCGCGGAATACCGGCGGCAACGCAGCCAGAAATGAAGGCTTCCGATACCGGATTGAACCAATCCATATCGGTGACAGGAACGCCACCATCGCGGCCGCGGCGTTCCTCGCCAAAGCCAAGGCGTTTTTCGCTGCGCTTGTAATAGGGCAGGCAATCCGCATAGCCCCAACCGCGATTGCCGCGCTGCGCCCAGCTATCCTGATCGCCTGGCTGACCGCGATTATAGATCATGCCATTGATGGAAGAACCGCCGCCCAGCGTGCGCCCCTGCACGGTTTTCACGCGGCGCCCCGCGGTATTTTCCGTGGGTTCCGTACTGAATTGCCAAGTGATCTCAGGGTTCACCAAAGCCTTGATGAAACCGGCTGGAATATGAATGAAGGGGTTGGTATCGGGTGGCCCGGCTTCCAGCACGCAAACTGTGGTTTCCGGGTCTTCCGTCAGCCGCGCCGCAAGGATTGAACCCGCCGCCCCGGCACCGACAATGACATAATCGAAGGTATCGGCTTCAGCTGCGGCCATACCTGTCTCCTCCTGCTTTTCAGGAAGAAGCCTAGCAAGCTTTGGGGGCGATGCCAGCCCAAGACAGGCGGGCCATTTTGGCCCATGATACGCGCCAGGATTTGGGAGAGAAGCGTAGCATGACCAAGCCAGTGGATTTCATCGCCCCGCCGCGCCGTGCCGGTTGGATTGAAAGGCCCGATGCGCGTATCCGCTATGAAATTACCGGCGAAGGCCCGGCCATTGTTTTCGCGCATGGGCTTGGCGGGAATCTGATGTCCTGGTGGCAGCAGGTGGCGCATTTCGCGCCGCGCTATACTTGCGTTGCCTTTTCGCATCGCGGCTTTTTCCCTTCCACCGCGCCGGCGGAAGGCCCGGACCCCGCCGCCTATGCGGCCGATTTGGCGGCGCTAGTGGATGAACTCGGCCTTGGCGATATCCGCATCATTTGCCAATCCATGGGCGGCTGGACCGGGGTGGAATATGCGCTGCTGCGCCCGGGCCGCGTGAAGGCGCTGGTGCTGGGGGCCACCACGGGAACCCTCGATTCGCGCCAGATGCGGGAGCCGGAACGATCGCAATTGAAAACATGGCAGGAAGAAAGTGCCGCGGCGCGTGAAGCGGGGCTTAAGCGCAACATCAACCCGGCAGCCGGCGCGCGCATGGCGGCGGAACAGCCGGCTCTTTATCACCTTTATAACCATGTCTATGGCCTGACCGGCGGTTTTGATCGCGAAGCAGTGCGCGCGCGCTTGCAAGCCGGACGCAACCGTGCCCCGGAATCCTTCATTGCCGCGAATTGCCCCCTGCTGTTCATTCCAAGCGAGGAAGACATTGTGCTGCCACCCTTCGCCGCGCGCGCCATGGCCAGTGCCATTCCGGGTGCGCGCTATGCCCTGCTGCATAAGGCTGGCCATTCCGGGCATTTCGAACGCGCGGCGGCCTTCAACGCCTTGGTGGATGCTTTCTTTGAGGAGATCGGCGCATGAACGCCATGACATTAAGCATTTGCGTGGATGATTACCCGCATACCTTGGCGCTGCATCGTGGCGAGACGAAAAGCGAGACGCTGAACCTTGCCATGCAAGTGGTGAAGCCTATCAGCAAGGCCTTCGCCCCCATGGTGCGCGAAGGGCGCTTTGACATCAGCGAAATGGCGATTGCGACTTTTCTAATGGCGAAAGCCGCGGGCCGCGATTTGGTGTTGCTGCCGCTGGTAGTGGCGGAACGCTTTCAGGAAACCGCGATGTTCTGCCGCGCCGGCAAGGGCATTGAAAGCCCCGCTGATCTTGCAGGCAAGCGCGTCGGCGTGCGCGCCTATAGCCAAACCACCGGTATGTGGATCAGGGGTGTTTTGCAGGAAAGCTTTGGGCTCCGCGCAGATGCCATGCAGTGGGTGACGTTTGAAGACGCGCATGAACCAAGCTTCCGCGACCCGTCCTGGGTGCGGCGCGCCACGGGCAGTGAAACGCTGAATGGCATGTTCGACAGCGGCGCGCTTGACGCCGCGATTATGGGTTTTGAACTGCCCGCAGGTGATGATGTGCGCACGGTTTTCCCAGACCCCGCGGCGGCGGGTGCAGCCTTTCAGGCGCGCTACGGCTTCAAGCCTGTGAACCATCTTGTGGTGATGAAGGGCGCCCATGCGCGTGATGCCGCTTTGGTGGCTGAAGTGCTGCGCCAATTCAGCGCTGCCGGCACCGCACCGCGCAGCCGTGCCGCGTTGAACCCGGCGCTGCAATTGGCATCACGCTGGTGCGCCGATCAGGGTTTGATGGCGCGCCCGCTCAGCCTTGATGAAATCTGGGCGGGCTTGCCGGCAGCGGTGGGGTAGGGCGCTAAGCGGCTTTCGCCCCCCGCACCAGGCGCCCTGGCAGCGCGCCGGTTGCCTCACCTTCGCGATAAACCGGCGTGCCGGCGACGATGGTGGCGACATAGCCATCAGCCTTCTGGATCAGGCGCTTTCCTCCGGCGGGCAAATCGTAATGCATTTTCGGCATCTCCAACCCCAGCCTGCCGAAATCAATCACATTGATATCGGCCTTCTTGCCCACCGCCAACACGCCGCGATCCTTGAGGCCAAGCGCATGCGCATTGTCGCGCGAAATGCGCTTCACCACGAATTCCAGCGGCAAACGCGGCCCGCGCGCGCGGTCTCGCGCCCAATGCACCAGCATATGCGTCATGCAGGAAGCATCGCAGATATAGCCAACATGCGCGCCGCCATCGCCAAGCCCCATCAGTGTGTGCGGATGCGTCACCATATTGCGGATCGCGGTCAGGTCGCCATCAGCATAATTCAGAATGGGGCGGTTCAGAATGGCGCGGCCATCCTGTTCCATCATCAAATCATAGCAAAGCGCGGCGGGGTCCATGCCACGCGCCGCCGCCATGGCGGCGATGGATTTTTCCGGCGGCGGTTCATAATCCGGCGGATTTCCAAGCGGGAAAATCTTTTCCCAATTATTCAGCCGTACACGCAGCGCCGGGTCTTCCGTTGGTTCGGCGATGATGCGCGCGCGTAGCGCCGGGTCGCGCAGTGCGGCAATGCGCTGTTCAAAGGGCAGGTGCTGAATGGCCTGATAGGAAGCGCGCATCAGGAAGGGATGCTGCGACAATTCAAAGCCGAACATCAGCCCAACGGGGCGACCCATCACCTGCCCATACATCGGCACCCCCGCTTCATGCGCGGATTCCACCTTATCCAGCAACCAGCGCCACAGGCCTGGCTTGGATTCCCGTTGCAGGAGAGAGAATGTCATCGGCCGCCCGGAAGCCGCCGCGATACGTTGCAGGCGGGCAAATTCATCTTCCGGATCGTCAAAATCCGAAATCACCTGCATCCAGCCAGAACCTTGCGCGCGAATGGCGCGCGCGATGGTTTCCAGTTCTTCCTCTGGCGTGCCGAGGGTTGGAATATGCCGCCCATCCAGCGTGCGATGCGCAATGGCGCGCGAGGTTGAAAAGCCCAGCGCGCCGGCGGCCAGGCCTTCTGCTGTCAGCCGCGCCATTTCCGCGCATTGTTCAGGTGTGGCCACTGCATGGGCTTCGGCCGCTTCGCCCATCACATGCACGCGCAGGGGCGCATGTGTCACCATGGCGGCGACATCCATGTCGTAAGGCCGCGCATCCAAAGCATCCAGATATTCGGGGAAGCTTTCCCAATTCCAAGGCAGGCCTTCGGTCAGCACAACTTCCGGCAAATCCTCAACGCCTTCCATCAGCTTCACCAGCATATCGCGCCGTTCGGGCCGGCAAGGCGCAAAACCAACACCGCAATTGCCAAGCAGCGCGGTGGTCACGCCATTGATAGAAGAAGAAAGCAGCCGGCTGCTCCAGGTGGCCTGCGCATCGTAATGCGTGTGGATATCCACGAAGCCGGGGGTGACGATCAGCCCCTTGGCGTCAATCTCCTCGGCCGCGCGAGCGGAGATTTTGCCAATGTCCAGAATGCGGCCATCGCCAATGGCGATATCGGCTTCATAGGGGGCGGCGCCAGTGCCATCCACCAGCGTGCCGCCACGAATGATCAGGCTTGCTTCGCGTGCCATGGCGCTTCCTTTCAGGTTTTCAGGATGATTTTACCAAGATGCGCATTGGCTTTCATATGCGCCAAGGCTTCAACCGCTTCATCAAGCGCAAATACGCGGTCAATCGGCAGGTGGAACACGCCTTCATCCACGCCCTTGCGCAAATCCCGCCGGGCCACGCGTTCTTCTTCACGGATTTCGGCCACACTGCGCGTGCGATGCGTGACACCAATATAGGCAATACGGCGTGTCGCGTGCAGATCAAAATCGAAATCGCCATGCGCGCCGCCAAGCCGCCCGACATTTACAATGCGGCCCAGAATGGCCGTAGCGCGCATGGCTGCATTGATGGTGCCGCCAGATACCTGGTCAATCACTACTTCAACGCCACGCCCATTGGTCAGCGCCAACACCTGATCCGACCAATCCGCATCATTGGTATTGATGGCGTGATCAGCGCCGAAATCTTTCAGCCGCGCGCGGCGTTCAGCATTGGTGGAAGTACCGATCACCATGCCCGCGCCCATGTATTTGGCAATCTGCATGCCCATCAGCCCAACACCGCTGGAAGCACCCAGGATCAGCACGGCTTCGCCCTTCGCAAGGCGCCCATTGGAAATCAGCGCGTCATGCATGGTGGAGAGTGCCACCGGCAAAGTCGCCGCTTCTTCCCAGGACATATTCCGATCCGGCACGGGCTGCACGCGACCCATATCGGCAACAGCATATTCGGCATAACCACCGGCACCCGCGCACATCACGCGATCCCCGGGCTTGATGCCGGAAACGCCCGCGCCCACCGCCGCCACTTCGCCGGCAAATTCCAGGCCAAGGATGGTGCCCGCACCGCCCATGCGCCCATGTGCATGCCCTGCCGCCACGCCAAGATCAGCGCGGTTCAGCCCCGCAGCACGCACCCGCACCAGCACTTGTTCGGGCCCGGGCACCGGGCGCGGCACCTGCTGCACCTTCACGCCTTCAGCGGTAACCACCGCCGCCTTCATTGTTTCGGTCATGATACTATCCCCTTGCGCCTGTCAGGCCTTGAATACGAATGATGCCGTCCGGCACCGGTTGTAGCCCTTGTATCGTGGCACCAACACCATGCAAGACGCGCGGATGCCACAAATAGATATACGGGCGATCTGCCAGATAAATCCGCGCCGCGGCCTCATAGGCTGCCACCCGCGCCGCCGGGTCAACATTCTGCCGCGCTGCATTCAAAGCCGTGTCCAGCGCAGCATTGCAATAGCGCCCGCCATTCAGCGCCTGGCCGCAAGCATTGAAGTTATACAGGTTCTGGTCCAGATCCACGCGGCCTGACCATTGAATGATCAGCGACTCAAATTCTCCCGATGTCCATTGGCGGAGTAGGGTCGCGGTTTCAATCACCTGCAATTCAATATCAATGCCGGCTTCGCGTGCCATGGCCTGGATCACCTCGGCGGCCTGCAGATAATCGGTTGTGTTTGGCACGGATAATTTCATCCGTACCCGATCATGCCCCGCTTCACGCAGCAGGGCTCTGGCGCGCGCCACATCGCGCGGCGGGATGGGCTGGCTATTGGCATAGAAGGGATGGCCGGGCGGCACGGATTGATTGCCCGGAATCCATAAACCTTCAAAGGCAACATTCACCAGTGCTTGACGGTCTATGGCGCGTTCCAGCGCCTCACGCACCCGCGCATCACGCCCAAGCGGCGTATTGGCTGCAGGCCCATGCGCCATATTGATGGCGATATAGAAGGAAGCGAGTGATGGCGCTTCCACCAGCCTTGTGCGCCGGTCAGCGCGAATATCGGCCACATCTGAAGGGCTGATGCGTTCCACCACATCCAGCGCGCCAGCGCGCAGATTGGCCATGCGGATCGTGGCATCGGTGATGGGGCGATAGGTCACACGCTGCGCGTGAATCGCGCTTGCGTTCCAATAGCCATCAAAGCGTTCCAATTCGATCCGGTCTTGCGCCACGCGGCGCGTCAGGCGGAAGGGGCCGGCGCAGGCGGGTTCGCGCTGGAAATCCGCGCCCAAAACCTGAGCCTGACGGGGCGAGACCAACATCCCGGCGCGATCCGTCAGCGCCGCTAATAATGGGGCAAAGGGTTCCGATAGCCGAATGGTGACCTCCATCGGGCCGGTCGCCGCCACTTCCCGCACCGGGCCCAATTCCGCCTTGCGCGTTGACGCCGCGGTTTCGATATGGCGCCTGAGGCCAATCGCCGCCGCCTCACCATCCAGCGCCGCGCCATCATGAAAGCGCACACCGGGCCTGAGCGTCAGTACCAGCGCGCGGCCCTGGTCTTCCCAGCGCCAGGCCGTGGCAAGCTGCGGCACTATGTTCAGCTTTTCGTCAATATCCACCAGCTTGTCGCACATGGCAGCGAAAACCTGACGCGCCGCCACGCTGCGAGACAGCGTCGGGTCCAGCACATCAGGATCGGAAGCGATGCCAATGCGCAAATGCTGCGCGCCGGCGGGCAGGGCGAAAAGCCCGACCAGGGCCAGCATGAACAGACGGATCATGGCGCCTCCTCCGGCGATGGTTTTACCCATCTCACCGGTTTACGCGCCAAGGCGCAATGGTCAGCGCGGCAGGCCCGGATTCAAGCGCCACATGGTGAAATTGAGCGCCCCGGCAAAGCTGACCCAGGCAAGGTAAGGCACCATGAGCAGCGCGGCGCGCATATCAATCGGCCAGAAGACGATGATGCAGGCCAGAATGGAAAGCCACAGCAGGCAAAGCTCGGCAAAGGCCAAATCCATGCGCCGCATGCCAAAGAAAATGCCGGACCAGGCGGCGTTCAGCACCAATTGCAGCGCGTAAAGCGCCAACGCGACCATGCCGCCCGAGAAACCCACGGCTTCCCAGATCAGCCAGCCGGCAATGGCAATCATCAGGAACAGCACCGCCCAGGCCGGGGCAAACAGCCAATTCGGCGGGCACCAGCTTGGCTTTTTCAGCGCATCATACCAGGGGCCGGGCGTAAAAATGGCACCCGAGGCCGCTGCCGCGAAGCAGGCGCCCAAAAAGCCCAGAAAACCGCCGATCGAGGAAAGTTCCATACCCTTTATATAAGCCAAGATTGCGACTTGCCGAGGGGTAGTGGCATGCTGGCCCCAGAAGCAAGGGGAGGGCAGCCATGGCCAATCACGAATCGGATTACGTCATTCTGGGCGGGGGTTCCGCCGGTTGCGTGCTGGCGACCCGGCTTTCGGAAGATCCGGGCACCAGCGTTACCATGCTGGAAGCCGGCCCCTGGGACCGCAACCCCTGGATTCATATCCCCATGGGGTTTGCGCGGCTTTATGTGACGAAGAAATTCGATTGGAATTATCAGACCGAAGCGGAAGGGGAACTTGGCGGCCGCAGCGTCTATTGGCCGCGCGGGCGCGTGATTGGCGGTTCTGGCAGCGTGAATGGCCTGGTGTTTTTGCGCGGTAGCCCGCGCGATTATGACCGCTGGTCGCAATCTGGCGCGCGCGGTTGGTCTTACGAAGACTGCCTGCCTTACTTCAAGCGGCTGGAAAGCTTTGCAGGGCCGGATAGCGAGTTTCGCGGCAAGGATGGCCCGATGCAGATTGGCGAAGTGCCGGAACCATCGCCTGGTTGCCGCGCCTTTGTGGAAGCCTGCGTGAAATTGGGCTTCACGCGCAATCGCGACAATAACGGCGAATGGTTTGAAGGTGTCGCCCCCAATCAATTGAATGTGCATCGCGGGCGGCGCTGGAGCCCGGCTGTGGCTTATCTGCGACCGGCCCTGAAGCGGCCCAATCTGCGCGTGGAAACCGAACGCCTGGGCCAGCGCATCCTGATCGAAAATGGCCGCGCGGTAGGCGTAGTGGTACGTGGCCCGGCGGGTGAAGAAACCTATCGTGCGCGGCGGGAGGTGATCCTTTCATCGGGTGCCATTGAAAGCCCAAAAATGCTGATGCTTTCGGGTATTGGCGATGCGCAGACGCTGCAGGATATGGGCATTCAGGTGCAGGTGAATGCGCCGGAAGTGGGCAAGAATTTGCAGGACCATTTCATGGTGCGCTTTGCCTACCGAACCAAGCCTTGCGGCACATTAAATGAAATCATGGCGAACCCGATCCGCGCTGCCGGTCTTGGCTTGGAATGGGCGCTGCGCCGCAAGGGGCAAATGGCGGTGGGCGCTTCGGAAGCGAGCCTTTTTGCGCGTGTGCTGCCGGGTTCTGAAGAACCTGAAGTGCAATTCCAATTCGTCAATTTCAGCCTGGGCGGCAATCAGGGCACTTCGGCCAATTCACTCGCGAAACATCCAGGATTTACCTTCAATTTTTGCGTCTGTCGGCCTGATAGCCGCGGTGAACTCGCGCTACGTTCACCCAATGTCGCGGATAAGCCGGTGATCCGGGCGAATTACCTGACGGCGCCTTCGGATATCCGCATCATGCTGGAATCCGCCAAGCTTGGGCGGCGCATTGCCGCCACCGAACCCTTTGCCGGGCTGATCGAAAGTGAACAATATCCCGGCCCCGCGACGGGTTCTGAAGATGAGATGCTGGATTATATCCGTGGCAATGGCACCACGGTGTATCACCCCTGCGGCACCAATCGCATGGGCGCGGATCAGCGTTCTGTGGTGGATGAGGCATTGCGTGTGCGCGGCGTGCAGGGCTTGCGCGTGGTGGATGCCTCGGTCTTTCCGCTCGTGCCTTCTTCCAATATCCACCCGGCGGTGCTGATGCTGGCCGAACGCGCTTCTGATCTTATTCGTCGTGCAGCGTGAAAGGATTTGTGATGAACCGCTTCAATCCCGGCCGCCGCGCCACGCTGTCAGCCCTGCTGGCAACTCCCTTTCTATCGCTGAAGGTGCAGGCGCAGGGTAGCGATTGGCCCAATCGCCCTGTGCGCGTGGTAGTGCCCTGGCCACCAGGCGGCGGGGCCGATACCACGGCGCGCATGATCTTCCCGAAGCTTGCGCAAAAGCTGGGCCAACCCTTTGTGATTGAAAATCGTCCCGGCGCATCGGGCAGTATTGGTGCCGCCGAAGTCGCGCGCTCAGCGCCCGATGGCTATACCCTTTTGCATGATGCGACCCCGCTTGCGATCAATCCCTTCCTGCTGCGCGTTTCCTTCGATGCGCTGGTTGATTTGAAAGCGGTCTTCCTGCCCATGCAGGTGCCGATGCTGCTGGTGATGAACCCGGCGCAGGCGCCGAAATCCTTGGCCGAGGTGATTGCGCTGGCCAAGGCGCGCCCTGGGTCGCTTGATTGGGCGTCTTCCGGTAATGGATCGGCGCAGCATTTGGCGCTGGAATTATTCACGCGCGCTGCCGGCATTACGGTGAACCACGTGCCCTATCGCGGTGGCGGCCCGGCGCTGACTGATGTGGTGGCCGGGCAGGTCGGGTATTTCTTCAGCAATTCGAATGTCTCTCTGCCCTTCGTGCAGGGCGGGCGCGTGCGCGCCGTGGCGCATACCGGGCGCGGGCGTATCGCCGCCTTCCCCGATCTGCCCGCCATTGGCGATACCTTGGCAGGCTATGAGGCTTATGAGTGGAACTGCATCCTCGCCCCCGCCCGCACATCACCTGCGATTATCGAAAAACTCAATACCGCGTTGAATGAGGTAGTGCAGGACCCGGAAGTGGCCGCGCGCTACAGCCAGCTTGGTATGACCGTGCAGACCAATACCGTGGCTGAGGCGGAGGGTTTTCTGCGCAGCGAAACCGAAAAATGGGGCCGCGTGATCAGGGAAGCGAATATCAAGCTGGAATAGCTGAGTACTACCCCGCCAGGAATTTCTCCGCCGCGCTGGCCAATACCTGGCAGCCCAGCGCCAAATCCTCATCCTTCGTGTCTTCCGCCCAGTGGTGACTGATACCACCAATGGAAGGCACGAAGATCATCGAAGCGGGCATGAGGCGCGCGATATATTGCGCATCATGCCCAGCACCTGACGGCATCTGCTGCCAAAGCCCTGGCGCATGCGCTTCTGCCGCGTGATCAAGTGCTGCCATCATGGCGGGGTCGCAAATTGCAGGTGTCGCGCGGCTCATTTGCGTGAGCGTTGCCGGGCATTTTTCGCGCCGATTGCTTTCCTGCACCAAAGCGCGCAGCCCGGCTTCCATGCGTTCCAGCACGGGCACAGAAACATCACGGAATTGGAACAGCACATCCGCGCTACCGGGGATGATGGAAGGCGCGCCGGGATCAAGGCTGATGCGCCCGGTGGTCCAGGTGCTGCGCGGGCCGCAAATGCGCGGGAATTCCTGATCAATCGCGGCGAGTAGCCGCACGGCGGAAAGCCCGGCATCCTTGCGTTCCGCCATGGTGGTGCCGCCGGCATGGTCCTGCTGGCCCTGGAACTGGATGCGCCATTGCCAGATGGCAACAATGCCCGTCACCACACCCACGCGCAGCCCTTGGCTTTCAAGCTGCGTGCCTTGTTCGATATGCATTTCATAGAAACCCTTATGCCGCCCGGGTTCCAATTGCATGCGCGGCTTGCCCTCCAGCCCCGCCGCCGCGAGCGCATCACGCAAAGGCGTGCCATCATTGCGGCTGCGGCTCCGGTCAATTTCTTCTTCCGTCAATTGGCCAATGATGGACCGACTGCCCAGAAAGCCACCTTCAAAATGCCCTTCCTCATCAGCAAAAGCCGCGACATCCACGGGCAGGCCGGCGCGCGCCAGCGCAACACCAGCCATGACACCAAGCGCGCCATCCAACCAACCCGCGTAATTCTGGCTTTCAATATGGCTGCCTACCAATAAATGCGGCCCCGAGCCCTTATGCCGGCCATAGACATTCCCAATGCCATCAATGCTGGCTTCAAGCCCGCATTCCCGCAGCTTTTCCATCAGCCAATAGCGGCTTTCCATATCCTGCGGCGAATAGGTTGGCCGATGCACACCAGTTTTATAGGCGCCGATTTTGCGTAACTCATGAAGATCGGCAAGGAAACGTTCGGCATTGATCTGCACCATGGCGGCACCTTTGGCTAAGAAATTTAACTTCTAATTAATACCAAAAAATTCTTAGCAGGAAAATCGCTCGGAAACCATTCTTGTTAACTATTCCACAACCAGCGATGGGCTTTTCTTAAACTTGTCACAACAAGCGTGATCTTGAGGAACGAAAAATCCATGCAAACCACCCGTCGCGTTGAAATGGCGGAAGCCGCTTTCACCTGCGTCGCGCTGCTGGAATCCAGCAGCGGCGCCGAACTTCATATGCGTGATGCGCAAGGCCGGCTGTTTCGCCTACCGTTAAGAGACGCCGACCACCTGAGCCATATCGCGACCCTGGTGGCCTTCAATGGCCCCGGCCGACCATCTCGTGGCCGGTTGCGGAGCCATTGATCAGCGCGGGCTAAAGCGTCAGCCCGCCATCCACGACAATGGTTTGCCCGGTGACCATCGCGGCACCCGCCAGCAGAAACACCATAACCTCGGCCAAATCCGCCGTGGTGCAACGCCGCTTCAAGAGCGCCTTTTCAATGCTGCCGCGGCGCTGTTCTTCGGTCCATTCAATCATCCAGGTCGAATCCACCGCGCCGGGTGCAACTGCATTCACACGCACTTCGGGCGCCAGCCCGCGTGCGAGATTTTTGGTCAGGCTCACCACGCCTGCCTTGGTGGCGCCATAGGCCATGGAAGACCCGGCGTGATTAAGCCCGGCGATGGAAGCCACACTCACCACCGCGCCACCAGCGGCGCGCAGGGCCGGTGCGGCGGCCTTGGTGCAGCGGAACACACCCAGCAGATTCACCTGCAAGACCGTGTCCCATAATTCTTCCGTCAGCCGGTCAAATTCATTCGGCGCGATGGTGGTTTTGGTACCGGGCGTGCCGGCATTATTCACCAAATAATCCAGCCGGCCCAGATCACGTACCGCCTGTTCGACCATGCGTTGGCAATCTGCCGTATCGGCAACATTGCCAGGTGCGGCAATCACATCCCACCCCATCGCGCGTAGACGCGCCACCTCGGCAGCGCCGCGTTTATCCCCGGCCAAATGGTTGATCGCCACTTTGCAGCCATTGGCCGCGAGCATCTCTACCGTCGCGAGGCCGATGCCGGAAGCACCCCCCGTCACCAGCGCGGTCTTGCCTTTCAGATCATAGCTTGCGGTCATTGGTCACGCTCCATTCCTGCCAAGGTTCCAATTTCGCGCAGCGCCTTGCGGAGCGCGAGTAAGCGCCGGTCCCGATCTTCAAACAGAGTCGCGGGATCCTTGCCGCCCCAATCGTAAAATCCAGCGCCAGACATGACGCCGGTTTTGCCTTCCGTAATCAGCTTATCCAGCGCTTCACTGCGCCCGCGCACCGGCGGGGGTTCATACATGCGATTCTTCAGCGCCAATTGCATCATGGGCAGGCCGGTAAAATCCGCCTTAGCCAGCACACCCAAAATAGGCAGCCGCAGCGCAATGCCATGGATGATGGAAGCGTCAATTTCCGCCGCATCCGCCACGCCCTCATCCAGCAATTTCTGCACTTCAAGCCCAATCGCGGATTGAATGCGGTTCGCGATATAGCCGGGGATGAATTTGCGCATCACAATCGGCTTCTTGCCCATATCGGCACAAAGCTTGCGCACCATTTCCACCGCCGCCGGGTCCGTTTCGGGCCCGGCCACGATATCCACCAAATCTACCAGATAGGGCGGTGTATACCAATGCGCGATCAGTGTCTTTTTCTGCCGCGCCGCCGGCATCAGCGGAAAGATATCCAGATAGGACGTATTGGAAGCAATAATCGCATCGCGCGGCGCCAGCCTATCCAATTCCGCATAAAGCACGCGCTTTACATCTGGGTTTTCCACCACCGCTTCCACAATCAGTTCCGCCCCATCCACGCAATCAGCCAGGCTTTCATGGCGCGTAATGGCCTGCGCCAAATGGGCGGAATTCCAACCCTCAGGCGCTTCACCTGCGGCAGCCAAGGTCGCCAAGGCTTTTTCCATGAGGCCCTGCGCACGGCGCAGCGTTTCCGGATTATTATCGGTCAGTCGCACCTGGTGCCCGCCAAGGGCAAAAACCAGCGCCAGCGCATGGCCCATAGTGCCAGCGCCAAGAACGGCTACGCGTGTCATTTTCATGCTCCTTCCGGCGCCCAGGGGGCGGGCGCGCGTGCTTCAATATCCGTCACCACATCCACCACCACGGTCTCAGGCGATGCCATGGCTTCGCGCAAGGCAGGGCCAATATCTTCTGGCCGCTCCACGCGAATGCCATTGAGCCCGAAGGACCGCGCGACGGCGGTGAAATCCGTCGGCCCAAAGCGCAGAATTTCTTCCGCCGCGCCGGGGCGATTGCCCGCGCTGCGCTTGAAATTCGGCCAGCCCTGACCGAAGCCGGAATTATTGTTCACCACCAGCGTCACTGCTATGCCGCGCCGCCGCGCCGTTTCCAATTCCGCCAAATGATAATAAAGCGCGCCATCGCCAGACCAGCACAAAACCTTCCTGTCCGGTGCGGCGCATTTCGCGCCAAGCGCCGCCGGGAAGGACCAGCCGAGTGATCCCGCCGCGCGCAAATAACTCTGCCCCGGTTCCAAATCCACCATGGTCGCGGTCCAAATACCGGAATAGCCCGTATCCGCCACCAAAATCCCATCGGCGGGCAAAGCCGCGGTGATTTCCGCAGCCAAGCGTGCAGGGTCAATGGGCCTTGCTTCGCTTGCCATGCGCGGCGCCATCTCAGCACGCCAGGCGGCCATTTGCGCCTGCGCCGCCGCCAGATAGGCGCCATCGCGCTTCGGCTTGCCAAGCGCGGCGGCCAAAGCGGCCAGCGCTGCGCGGGGATCACCCTGCACTGCCACTGCGGCGGGGTAGGAACGGTCAAACTCATGCGGGTCAGCATCAATCTGCACCACCGCAGCACCAGCAACCGGGGTACGCCAGTAATTCGTCAGCATATCGCCGGTATCAGCACCGACAAACAAAATCAGATCAGCATCATGCAGAATGCGATTGGCCGGCGGCGCGGCATAAGCGCCAGCCACGCCAATATGCAGCGGATGGCGTGTTGAAATCAGCCCGCGCGCGCCAAGCGCGGTGGCAATGGGTGCAGCAAGCGCTTCAGCGACTATCAGCAATTCGGACGCGCAGCCCGAAAGCGCTGCGCCATCGCCCGCTACAATGGCAACCTTCGGCGCCGCCATCAGCGCACGCGCCGCGGTTTCTATCGCTGCCATATCTGGCCCTGGCCGATGCATCGGCATACGGAAGGCGGAAAGATCAGCGATGGGCGCGGCAAGCTTGCCGTTTTCAATCACCTCCGCCTGCAGGCCAAACAGATCAAGATGCACCGGGCGTGGTGGCAGCGCGACAGATGTAGCAAAGGCCTGGCGCAGCACGCGCGGCAGATCCGCGGCATCCGCGACATCCGTCTGCATTTTCGTCACGGGTGAGAAAAGCGGCGCGTGATCCACTTCCTGATAGGCATTGCGATGCTGATGCGCCGGCACTTTCCGCCCTGTCATGGCAATAATGGGGGCGCGCGAAAGATAAGCATCCTGCAGCCCGGCCGCGAGGTTTGCCGCACCTACGGATTGCGCCGCCACAATCCCCGGTCGGCCGGAGATTCGCGCATAACCATCCGCCATATAGACTGCGGCTTTTTCCGTATGCGCCAGCACGGGTGCCACCCCGGCATCACCAAGCGCGAGCAAGGTCCGCCGCAAGACGGCATCAACGAAAAACACATGCGTCTGGCCCGAAGCAGCGATGCTGCCGGCCAGCCATTGCGCCCCTGTTATGGTCTCAGTCATGGCGCTTCCCTTTCCTTGCTTTCTGGGTCTAGCCTGCCCTGTAGAGCCCGCAGGAACAAGCGGGCCGGAGGAAACACATGAAGAGATGGCTTGTCACGCTTGTCGCGTTGGCTTGGGGATGGGCGCTGCCCGCCACGGCCCAGATTTCCATGGTGGTGAATTTCTCCGCCGGCGGCCCTTCAGATATCGTCGCACGCCTCATGCAGAATGATATGGCGGCGGCACTTGGCCAGCCTGTGGTGGTGCGCAATGTCACCGGCGCCGGGGGGACGATTGGCACGGCGGAAGTGGCCCGCGCACGGCCCGATGGGCAGACCATTCTGCTTTCCCCCATCGGCCCCATCGCCATCCAGCCGCATTTCCGCAGTAATCTGAGCTATAAGCTTGAAAACCTCGCCGCTATTTGTCAGGTCGCCGATAGCCCGGTGATTATGATGACACCGAAAAATTCTGGCCTGCGCCGTGTGGCGGATGTGATTGCGCGGGCGAAGGCGGAAAATGGCGGCATGCCCTTCGCCTCGACCGGGGCGGGCAGTATTCCGCATATTTCCATGGTGGCGTTGATGCGCGCCGCCAATATCCAAATGAACCACGTGCCCTTCCGCGGTTCCGGCGAAGTCATGCTGGCTTTCCAGCAAGGCCAATTGCAGCTTTTCACGGACCAAACGCTGCTGATCCGCCAATATGATCTGCACCCGATCGCCTTCCTGACCGCAGCACGCAATCCGGAATTCCCCGAAGTGCCCACCATGCGCGAAGAAGGCCACGACCTGGTCTATACGATCTGGAGTGGGCTTTACGCCCCCGCCGGCACGCCAGAACCCGTCATGGCGCGGCTGGAAGCCGCCTGCGAAAGGGCTGTGAAGACTGAAAGCTTCATTGAAGGCATGAAGCGTGTCGCCCAGCCCATCCTTTATCGCAACCGCGCGGATTTCGCCGCTTTCTCCCGCGCGGAGAGCGAAAAATTTCGCAGCCTGATCGAAGCCAGCGGTCTGCGTTCGGCCGAATGAAGCTCAGCTTGCGGGCAGGGGGTCTGCACCATTGATGTGCAACGCCTCCAGCACGCGGGAGACGCAATTATAGCCGGCAACCGTTGCGGTAAGTTCCACGACTTGCCGTGGCGGGAGCAAGGCCGCGACAGACTTGGCGATTTCATCTGGCACATGCACGTGGCGCGTCATGGCATCGCAATAAGCCAGAACGGCGCGCTCGGTCGCATCGAATAGGCTACTGCTTTCCCAATCCGGCAGGGCGGCCATTTGCGCTTCGGTCGCCCCTTCCTGAAAGGCGATGGGCGCATGGGCGTTCCATTCATATTGCGCGCCATTAATCGCGGCGATGCGGCAAATCACCAATTCGCGCAGCTTGCCGGAAAGTGTGGAATGCCAGCGGATTGCATCGAACAGGCTGATCCAGCCCATGGCGATGGGCGGCGCATGCAGCAGCATACGGTGCAAATGCCCTATCCTTTTCCGGGAAGCCTTGATGGTCGCGGCGGCTTCCTGGTGGTCTGGGTGGTTGATATCGGCATAGGGTAAGCGGGCCATGGTTTCCTCCTTATGCGGGGCGGGGCCCGCAGTTTCGGGGGTAGCTTGCCGCAGCTTCGGCCTGCCAGAAAGCCCGGCACGGTTGCGCCCCGGGCGGCTTCGCGCTACCGCCCCCGCGTGCTGGCTCAACCCCTTCCCTTGCGGCTGGATGATTATGATTTCGTCCTGCCTGAACACCTGATCGCGCAGGCGCCCATCCGCCCGCGCGATGCCGCGCGCCTGTTGCTGGTGCGCCCGGATGGTTTGGCGGATTGCGGTGTGCGGGATTTGCCCGGGCTGCTTGGCCCTGGCGATGTGATGGTGGTGAATGATACGCGCGTGATCCCGGCGCGGCTTCATGCCAGGCGCGGCCAGGCGCGGGTTGAAATCATGCTGAACCGGCATGAAGAAGCTGGCATTTGGCACGCCTTGATCCGTAATGCGCGCCGCCTGAAGGCCGGCGATGAGCTTACCATTGAAGGCGCTGAGGAATGCACGGCGCGCGTGCTGGATAACCCCGAAGGCGGCGCGGCGCGGCTTGATTTTGGCCCGGATCAGGCGCTGCTAGCGGCAGCTTTGGAAAAGGCGGGGGAAGTTCCCTTGCCGCCCTATATCGCCCGCCCTGACGGCCCAACGGCCGAGGATGCCAGCGATTATCAAACGATCTTCGCCCGCCGCCCCGGCGCTGTTGCGGCACCAACCGCGAGCCTGCATTTCACTGAAGCCTTGCTGCAAGCGCTTGAGGCGCGTGGCGTGGCGCGCGTGACGGTCACGCTACATGTCGGTGCCGGCACTTTCCTGCCGGTGCGCGGCGATGATGCGCGCGCACATAAACTCCATGAGGAATGGGGGGAAATCACCCCGGAAGCCGCCGCAAAATTAAACGCGGTGCGCAAAGCGGGCGGGCGCATCATTGCCATAGGCACGACCGCCTTGCGTCTGTTGGAAAGCGCGGTGAGGCCGGATGGTACCATCCAGCCCTTTCGCGGTCTGACGGATATATATCTGCTACCAGGCCATGAGTTCCACAGCGCCGATGCGTTGATGACAAATTTCCACCTGCCGCGCAGCACCTTGTTCATGCTGGTCTGTGCCTTTGCCGGGGATCAGCGCATGCGCAACGCGTATAACCACGCTGTCATGCAGGGCTATCGTTTCTATTCCTATGGCGATTCATCGCTCCTGTTTCGGGCGAAGGACGCAGCATGACGCTTTCCTGGCAGCATGAAGCGCAGGATGGCGCGGCGCGGGCGGGCGTTTTGCATACTGCACATGGCACGGTGCCAACCCCGGTCTTCATGCCGGTTGGCACCGCAGGCACGGTGAAGGCCATGACCGCGGATGCGGTGCGCGCCACCGGTGCGCGGATGGTGCTTGGCAATACCTATCACCTGATGTTGCGTCCGGGGGCGGAACGCATTGCGCGGCTTGGCGGCTTGCATCGCTTCATGGATTGGCATGGGCCTATCCTGACGGATTCCGGCGGGTTTCAGGTGATGTCTCTGTCTGGTTTGCGAAAGATGGATGCGGATGGCGTCACCTTCCAAAGCCATGTGGATGGGTCTCGCCATCGCCTGACGCCAGAACGCAGCGTTGAAATCCAGCATCTGCTCGGCGCTGATGTCACCATGTGTTTTGATGAATGCACGCCCTTTCCAGCGACGTATGAAGAAGCAGCCAAATCCATGCGCCTTTCCATGCGCTGGGCCGCGCGCAGCCGGCACGCCTTTGTGCCGCGCGCGGGCCATGGCTTGTTTGGCATTGTGCAAGGCAGTGTCTTTCCTGATCTACGTGCGGAAAGTGTCGCGGCGCTGACGGATATTGGCTTTGAAGGCTATGCGGTGGGCGGGCTTGCGGTGGGTGAGGGCCAGGAAGCCATGTTCACCACCTTGGAATGCACCACGCCGCTGCTGCCTGCCGATAAGCCGCGTTATCTGATGGGCGTTGGCACACCATCCGATCTGATCGGCGCCGTGCGGCGCGGCATTGATATGTTTGATTGCGTCATGCCAACCCGTTCCGGGCGCACCGGCCGCGCCTATACGCGGGGCGGTGTGATCAATATCCGCAATGCCCGCCATGCCGAAGATAACCGCCCGCTCGATCCCAACTGCGCCTGCCCCGCTTGTAGGGGCCATTCGCGCGCCTATCTGCATCATCTGTTCAAAGCCAATGAAATGCTGGGGCCCATGCTGCTGACGTGGCACAATATTCAATACTACCAGGATCTGATGGCGGGACTGCGCGCCGGTATCCTGGCGGGTGATCTCGCCGGTACCGCCGCGCGCATTGAAGCCGGCTGGCAGGCCGAAAAGGAGAATGCGGCATGAGCGATCTTTCGCAACTTACGCAGCTTGGTCAGGCGATGCAGCAACCGCAAAGCCCGGAACAGGCGGTGCTGGAACGTGTGGGCAATCCGCATCCTGGCTTGCGCTATTGCATCCGCTTCACCGCGCCGGAATTCACCTCACTCTGCCCGCTCACGGGTCAGCCGGATTTCGCGCATCTGGTGATTGATTACGTGCCCGATGCCTGGATTGTGGAAAGCAAATCGCTGAAGCTTTATTTGGCGTCCTTCCGTAATCATGGCGCTTTCCATGAAGCCTGCACGCTGGATATCGCGCAGCGCCTGATGGGGCTGCTTTCCCCGCATTGGCTGCGCATCGGTGGCTATTGGTATCCGCGCGGCGGCATTCCCATTGATGTCTTCTGGCAAAGCGGTGCGCCGCCTGAAGCGGTGTGGATTCCGGCGCAGGAAGTGCAGCCCTATCGTGGGCGCGGCTGACGCCATCAGGGCCGAGGCCACGCGCCTTGGCTTCGATGCCATTGGCTTCGCGCCCGCGCGCCTTGGGCCGGAAATACGCGGAAGGCTTCAGGCATTTCTTGCAGAAGGTATGCATGGCGGCATGGGCTGGATGGAAGCCCGTGCGGATCAACGCGCCGATCCATGCGCGCTTTGGCCGGAAGCGCGCAGCGTAATTGCGCTTGGCCTTTCCTACGCGCCCGAAACCGATCCGCTGGAAAGCCTGGCCTGGCGGGACCGCGCCACCATCAGTGTTTATGCGCGCAACCGCGATTACCATGATGTGGTCAAGAAACGCCTGAAGGCTTTGGCGCGCTGGATCGTGGCGCAATATGCGGATGCGGGCGTCAAGGTTTTTGTTGATACCGCGCCGGTGATGGAAAAGCCGCTGGCACAACAGGCGGGCTTGGGCTGGCAGGGCAAGCACACCAATCTGGTGTCTCGTGCACATGGTTCCTGGCTTTTCCTGGGCGAGATTTATACCACACTCGACCTGAGCCCCGATGCGCCGGAAATTGATCATTGTGGTTCCTGCTCACGCTGCCTAGATATCTGCCCAACGCGCGCCTTTCCCGCGCCCTATCGGCTGGATGCGCGGCGCTGCATTTCCTACCTAACGATCGAGCATCACGGCCCGATCCCAGAGGAATTTCGCAAACCCATGGGCAATCGCATCTATGGCTGCGATGATTGCCTGGCTGTCTGCCCCTGGAATAAATTCGCGGGCGTGCATCAGGAACCCGCCTTTGCGCCGCGCGCCGAACTCACCGCGCCCAAGCTGGCCGATTTGGTTGCCTTGGATGATGCCGGGTTTCGCGCCATGTTTTCCGGCAGCCCCATCAAGCGCATCGGGCGCAATCGCTTCATCCGCAATGTGCTGATTGCCATTGGCAATTCTGCCACACCCAGCCTAAGGGAAACCGCGCAAACGCTTTGTGCGGATACTGACCCCGTGGTGGCGGAAGCCGCAGCTTGGGCCTTAGCGCAATTGGATCAAACCGCATGACGCAAGAAAAAGCTCTGGTCCTTTTCAGCGGCGGGCAGGATTCCGCAACCTGCCTTGCCTGGGCGCTTGATCGCTTCGCGCAGGTGGAAACCATCGGTTTCGACTATGGCCAACGCCACCGGATCGAACTTGATTGCCGGGCAGCGCTGCGCGCCGCGCTGCTCCAAGCCCGCCCGGATTGGGCGGCGAAGCTCGGCCCGGATCATTTAATTGGGCTGCAGGCTTTGGGTCAGGTTTCCGATACCTCGCTGACGTCCGATGCCGCCATTGCCTTCAATGCCGATGGCCTGCCCAATAGTTTTGTGCCTGGGCGCAACATCATTTTCCTGAGCTTCGCCGCCGCCATCGCCTATCGCCGCAGCATAAAGCATATTGTGGGCGGCATGTGTGAGACGGATTATTCCGGCTACCCCGATTGCCGGGATGATACGATCAAGGCGCTGCAAGTGGCGCTTAACCTGGGCATGGAGCGTCGCTTTGTCCTTGAAACGCCGCTGATGTGGCTGGATAAGGCCGCCACCTGGCGTCTGGCGGAAAGCCTGGGCGGTGCCGCTTTGGTGGAAGCGCTGCTGGAACACACGCATAGCTGTTATTTGGGGGATCGCAGCAAGCGCCACGCCTGGGGTTATGGCTGTGGCGGCTGCCCCGCTTGCGACTTGCGCGCCAAGGGCTGGGCGGCCTATGCAGCCGAAGAAACCCCATGAACATTTCCCCCCGCATTCAAGGCTTCGCCTTCCTGATCGGCTTCGCGCTCTGCATTCCTGCGGCGAATTGGATGATTGGGAATCTCGGTAGCTTTTGCGTGCCCAATGGGCCCTGCCTGATCCCGGTGGCGCCGGGCATCATGGCGCCATCCGGCGTGCTGATGATCGGCCTTGCCTTGGTGCTGAGGGATCTGGTGCAGCGCCGGCTTGGCCTCGCCTGGGCCTTCGCCGCCATTATCCTTGGCGTGGTGCTCTCCGCGCTATTGGCACCGCCCGCTTTGGTGTTGGCTTCCGCTGCAGCTTTCCTGCTGAGTGAAACCGCCGATCTTGCCGTCTATACGCCGCTGCAAAAGCGCGGCCTGGTGCTGGCGGTGGCCGCCAGCGGCGCCGTGGGCTTGGTGGTGGATAGCGTGGTGTTCTTGCTGCTCGCTTTCGGTAGCCTGGATTTTCTGGCGGGGCAGATTATCGGCAAGGCCTGGATGGTGCTGCTGGCCTTGCCCTTCATTCATTGGCTGCGCCGCCATGATGCGCGGCGCGGCATTCTGCCTGCCTGATCAATCCGGCCTGACGCTGAATTCCCGCACCACCGCGCTCCATTTCGTAACTTCCCCATCCAGGAAGCGCGCCAGGCCAGCAGGGTCAGACATCGCCAGCCGCGCCTGCTGAGTCTGCGTCATTTGCGTGCGGATGCGTTCTTCGGAAAGTGTTTCGCGCAGCGCGTTATTCATGCGCGTCACCAGTTCCGCTGGCGTCCCCGCGGGCGCGAAAACGCCCCACCAGGCTTCCGCCTGCAAGCCCGGAAAGCCGCTTTCTTCCGCGGTTGGCAAATCGCTCAGCGCCGGCAGGCGCGCCGGGCCGAATTGCGACAGGGCGCGGAAAGTGCCGGCCGCGATTTGCGATGCCACCAGCGCGGCAGACCCGATCATCATATCCACCGTGCCCGCCATGGTGTCATTCACTGCAAGGCCGCCGCTGCGATAGGGAATATGCGTCATGCGTGTGCCACTGCGGGACTGCAATTGGATCATGGCCAAATGCCCGATCGTGCCATTCCCCGTAGAACCGAAGGAAACGCCATCCGGCTTTGCCTTGGCGGCATTCACCACATCCGTGAGTGAGCGGAAGGGCTTATCCGCACGGCAGGCAATCACATAAGGCGCGCCGCCAATGAGCATGACAGGGTCAAGATCACGCGTCAGGTTGAAGGGCAGGCTTGGCAGCAACGCCGGCATGGTGGCGTGGCTGTCGAAAGTCAGCAGCCAAGTCTGCCCATCGGGCCGAGCCTTGGCCACCGCATCCGTACCGATGGACCCCGCAGCGCCAGGGCGGTTTTCCACGATAATCGGCACGCCAAGCCTTTGCATCAGCCCGGGCGAGACCAACCGCGCCACGGCATCCGTGGACCCACCTGGCCCAAAGGGCACCACAATGCGAATGGAATTACCCTGGGCCTGGGCCGGCAGAATGCTGGCAACCGCCAAGCCACCCAGCGCCGCACGACGCGTAAGCTTCATAATCCTCTCTCCCCTTTTTTTCTTGTGCCTATTCCATCAGATCGAGAACGGAAGAATGAAACAATTCCTCCGGTTCAATATGCCGCGTCGCCAGCCCATCTTCCACCGCATAGCGGATCATGGCGGCGATTTCGTCTCGGTTGCGCTTGAAGCCATAGGGCCAAGGATTGCCGCCGAATAACGCGCTTTGCGCTTCCGCTTCCGCTGCGATCCAGGGCAGGGAAACGCGCAACACATTCACCAGCGCCAATTCCGCAAGCGATGCCGCCTTGGCAGCGCTGAAGGCACGAAACAATTCCACCGGCAGCCAAGGGTGACGTTCCGCCACATCCTTGCGCACCGCAAGGCAATGCATAATCGGGAAGAAGCCCGAAGCGCCGAACCAGCTTTCTTCTTCCCGCCGATAATCCGGGAAAAGCCGCGCCACCGGCGCTGACCCATCCTGCAAACAGGCCGGTGGGCGCGGCGCGATCAGCGCATCAATCCGCCCGGCTTTCAGCGCTTCTTCCAAGCCTTCCCCCATGGGCTTCACCTTGAAGCCTTCGGGCAGGGTAATCGCTACACGTTCCCCGCCCGTGCGCCAGGAAATGCCGCGCGTATCCACGCCGTAATGGTCACGCAAAATACCGCGCACCCAAAGGGCGGCAGTTTGCTGATATTCCGGCAGGCCAATTTCTCGCCCGGCCAAATCGGCAGCGCTTTTGATCCCGCGATCGGTGCGAATATAAATCGCCGAATGCCGAAACGCGCGGGAAAGAAACACCGGTACGCCGATATAAGGCGCATCACCGCGCGCCGTGGTGACGATATGGCTGCCCATGGAAAGTTCGGAAATATCAAAGGCCCGGTCGCGCAAGGCGCGGCGGAAAATGTCCTCGGGCTCACCAGGCAGAAAAGTGATGTCAGCACCAGGGATCTTGCAGCGCCCATCCATTACCGGGCGCGTGCGATCGGTCGCGGTACAGGCCAAAGTCAGAGAAATCATGGCTGGATCAATTCGCCTTCATGCCGGAAATGCGAATGCCTTCCGCCTGGCTGATGATGTCCTGACGCAGGAAATCACCAAAGGCAGCAGCATTCATCGGGTTCACTTCAGCGCCTGCGCGCAGTTGCGCATCACGCGTGGCGGGCAGGGACATGATGCGATTGATTTCGCCATTCAGCTTTTCAATGATGGGGGCTGGCGTTTGCGCCGGCGCCATCACGCCAAGCCAAATGCTTGCCTCATACCCCGGCAGGGTTTCCGCAACCGTTGGCGCATCGGGCAAAAGCGGGCTACGGCGCGGGCCGGTAGTTGCCAAAGCGCGCACCCGCCCACCACGCGCCTGTTCCGCCATGGTCGGGATGGCATCGAACATCATCGGCACCTGGCCCGCGATCAGCGCTGTGCGCGCCTCATTCGAACCGCGGAAGGGGATATGGGTGATTTCAATGCCGGCCATGGCGCGGAAAATCTCGCCCGCCACGTGATACGGTGTGCCGGGGCCGGATGATGCGTAATCCAGCTTGCCCGGATTGGCCTTGCAATAGGCAATCAATTCCGCCAGCGAATTCACACCCAGCGATGGATGCACCACCAGAACGTGATGCGCGACATTGATGAAGGAAACCGGCGCCAAATCCCGCAGCAGCACATAGGGCCGATTAGGCAGCAGCGTTTCATTCGCGGTATGGGTATTGGACATCAGCAGCAGCGTATGGCCATCCGGCGCTGCCTTGGCCACTTGATCCGCACCGATCGTGCCGCCCGCGCCGGGGCGGTTTTCCACTACCACGGGTTGGCCAAGCGCCTGTTGCAAGGGCTCAGCCAAAAACCGCGCTGCGACATCTGCAGAACCGCCCAGGCCAAAGGGCACAATCATGCGAATGGGCCGCGTGGGCCAGGCCTGCGCCGCCGCCTGCCGCCCGGCCAATAGCGCCGCACCCAAGGCCAAACCTGTTCTGCGCGAAATCATGGCAATCCCCCCGGAAAGACAAGGCTCATCTGGCCCAGGCCCGGCCAGGGCGCAAGGGTCAATCCGTGATCCAGCCAGGGGAGGGCAGGGCGCGATAGGCTTCGCGCAGGCTATCGGACCAGCGCTGGCTGACCTGCCGGAAATAGGCATCTTCTTCCGTGATGCGCCGGCTGAACGACACCTTCTGTTCGCCTTCGCGATAGACCATCAAATCAATCGGCAGCCCGACGGAAAGATTGGAACGCAGTGTGCTGTCCATGCTGATCAGCACCAGCTTCACCCCATCGGCCAGTGATGTGTCGCTTTTCACCACGCGGTCCAGAATTGGCTTGCCGTATTTATGCTCACCGATTTGTAGAAAGGGCGTATCGGCGGTGGCTTCAATGAAATTCCCGGCGGCGTAAATCAGGAAAAGCCGCATTGGCCCGCCGGCAATCTGCCCGCCCAGCAGAAAGGAAGCTTCAAAAGCAACGCCCTGCGCCTTCATGGCCGGGCCATCATTTTCAAAAACATCGCGCACGGCCGCGCCCACCAATTGCGCGGCGCGGAACATACTGGGCACGTCGCGCAGCGTATGCACCTCCTCACCCAGGGGGAAGCCTTCCTGCACGCGATTCCACACCGCCTGCGTAATTGCCAGATTGCCCGCAGACATCAGCGCAATCATGCGCTCGCCCGCCTGTTCCACGACATGCATTTTGGAAAAGCTGGAAATATGATCCAGCCCCGCATTGGTGCGCGTATCGGAAAGCAGAACAAGCCCATCCTTCAGGAACAGGCCGACGCAATAGGTCATGGCAAGCGCTCCGCGCCCCTTCAATTATGCAGGTAAAACTCGGCGATCTGGCCGCCAAGATCAATATTGCGTGCCAGCATTTCGTTCAGAAAGGCCTCAAGCCCCTGAGAAAAAATATCTTCCACCCTGCCAAAGCGCAGTCTGGCGTGGATTTCGCCGGCGCGGCGGTGGCATTCCCCGCGCCGCCCGCCATGGGCGGTCGCGATTTCATCCAGCACGGCTTCTATGCGGGCATGGCAGGCAATCATGGAACGTGGCAATTCCCCGCGCAGGATCAGCAATTCCGCAATGCGCCGCGGTTCAAGCCGCCCATGATACACCCATTGATAGGCGCGCAGCGCCGTGAAGCTGCGCAAAATGGCCTGCCAATTCAGGTAATCTTCCGCCGTGCCATCGCCGATGATACTCAACGCCGCCGCATGGGCATGGAGCACGCGCGCGGTATTGTCGGCGCGTTCCAGCATGGTGCCAAGCCGGACAAAGCGCCAGGCTTCATCGCGCAGCATGGTGTCATCATACGCACCATTGAACAGGATGGTCTGGCGCTTCACCCAATCAAGAAAACCTGGAAGATCATCAGCGCTTGGCATGGCCCCGCCGCGCCGGCGCATCTGGTCCCAGGTGTCATTCACCGCTTCCCACATATCCACCGTCAGTGCCGTGCGCACTTGCCGCGCATTCTGCCGCGATGCCTCAATGCAGGATTGGATGGAGGAAGGATTGGCGCGATCCATCACAAGGTGTCGGATAATCTCAGCCGCGCCCACACCGGATGCATGCAGCAATGCAAGATCACCGCTGGTCAGCAGCAAGGCGCGCCAGGATTCGCCACGGGCCGGCCGCCCGCCGCCCATCCCGGCCTCTCGCAAAGCCACTTGCAGCGCGCGCGCCGTGTTGCCGGCGCGTTCCATATAGCGCCCAAGCCAATAGAGGCTATCGGCCGTGCGGCTCAGCATGGCGCATCCGGGGCCAAGACCCAGGTATCCTTGGTGCCGCCGCCTTGGGATGAATTCACCACCAGCGACCCTTCACGCAAGGCAACGCGCGTAAGGCCACCTGGCACGATGCGCGTTGCAGCACCCGAAAGTACGAAGGGCCGCAAATCCACATGGCGCGGCGCGGTGCCCTTGCCGGTGAAGGTGGGCACGGTGGAAAGCGCCAGTGTTGGTTGCGCGATGTAATCGGCTGGATTGGCCTTGATGCGCGCGGCGAATTCGGCGCGCTGTTCGGTCGTGCTATGCGGTCCCACCAACATGCCATAGCCGCCAGAACCCTTGGTGAGCTTCACCACCAATTCCTGCAAATGTTCCAGCACATAGGCGCGATCCGCATCGCGTTCGCAAAGATAGGTCGGCACATTGGCCAGGATCGGTTCTTCGCCCAGATAGAAGCGCACCATTTCCGGCACGTAAGGATAAACCGCCTTGTCATCGGCAATGCCGCCGCCTGGCGCATTGGCGAGCGTAACATTGCCGGCGCGATAAGCCTCCATCAGCCCGCGCACACCCAGCATTGAATCGGCGCGAAAGGCGGCGGGGTCCAAATAATCATCATCAATGCGGCGATAGATCACATCCACGCGCTGCGGCCCCGCCGTGGTACGCATGAAAACCACGCGGTCTTCAACGAATAAATCCTGCCCTTCCACGACTTCCACGCCCATTTCATCGGCCAGGAAACAATGTTCATAATAGGCGCTGTTATAGGAACCAGGCGTCAGCAGCACCACGCGCGGTAAGCCACGGCAGGCGGGTGGCGCCACGGACATGAGTGTTTCCAGCAAATCCGCGGGATAATGGCTGACTGGCGCAATCCGATGTGCCGCGCAAAGCCCAGGGAAAAGCCGCAGCATGGCTTCGCGGCCTTCCAGCATATAGGAAACGCCCGATGGCGTGCGGCAATTATCTTCCAGCACATGAAATTGCGCCGCATCGGTGCGCACTACATCAATGCCGGCGATATGCACGTAAATGCCACCTGGCGGCGTGACGCCGCGCATCTCCGGGCGATAGGCTTCATTCTGCAAAATCAGCGCTTCCGGAATGCGCCCGGCCTTCAGGATTTCCCCTGAGCCATAAACATCCGCCAGAAACATATTCAGCGCGCGCACGCGCTGCGTGAGGCCGCGCGAGAGATGATCCCATTCGCCCCAGGCCAGGATGCGCGGGATGATATCAAAGGGGATCAGCCGTTCCGGATCGCCGCCTTCGCCGTAAACCGCGAAGGTCACACCGATGCGGCGGAACAGGAGCTCCGCTTCCTGGCGCTTGCGTTCCAATTGGGCGGTGGGCGTCGCGGCCAGCCAACGCGCAATTTCGGCATAGGCCGCGCGCGCTGCTGCGGGTTCCCCCATTTCGTCAAAGGCCTTGATGGGTTCCGCCATCGCTGGACCGACCTCCTGTTTCACAGAAGATCGGGGCAAAGGGGCTCCCACACAAGCGGGTGATGCCCGAAAAATGGGCCGGACGGCGCATTATTGCCCGCTTGGCACCCGCCGCGCCCAATTCTTGGGCAAGCGCTCCCGTCACAGGCCAGGATGGCGCTTATGCCAATCTGTCACCCGCTGGAAGGCATCGGCCACCGCCAGCACTCGTGCCTCCGCGAAGGGGCGCGCGGCCAATTGCAGACCCATCGGCAGGCCACGATCATCAAAGCCACAAGGGATGCTGATGGTCGGCAGGCCGAGGTAATTGAAAGGCCGCGTATTGGCCGAAACCGCCATGAAGCGAGACCAATTCGCCGCATCGGCATCAATATCGGTCTCGGCCAATGTGGGTACGCGGGTGCGCAGCGCCGGGGTCGCAACAATGTGATGCCCTGTCATGGCTTCGGCGCAGAATTGGCGCAGCAGCGGGCCGCGGCGCGACAGCGCTTCGATATAAAGATGCGCCGGAACGGGATAGCCGCCATAAAGCCGCGACGACAGATGAATGGAATAATCGCCGGCCCTTTCGCGCATCCATTCCGCATGGATCGCCGCCGCTTCGGATCGGCTGAGCAGCGCGGTATAGGCCGCAATGGCGCGGAGTGATGGGCAGGAAAGCCGCGTGATCTTGGCGCCACGTTCGCGCATCGCTTCCAGCGCAGCGTCAAAGCCCTTCACCACCACTTCATCTGCGCCATCGAAGAAGTATTCCTGCGGCACGGCAATGGAAACGCCGCGCAAATCGCCGGTCAGCGCCGCTTCATAATCCGGCACGGCTTCGCGCGCGCTGGTGGCATCGCGCGGATCATGGCCGGAAATAATCCGCATGAAACGCGCCGCATCACGCGCCGTTTGCACCAAAGGCCCAACATTATCGGCAGAGAATGACAGCGGCATGACACCCGCGCGCGAAACCCGCGTTTGCGTGCCCTTGATGCCGGTCACACCGCAAATCGTCGCCGGCAGGCGGATGGAACCCCCCGTATCCGACCCAAGCGCACCATAGAAAAACCGCGCCGCAATACTGGCGCCGGAACCTGAGGATGACCCGCCCGTGCAATAGCCATGCCGCCAAGGATTATGGCAATGTCCGAAATGCGCGTTATGCCCAGTGGGGTTCTGAGCGAATTCCGCCATATTCAGCGTGCCCATATCAATGGCACCCGCCGCATCAAGCTTTTCCAGCACGGTCGCGGTCACCTTGGGCACAAAATCGCGCCGGATCTTTGACCCGCAGGTGGAGACCTTCCCGGCGCGGTAATACATATCCTTATGCATCATCGGCACGCCACCAAGCGGGCCAAGCGCCTTGCCCGCCTTGCGCGCTTTATCTACTGCGTCGGCCTGTTCCAAGGCGCTGTCGCGATCAAGCCGGATCACGGAATTCACCTTGCCGTCATGCGCGGCAATGCGCGCGAGGCAGTTTTCTACCAAAGCGGTTGCGGTCACATCTCCGCGCGCTACCGCAGCGGCGGCTTCCGTCATGGAAAGTTCATGCAGCGCGCTCATGCTTCCTTCTCCTGCTCGGCGCGGAGAGCCGCTTCAAAGCTGGAAGGTTCATCTTCAAAGGCCATGGTGCCGCGCAAAGCCTCTAATTCCTTGAGCAAGCCGATGTGATCAGCCAGGCCAAGCCGTGCGGCCTCATTCGGGCATTCAACGCCACTCCATAACCGGATGGCTTCCATGCTGGGTGGGATGGGATCGGGTTTCATGCCAGTGCCTCCTGAGATGCATCATGCTGCGCTGAGCCTCAGGTCTTTGCAAATTCGGGGCCGGGTGGCAGGCTCACCCGCCAGAAAGCATGAGGAGCGCCGCATGAAGATCGTGGACATCAAGGCATTCCCAACCTCCTTCCCGCTGCCGCCCAATTCCGGGCCAAGGCTTGGGATTGGCCAGGCGGTGAAGCGCGATGCGGTGATGGTGAAGGTCATCACGGAAGATGGCATTATCGGCTGGGGCGAAAGCCATCATGGCCGTGCCCATACCGCCATTGCGAAATTGCTGGAAACCACACTCAAGCAATTGGTGCTGGGCATGGATGCCTTCGACACCACCGGCATCTGGGCGCGCATCTACAAGTATCAATTGGCGAGTCACGGCATGGGGGCGGGTACCGCCATGGCGATGTCGGGTCTCGACATGGCGTTATGGGATGCCAAGGGTAAGGCGGTGAATTTGCCGCTCTATAAGTTGCTGGGCGGTTCCGCGCGCCCGGTGCCCGCCTATGCCGGCGGTGTCGCGCTTGGCTATCAGCCGCCAGCGCAACTAATTGATGAAGCCGCGCCGCATATGGCAGCGGGCTATAAGGCAGTGAAACTGCGCGTGGGTGATACGGTGCGCGATGATGTCGCGCGCATGGAAGCGGTGCGCGATGCCTTCGGCCATGATCTGGAAATCCTGACCGATGCCAATATCGGCTATAATATTGCGCAGGTCCGGCAGGTGCTGCCCGAGATGGACCGGCTGAATATCGGCTGGCTGGAAGAACCCTTTCCCGCGCATGATCATCGTTCCTATGCCGAGGCGCATGGTTTTGGCAGCACGCCACTCGCCGCCGGCGAAAATCACTTCACGCGCTTTGAATTCACCCGCGTCCTGGAAGATGACGTCATCCGCATCTGGCAGCCGGATCTCTCCAAATGCGGCGGCGTGACCGAGACCATGCGCATCGCCGCCATGGCCTCGGCCTTCAAAATCCCGATCCACCCGCATTCATCCATGACGGGCGTCAATCAGGCGGCGTCCATCCATCTGCTCGCCGCAATTGAAAATGGTGGCTATTTCGAAGCCGATGTCTCGCGCGCCAATAAGTTCCGCGATGAATTGGGCAGCGAGCCCTGGCGCATCGGCAAGGATGGCTGCGTGCGGCCGCTTGAGGCGCCCGGCATTGGCGTTGAGGTAGATGAGGCGTTTTTGAAAGCCCACCCGGCCATTGAAGGCCCGGGATACGTCTGATCCGGCGCGATTGCCCGCGCCGGGATCAGGTCAAATGTAGTGTTCCTTCAACGGCGCATAGCCGTTGAAGCCCTGTGAAGCATAAGTCGTCACATAAGCGCCGGTGGAGCGCAGCTCCACCCGATCCCCGCAAGCCAGCTTCAGCGGCATGCGGTAATGGGATTTTTCATAGAGCGTATCCGTGCTGTCGCAGGTCGGGCCGGCGATGGTCACCGGACCATCTTCGCTGCCATCATGCGGCGTGCGGATATCATAGCGAATGGCTTCGCCTTCCGTTTCCGCCAGGCCACCAAAGCGCCCGATATCCAGATAGACCCAGCGCACCGGATCGGCGTTACCCTTGCGGGAAACCAGCACAACCTCGCTGGAAACCAGCCCGGCATCGCCCACGATGAAGCGGCCAGGCTCCACCACCATTTCCGGCAGGTCATTGCCGAAATGCTTGGTCATGGCGCCCATGATGGCCATGCCGAAATCATCAATTTCCGGCACCTCCGCGCGGTAGCGCACCGGATAGCCGCCGCCCAGATTGACCATGCGGAGCTTCACGCCCGCTTCCTTCAAATCCGTGAACAGCATAGCAACCCGTGCAATCGCACCTTCATAGGCCGCGGTCTTGGTCTGCTGGCTGCCGACATGGAAGGAAATGCCATAGGGGTCGAGCCCCATTTCGCCGGCCTTCACCATCAGGTCGCGCGCCATATCCAATTCGCAGCCGAATTTGCGCGAAAGCGGCCATTCCGCGCCTTCATTCTGCACCAGGATACGGCAATAAACCCGTGCGCCGGGCGCGTGACGCGCGAGCTTTTCCAGTTCTTCGATGCTGTCGAAGGCGAACATGGAAACACCCGCCTGATGCGCGGCAGCAATGGCAGACGCCTTCTTGATGGTATTGCCATAAGAAATCGCCTCGGGCCGCGCGCCGGCGGTCAGGCAAGCCTGCACTTCTTCGAAAGAAGCAGCATCAAAGCTCGACCCAAGCTTCACCAACCGCTCCAGAATTGGCGCGGCGGGATTGGCCTTTACGGCATAATAGATGCGCGCAAGCGGCAGCGCCGCGTGCATGGCGCGGTACTTTTCTTCGACACGGTCCACATCCAGCACAAGGCATGGCGTGGCAGGCGCGTTGTCGCGCAAAAAGCGTGCGATTTTCGGTGTCATCGCAGCACCCTCCAGGCTCCAAAGGGGCCGACCATGAAGGCGACGGCCCAAGGTTAACGAAACGGTCGAACGAACCAGCGACCAGTAGATTGCCGCCCGAGAAGACTCGAACGGGGTTGCCAGAACGCTTGACGTCGTTGCGTAAACCCTTTGGCCGAATGGGCCGGGGGCCAGAGGCACGTGCGTACTGCGTCTGCGGCGCTTTTATGCGGGGGGGCGGGGGAGCGCAAGAAAAAAATCACCCAACGCCCGGTTTTTTTCCTCAAACCAGCGTGAGGCCCCGGAATCCTGCCCGAAGCCCTGCCAAAGACCGGGCAATTCCCCCTGCAAGGCTGTGTTTTGGCCGGAAGCTTACCGGGATGGGGGTCACGAATCGGTGGCGCGGCCCTTGGGCTTGTCGCGGGGGCCGGGGCGCGCAAGCATCTCTGATGCGGCGTTCGCCGGTTCGGCTGACCGCCCCCTGCTCAAGCCTGGAAAGGAAATCATCCGATGATTACCCGCCGCCAATTTGCCAGTCTGACCGGGGCAGGAATGCTCGCCCCCATCGCCACCCCCGCCCTAGCTCAGGCGCAGGGCGCTCGGGTGCTGCGCTTTGTGCCGCAGCAGGATCTGATCACGCTCGATCCCGTCACCACCACCGCCTATATCAGCCGCAATCACGGCTATATGGTGTTCGACACGCTCTACAGTATGGACGCCAATTTTCAGGCGACGCCGCAAATGGTCGAAGGCCATCGGGTGGAACAAGATGGCCGCCTATGGAACCTGACGCTGCGCGAGGGCCTGTTCTGGCATGATGGAGAACGCGTGCTGGCGCGAGATTGCGTGGCAAGCATCCGCCGCTGGGCGCGGCGTGATCCCTTCGGCGAAACCCTGTTGAACGCAACCGAGGAACTTTCCGCCCCGGATGACCGCACCATCCGCTTCCGCCTGAAGCAGCCCTTCCCCCTGCTGCCCATCGCGCTTGGCAAGGCATCCGTCCCGGTCTGCGCCATGATGCCGGAACGCCTGGCCAATACCGATCCCTTCCGCCAAGTGCCCGAGATGATCGGTTCTGGCCCCTTCCGCTTCAAGGCGGATGAAAGGGTGCCCGGGTCGCTCAATGTCTATACCAAATTCGAACGCTATGTGCCGCGCCAGGGCGGCGGGTCTGGCTGGACCTCTGGCCCCAAAGTGGTGAATTTCGATCGTGTTGAATGGCGCACCATGCCAGACCCCTCCACGGCTGTTTCAGCCTTGGTGGCGGGGGAAGTGGATTGGGTTGAATACGCCTATCACGACCAGCTTTCGCTGCTGCGTCGCGCGCGCAATGTGCAGGTGCGCGTTTTGGATAATACCGGTTTTGTTGGCATGTTGCGGGTCAATCACTTGCAGGCGCCGTTCAATAATCCGGAAATCCGCCGTGCATTATGGGGCGCGATTGACCAAACCGCCTTCATGCAGGCCGTGGTCGGGCCGGATGAGAAAAGTCTTTATCACACGCCGCTGGGCTTTTTCTGCCCGAACACCCCGATGGGCTCCGATGCGGGGCTTGAACCGCTGATGGGGGCGCGCGATGCAGCCAAGACGCGCGATGCGCTCCGCGCCGCGGGCTATCGCGGCGAACCGGTGCTTTTGATGATTCCGTCCAACTCCGCAACCTTGATGGCGCTTGGTGCGGTGATGGAAGATACCTTCAAGCGCGTTGGCATGAATGTCGAAGTCTATGCGGTGGAATTCAACGCCATGCTGCAGCGGCGCAACCGTAAAGGCCCTGTTGCGGAAGGCGGCTGGAGCGCTTTTGTCACCAATTGGTCGGGGTCTGATTGGCTGAGCCCTGCTGGCCATATTGCTCTGCGCGGCAATGGTGAGGCCGGCTATGCAGGTTGGGCCACCATGCCGCGCATTGAGACGCTGCGCGATGACTGGTTCCGTGCGCCGGATGAGGCAGCGCAAAAGGCGATCTGCCAGGACATCCAGCGAGAGGCGATGCGCGAAGTCCCCTATTACCCGATGGGCCAATATCTGCAGCCCACCAGCTTCCGCAGTAATCTGAGCGGTATTCAGGATGGTTTCGCGACCTTCTGGAATGTCCGGAAATCCTGAACACAGAAGGAAACCCCACGGTGAACGCAAACAAGGCCATCCGCGCATCCGCGCTTGATTGGATTGCGGCGAATGAGGCGCGGCTTTCGCGCTTCAATGAAGGCATCTGGGCGCATGCGGAACCCGCCTGGCGCGAATATAAATCCTGCCGTGATTACGTGGAATTGCTGCGCGCCGAAGGCTTCACGGTTGAAGCAGGTTCTGGCGATATGCCCACCGCTTTCGCAGCAGAATGGGGCGAAGGCGCGCCGGTGTTGGCGAGTTTTTCGGAATATGACGCGGTGCCTGGCAATTCGCAGCAAGTGGTGCCCTATCAGGCGCCACGCGAGGGCCTGCACCCCTATACGGCTGGCCATACGGACCCGCATTCTGTGCTGGGCACTGCGGCGCTTGCCGCCATCCTGGGTGCGAAAGCCGCGATGCAACAGCATGGCGTCAAGGGCAAGCTCAAGCTTTTTGGTGAACCTGCGGAAAAAGTTTGCGGCTCAAAACCCATCCACGCCGCCAAGGGCTATTATGATGGCCTGGATGCCGCTGTGGTTTGGCATCCTTGGCCATCCAATACTGTCACTGGCGAAACGCATTTCGGCGCTTATTGGAGTGTGATCATCAGCTTCGAAGCCGATCAGCCGGAAAATTGGATTGACCCAACGCTGATGCCGATTGAAGGCGCCCATGCGGCGGCGCGCTGCCCTGGCGCGGTGGATGCGCTGTGCCTGATGTACACGACAACGAAATACACCAAGGAAGCCATGTTTCCCCATGCCGGGTCATGGACGCTGAATGAATTTATCCTGGGCGATGGCGGCGCGACATCAGACAATCTCACGCCGCGCTTTTCGCAAATCCAATATTCCTGGCGGTCTTCATCGCTTGGCATTCAGGAACAGATCTGGCGTGTGCTGGCCGCCAATGCGCGCCACGTCGCTTCCATCACTGGCTGCAAGGCCTATGCGCGCTGGGTGACGAAAACCCGTGTCGGCCTGCCCAATACGGTGATGACGGACCTGACCTGGAAAAACCTCCAGGAAGTGGGCGCGCCGCGTTATGATGAAGCGGCGCTGGAGTTTGGTCGTGCCATCCAGCGCAATTTGGGTCTTGAGCCCATGGCTGATCCCTTCATCGCCAGCGTGAGCAAACTCACCACGCCGGAAGAAAATGAAACCCGGCTGCGTGCCGGATTGCCCGCCTGGCAGAAGCACCTCAGCGCCGATGATTACGTGGAATATAGCTGGCACGCGCCAACGGTGCGGCTGTTGGCAGGCAGGCCAAGGCTGCGCCCGCCATCGCCTGGCTATGCCTATCCGAACTGGGCTTATAATGCGCTTGGTGGCCTGCCGGCCGCGGTTGATCCAGGCCTATTCGTCGCGGCCAAGACCATGGCGCTGACGCTCGTGGATTTGGCGACCGATCCCACCGTACTGG
>JBEDHL010000261.1:0-17030 GCA_041174145.1 Pseudomonadota bacterium
GCAAAGTGCCAATGCCAAGCGGCGCGGGAATGCGGGACACAAAGCGGCCAAAGCCATCATCGGGCAGCGCCCAAACCTCGGTCGCAATCGCGGCGCCTGTGCCGGGTGCCACACGGATCAATCCAGGCCGGCGCGGCGGGCCACCGGCCAGTGCGTAAAGCCGGTAGCAGGGCTCGGTCAGCACTGCGCGGCGCAGCACGCCACCTTCGGAAACCAATTCATGGTTCAGTGGCAGGCCGGAAAGATGCGCGCCAACGGCAACAATTTCGATCATGGGGCGGCCTTTCCCGCTGCCGCCATGCGGCGGGTGAATGTTTCAGCGCATGCCATCAGCGCCGCATCACTGCCGCGCGGGCCAATCAGCGTCACACCTGCGGGCAGCCCATCCGGGCGCGCGGGCCCCGGCACAGCAAGCGCTGCCAAATCCAGCAGGTTGACGAAATTCGTGTAAACGCCGAGCCGCGCATTAGGCCCAAAAGGATCGGCCGCCAGCGCAGCAAGTGTGGGGAAGCAGGGCACGGATGGCACGACCAGCACTTCATGCTCAGCGAAGAAATCCTCCGCCACGCGGCGATATTCGGCCATTTTGTAGAAGCCGCGGAACGCATCCACCGCGCTGAAGCCGTTCGCGCCATTAATGATTTTTTGCGTCACCGGATGCAGCGCGCCGGGATGCGTCGCCGCGAAATCACCAAAAGCGGCAGCGCGTTCGGCAACCCAGGGGCCTTCGTAAAGCAGTTTGGCCGCATCCAGCATTTCCGTAATCGCGGCTTCCTGCGCCCCCGGCAAATACGCCAAAGCCGATGCCCAGGCCGCACGCCCGGCCGCATCATCCAAATGCAGATCCGCCGCGCGCGGGATTGCGATGCGCGCTGGCGCCGCGCCCGGTTCCTGCCAGGTGATTGGCCGGCTGAAAGGATCAGCGCGATCCTCACCCGCCAAAACGCTGAAGCCGGCCCAGGCATCTTCAAGGCTGGTCGCGAAGACGGAAACGCAATCAAGGCTGCGGCAAGCAGGCACCACGCCGCGCGTGGACACAGCCCCCACCGATGGCTTCAGCCCGATAATACCATTAAGCGCGGCCGGCACACGGCCAGACCCTGCCGTATCCGTCCCAAGCGACAGCGTCACAATTCCCCGCGCCACCGCCACCGCCGAACCGGATGATGACCCACCCGGCACGTGATCTGGCGAGGCTGCATTGCGCGGCACCGGATAGGGCGTGCGCACGCCAACCAGCCCAGTCGCGAATTGATCAAGATTGGTCTTGCCAATGATAATGGCACCCGCCGCGCGCAGGCGCCGCACCACTTCCGCATCTTCTTCAGGCACATGGCTGAAAGCCGGGCAGGCGGCTGTCATGGGCCGCCCGGCGAGGGCGATATTATCCTTCACCGCGACCGGCAGGCCCCAAAGCGGGAAGGCTTTTGGGTCAAAGCCAGGCAGGGCGGTGATTGCCGCCTGCACATCCGTTTGCGGTGTCACATCAAGGAAAATGCCGGGATCGGCGGCGGCTTCCAGGCGCCGCAACGCCTCAGCCATCACCACCTGGGGCGTGAGCCCGGCGCGGTAAGCGGCATGCAGCGCGGCGCGCTGGAAGGAAAGGGAAGACAGGTCCATGAACTGTATTCCGCAATTCGCGTGCCGCGCTCAAAAGCCGCCTGAAAGCTAAATTGTATACAATACTGCATACAATTTAGGCGTTGAGCGATGCAGTTGCCCAGCCGCGCGGCGTTATTCAGCCCGCTATTTGCTGCCGCGCCATCACGCCAAGGCTGCCTTCAGTCGCGGCAAGATGGGCGCGCACAGCAGCGGCGGCAGCCTCTCCATCGCCGGCGATAATGGCTTCAATGATGGCGCCATGCTCGGCATGGGAAGCCGCCAGCCGGTCCTTGCCGCCCAGCTGCGCTGCACGAAAAGGCGCCAAACGCCGGCGCGTTGCATCGGCCAATTCGGCCAAATAGGCATTGCCGGCGCCTTGATACAGCGCCTCATGGAAAGCGACATTGGCCGCGCGATAGCCCGCCAGATCATGCACGAAAACAAGCCTTGCCATGGCTTCATGCCGCGCTTTCAGTTTGGTTTTTTCCTTACGTGACAAGGCTTCCGCGCAAAGCCGGGCGCAAATCGCCTCAAGCTCAGCCATGGCGGCGAACATCTCCGCCACCCGCCGCGGTTCAGGCCGCGCCACCACCGCCCCCCGGCGCGGGCGTTGTTCCACAAGGCCAGTGGCCACCAATAGCCGCAGCGCCTCCCTGACAGGTGTGCGCGATGCGCCATGGATCAACGCAAGGCGTTCTTCCTCCAGCGTGGTTCCAGGTAAAAGATCGCCACGCGTGATCGCCTCGGCCAGGGCAGCCGCAATTGCCTCGGCCCGTGTTGGGCGAGGTTCCTGGGCGGGCGGCAGGGCCGAAAGATCAAGCGGCATGGGTTTCATCCATCGAAAGGAGGCAGTCTGGCAGCGTTGGACTGCATGCCGCGTGCCGCGCCTTTCGGCGATACCCTTTTACACTGGATTGCATTTTGTTAAATAATTAACCCAAGAATGTGCCAGACGCGGTAGTTGCAGAGAGAAGGAGTATGGCTTGAAGGGAATTGCCGCGGATTCAAAGGTCATGACCTCGCGCGGGGATAGGCTCGCCGCCAAGCTTGGGCCAGGCATGATGCTTCTGGCCGTGACCCCTGGGATTGCGCCTTTTCAGCGCGTGATTGGCATTCGCCAATTGCCCTATCGCGGGCCTTTGCTACGGGTGCGGCCAGGCGTTTTGGGCAATATGGCGCCGAGTGAGGATTTGCTGCTGCTACCGGATCAAGGCGTGGTGTTTCAAGGCCGCGCCTATCGCGTGGCCGATTTGGCCGATGGTGTCGCCATCCGCCGGGAAGAAGCACCGCCAGGTTTCTACGCTATCGATATTCTGCTGCAAGGCCACGCTGCCATCATGGTCCAGGGGGCAGCGCTTGAGGTGGGCTTCGCAGGTTTTTCATCTGCGGAGCCGTTGCAAAGAGTACCGGTTGATCAGGCCATTTCGGCCCACATCGCCCTGATGGCGACGGAATTGGAGTTGGATGAGCCCCCTGAACTGCCGAGTATAGTGTCACCCTCCAGCTTGGCGCGGCCTTCTGTCGAAACCCTGCCTGCAAGCCTGAAGCTGCCGGACTGAAAGTCGGCACAGCCGGAAAGACTTCCGATTCCGCCCGCCGTTGAGTAGGATAACTGCCTCATTCGCGGAGGATCACCATGCCCGAGGCATCCATCATCGGCTGGGCGCATAGCCCCTTTGGCAAGCTGGAAGGCGAACCCGATCTTGAAAGCCTGATCACGCGCGTCGCGCGCGCGGCGATCGAGGATGCCGGGATTTCCGCCGCTGAAATTGATGCCGGCTTCGTTGGTGTGTTTGGGGAAGGCTTCACGCCCCAGGGTTTCCCGGCATCGCTGCTGCTGCAAAGCGTGCCGGAGATGCGCTTCAAGCCCATCACGCGCTATGAAAACGCCTGTGCCACCGGCAGTGCCGCCATTCATGGGGCGCGGGATTTCATCGCCGCCGGGCGCGGGCGCTTTGCCCTGGTGGTGGGCGCGGAGAAAATGACCGCGACCCCCGGCCCGAAGATTGGCGAGATTTTGCTGACCGCTTCCTATCGCAAGACGGAATCGGACATTGAAGGCGGCTTTGCCGGCGTGTTCGGCCGCATCGCGGAAGCCTATTTCCAGCGCCATGGCGACCAATCCGATGCGCTGGCCATGATTGCCGCCAAGAATCACAAAAATGGGGTGGACAATCCCTGGGCGCAGATGCGCAAGGATTTCGGCTTTGATTTCTGCCGCAATGAAAGCGAGAAAAACCCCTATGTGGCGCGGCCCTTGAAGCGCACCGATTGCTCGCTGGTATCCGATGGCGCCGCGGCGCTGGTGCTGGCCGATGAGGATACGGCGCGCGCCATGGGCAAGGCCGTGCGCTTCCGCGCCGCGGTGCAGGTCAATGAATACCTGCCCATCGCCGCGCGCGATATCATCCGCTTTGACGGGGCGCGGGCCGCCTGGCAGCGCGCCTATGAACAGGCTGGCGTCGGCGTGGGTGACCTTTCCTTTGTGGAAACCCATGATTGCTTCACCATTGCTGAACTCATTGAATATGAAGCGATGGGTCTTGCCGCTGAAGGCAAGGGCGGCCGCGCCGCGCTGGAAGGCTGGACGGCGGCGGGCGGCAAGCTGCCAGTAAACCGCTCCGGCGGCCTGAAGGCTAAGGGGCACCCGATTGGCGCCACCGGGGTTTCCATGCATGTGCTGGCGGCGATGCAGCTTTGCGGCCAGGCTGGGGCGATGCAACTTCCGCGTGCAGATTTGGCCGGCGTTTTTAATATGGGCGGCGCGGCGGTGGCTAACTACGTCTCAATTTTGGAACGATCGAACTGAGGCAAGGCTGCTTTTTGTGGGTTTTGCCGGGCCGAAATGCTGGCACGCTTGATGCATCACTCATACTGTCTGGTAGCGGGATAGCCCGCTCCTGGCAGCTTAGCCTTCCTCAACCTTGCCTTAGGGCCATCCCAATGGGGTGGCCCTCTTTTTTTGCGCATTTTCTTTCGCAATTTGCAACGCATTTTAATTTGGAGTGGACAAATCAAGAACTTCAACCTATACGTGTAATGTGCATAAAATAACACTCTCCACCCTTCCTTCATTTCCGTCGCTTATAGCGGAAGGCGCTGCCTTGGCCTTGCTGGCCTTCCCAGAGGCAGAACCGTTCTGGAGGGAAGCGCATGAGAGTATGCCGGATCTGGCGCCTGAACCCAAAGGGCAGCGGCGCCTGCATACACGCCCAAAACGCCAAGTCATGGGATGGCTTAGCCTGATGGATAATCGCCTGACCTTTGATCGAAGCCTGCAGATCGGTGCGCTTGGGCAAGGCGCGCTTGCGTTACTGGGCCTTGGGCGCGGGGGTGCCACGCGCTTCAACGGCCTATCCGATTTATTGGATAACAGCCCAAGGCTGGAACCCAATGCCGCCTCTGCCCTGGTGCATGCTTGCGCGGCTGCCACCTGGAACCCAACCGAAGACGAAAGGGAAGTGACCCTGGATGGCGCACCGGGCCTGGGCTTCATCATCCGCAATGCTGGGCCGGGGACATGGGCCCTGGCCATTCAAACCCGCCATAGCCTGCCCGGCGGCGGGGGGCAGGACGCCATTACCGGTTTGGCCGATTTCGCCATGTTCGCCGCCAGGGTCAGCACCGCGCTGATCCGCCCCGCCCGCCGCGCCGCCAGCATTGCGGTGCATGTGCTGGATTTGGACGGGTTGCGGCATGTTTCGGCCCATCATGGTCATGCCGCGCGCGAAGAATTGCTGCGCGCCGCGGCCAGGCGCCTTTCAGCCGCCATTCGTGACACTGATCTGGTCGCGCGCCTGAGCGGGGATGAATTCGCCATTTTGCAAATTGGCGTCACCGCCGCCGCACAAGCGGAATCCATGGCCAATCGCCTGACCGGGCTATTGGCCCATCCTTACCTGGTCCTGGGTGAGACGGTGAATGTCACGCCACGGCTTGGCTATGTTCTGGCGCCGGAAGATGGTGCGGAAGCGCCGCTTCTGCTGCGCTGCGCCGGCCTTGCCCGTTCCAGCCTTGAGCAGGAGGAGGAGGCGATGCCGCGCTGGCGCCGCTTCCGCCCGGATATGGATGCCCGCGCCAAGGCGTTACGGAATGCTGAAATCGCGCTGCGTAGCGCGGTCTGCGAAAACCAATTTGAACTGCATTACCAGCCCTTGATCGCGCTTCCCGAAGGGCGTCTGACTGGGTTTGAAGCGCTGATCCGCTGGCGCAAGCCTGAAGGCGGCTTGGTGCCGCCCAATGATTTCCTGCCGCTGGCTGAAAAGCTGGGCCTCATGGGGCGGATGGGCGAATGGGTAATCCGGGAAGCCTGCCGCGCCGCCGCAAGCTGGCCGGAAAGCCTCTCCGTTTCCATCAATATCGCCCCAGCGCAATTCAAGGATGGCCGCCTATTGGCCAGCCTGCGCGCAGCCTTGGCAGAAAGCGGCCTGGCGCCCCACCGCCTGGAATTGGAAGTTACCGAAACCGTGCTGCTGCCCGCCAGCGGCGATGCCCCAGCCCAATTGGCCGCCATCCGTGCCCTTGGCTGCCATATCGCCATGGATGATTTTGGCACCGGCTATTCTTCCTTGACGCAGCTGCGCTCCTTCCCATTCGACAGGTTGAAGGTGGACCGTTCCTTCATCCGGGACCTGCCGCAAAGCGCGCAAAGCCTTGCCATTCTACGTTCCGTCATTGGCCTTGGGCGTAGCCTTGGCATCGCGGTTACGGCCGAAGGGGTGGAAACGGCAGATCAAATGCGGCTTTTGATCCTGGAAGGCTGCAATAGCGCCCAGGGTTACCTGATTGGCAAGCCACAGGAAGCGGCTTCCTATACCAAGCTGATTGCCAATCCCCCAGTGGAAGGGCTGGGCCTTGCCTGAAACCGGCCTTGCCCCCTCAGGGCGGTAGCAGAATTGTCGCTGCCGCTTGCGCGGCAATGCCTTCTCCACGTCCGGTAAAGCCCAGGCGCTCAGTCGTGGTTGCCTTCACCGAAACTGCACCGACATCCATCCCCGCAAGTTCCGCGATACGCGCGCGCATCGCATCCGCATGGGGGGCGATTTTCGGGCGCTCACAAATCAGCGTCACATCCACATGAACCAAAACGCCACCGCGCGCGGCAACCCGGCCCGCGGCATGACGCAGGAATTCGGCGCTATCGGCATCTTTCCATGTGGCCTGAGAGGGCGGGAACCAGCGGCCAATATCGCCTTCCGCCAGCGCGCCGTAAATCGCATCACAAAGCGCATGCAGCCCAACATCGGCATCAGAATGTCCATCAAGACCAAGATCATGCGGGACATTAATGCCACACAGGATTAAGGGACGCCCCGCCACCAGGCGGTGCACGTCAAAGCCCGTCCCGGTACGCGGGATCATGCGGGCGATCATATCGGCTTCCACGCGGGCTAGATCCTCTGGCCAAGTGATTTTCACATTACGCTCACTGCCAGGCACAATGGCAACCGCCTGACCCTGCGCTTCGAGCAGGGAGGCATCATCCGTGACGGCCCCCACCCTGGCGTCATGAGCGCATTTCAGCGCGGCGAAGCGGAAGGCTTGCGGGGTTTGCGCGCGAAACAGCCCTTCCCGCGGGACGGTTTCCTGGATCAGCCCATCCACCACGCGCTTCAGCGTATCTGCCACCGGCTGGGCTGGGATGGCGCCGGGCGCGTTATCAAGTGCCGCAAGCAGGGCTGGGATGGTGCCCTTCGGGATAACAGGCCGCGCGGCATCATGCACCAGGACAAAATCCGGTGCTTGCGCGGCGATGGCCGCCAAACCTGCGCGCACGCTTTCTTCCCGTGTTGCCCCGCCCGCCACCACCGGCAGGCAAGGCAGGCCATCCAAAAGACTGGCGACAAAGGCTTCCTCGCCTGCCGGGGCGACAGGTTGCAGGGCTGCCACCAACCCTTCGGCCAAAAGCGCTTCGGCCGCATGGCGCAGCACGGGGCGGCCCAATAAGGGGAGGAACTGCTTGGGCCGCGCCGCGCCAAAGCGGCTGCCATGCCCGGCCGAGAGAAGGAGCGCGATGGTTCTCATCACGCAACCCTAGCGGAAAGCCTTGAAGGAGGAAATTAAGCTGCGGCGACAAATGGCCGGTTTGCCACTTCGCTGGCGGGTGACGGAAAATCGTGCGCGGACGGTTCTGTTGCCGACTTCACCACCTATGACGGGTTTTGCGCCTTGTTTTTCCAGAAATCCCGCTCCTGCTCCAGCTTTTCATAGGCATCCGCCAAGTGGCGGATCAGGACCTGCTGGCTGAGCACAAGCTTCGAGGATTCCGTGACCACGAGCGCCGTCAACTCCGAATAATCGGTCTCATGCTCATTTAAGCCGGATTTGATCGCGGTTGATGTTGGCCACAAATAATTCTCTGCCTCATTATGAGGCCTGTGACGAAGAGGCATGCCAATAACCGGCGCGTAGAGACCTTCATTCATCGCCGCCTTCTCATAGAGAGCAAGATGGTCCTTCCTTGGACGATACATTTTCAAACTCCTCAAGGCGCTTAGCCACAACGGGTTGAGGGACGGCCGTGCCGCATCTCAAAACGCCGGAGCCAATGGCGGGGGGGGACCCTTGATTTGATGTGTTAAACATTAATTAAGTCTTTTTGATTGTCAAACCAAAAATATGTGACACGCCTCCATTTGCCCATGGCCTTGCGCCTCACGTTTCAGGGAGGGCGAATTGACCCTTTTTCAACCGCTGACACTATTCCCTTTTCCTCGGCGCCCCGTCTGCTGGCCTTGCTCGAAATTACAGCGGCATGATTCCTGCCTATTCTCAAGGCACGCCTTGCGGAGTGATGGTTTTTTGCTTAAATTGCTTAAAATCGATGCATATTTTGGTGGGAAAGCATGACATTGCCTCTGATACGGCCAATTCCGCTGGATGGCTTGCTGATCTCGGCTCCTGTCATCCTGGCGCCCATGTCCGGCGTGACGGATCAACCCTTCCGGCGGCTGGCGCGCTCGCTCGGCACGCCCATGGTGGTTTCGGAAATGATCGCCTCTCAGGCCATGGTGCGGGAGAACCGGCAAACCCTGAAAATGGCGGAACTCGATGGCTTTGGCGGCCCTGCTTCCGTGCAATTGGCCGGCTGTGACCCCACAACCATGGCGGAAGCGGCAAAACTAGTGGTGGATCGCGGCGCCGCCGTGGTGGATATCAATTTCGGCTGCCCGGTGAAGAAGGTGGCCTTGGGGCAAAGCGCTGGCAGCGCGCTGATGCGCGATGAAATCGCCGCCGCGCGCATTCTGGAAGCGACCGTGAAAGCCGTTTCGGTGCCGGTCACGCTGAAGATGCGCATGGGCTGGGATCACAATAGCCTGAATGCACCAAAGCTCGCGCGGATTGCGCAGGAATGTGGCATTCGCCTGGTCACCATTCATGGCCGCACGCGCCAGCAATTTTATACGGGCCAGGCCGATTGGGCCTTTATCCGCAACGTCAAGGAAGCGGTGCAGATCCCGGTCATCGCCAATGGCGATATCCTTTGCGTCGAAGATGCCGAAGAAGCGCTGCGCCAATCCGGCGCCGATGGCGTGATGATCGGCCGGGGTGCCTATGGCAGGCCCTGGTTGCTTGGCCAGGTTGCGGCTTATCTGATGCACGGCACGCGCATCCCAGACCCAAGCCTGGCCGAACAAAAGCGCATCCTGCTCGAACATTACGCGCTGATGCTGGAACATCATGGGCAGGAACCCGGCATAAGGATCGCGCGCAAGCATGTTGCCTGGTATTCCAAAGGCCTGCCCGGTTCGGCTGAGTTTCGTGTGACAGTCAATCACGCCATCACTGCGAAAGCGGTGCTGGGGTTGATTGACGGCTTTTTTGATCCGTTGATCGAACAGGGCGTGACTGCGGTGCGCGATGCCTATCGCGAAGCCGGGGAAGGGCGGATCGCCGCATGAATGCACGCCCCAGCATCCCGGCGCAGGGCCGCAACCAGCCACGCATGGATAGCGCCATGGTTCTGGCGGCTTTGCCGGTACCCGCCGTGGTGCTGAACGCCGAAAATCGCTTCACCTTCGCCAACAGCGCTGCCGAGCAATTTTTCAAGCTTTCCGCAAGCGCTCTGTTTCAGTTGACGCTTGGCGATCTTCTGCCACGGGATAATCGCGTTTTTTCCGTTCTGGCGCAGATCCGGCGTTTTGATGCGCCAGTTTCGGATTATGACCTTTTGCTTGAAAGCCCGCGCATCAATCGCCGCGGCGTTTCCATTCACGGCGCACCTTTGCATGAAATTGAAGGCGCTGTGGTGCTTACCTTGCAGGATGGTTCAACTGCGCAAATGCTCGACCGGCAGCTGAGTTTCCGGGGCGCGGCACGCGGTGCCTCGGCCATGGCAGCGATGCTGGCACATGAGGTGAAAAACCCGCTTTCAGGTATTCGTGGCGCGGCGCAATTGCTGGAACAGAATGCGTCGGAAGCGGATAGGGAACTCTGCCTGCTGATCCAGGATGAGGTGGATCGCATCAGCGGTCTGGTGGATCGCTTTGACATTTTCTCCGAACGTCCTGTGGATTTGGGACCGGTGAATATCCATCAGGTGCTGGATCATGTGCGGCGCATCGCGCAAACCGGCTTTGCCGCGCATCTCAAAATCTCTGAGGAATATGATCCCTCCCTGCCGCCAATCTGGGGCAATCGGGATATTCTGGTGCAGATCATCCTGAACTTGGTGAAGAACGCCGCCGAAGCGGTGGACGCTGCGCATGGGGAGATTGTGCTCACCACCGCTTACCAGCATGGCGTGCGTATTGCGGTGCCAAATTCTGCCGAAAGGGTGCATCTGCCGCTGCTGGTCACGGTGCGTGACAATGGCCCCGGCATTCCCGAAGAAATCCAGGCGACGCTTTTTGAACCCTTTGTTTCCACCAAGCGCGGCGGGCAGGGGCTTGGTCTCGCGCTGGTGGCGAAGCTGGTCACTGATCTTGGCGGGCTGATCGAATGCGATAGCCGCCCGGGCCGCACCCAATTCAGACTTTCCATGCCGGCACCCCCGGCCGGTTGGCAGGAGAGCGCCGCATGAATGAATCCCGCACCATCCTGATTGCCGATGATGATCGCGCCATCCGCACGGTCTTGAGCCAGGCGCTCGGCCGCGCCGGCTATCAGGTGCGCGCCACATCCTCGGCCGCGACACTTTGGCGTTGGGTGGAAGATGGGGAAGGCGATCTGGTCATCACCGATGTGGTGATGCCGGATGAAAACGGCCTTGATCTGGTGCCGCGCATCCGGCGCGTTCGCCCTGAGATGCGCGTGATTGTCATGAGCGCGCAATCCACCTTCGCCACCGCCGTGAAGGCAACGCAACGCGGTGCTTTTGAATATCTGCCCAAGCCTTTCGATTTGAAGGAAGTTCTGGGCACGGTGGAACGCGCCTTGGCCGCGGCCCCGGATGCGCCGCCGCCCGAGGAGCCAGAGGGTGAAAAGCTACCCCTGATCGGCCGCTCCGCCGCCATGCAGGAGATTTATCGGACGGTGGCGCGCCTCACGACCACCGATTTGACCGTTATGGTCACCGGGGAAAGCGGCACGGGCAAGGAATTGATTGCACGCGCGTTGCATGATTACGGCAAGCGCCGCAGCGGGCCCTTTGTTGCCATTAATATGGCGGCGATCCCGCGCGAATTGATCGAAGCCGAGCTTTTCGGCCATGAACGCGGTGCCTTCACCGGCGCGCTTAATCGCGGCATTGGCCGCTTTGAACAGGCCGCCGGCGGCACGCTATTCCTGGATGAAATCGGCGATATGCCACCCGAAGCACAAACCAGGCTGCTGCGCGTTTTGCAGGAAGGCGAATTCACCACGGTCGGCGGGCGCCAGCCCATCAAGGCCAATGTGCGGATTGTCGCTGCGACCCACCGCGATTTGCGCCAGCAAATCCGCCAGGGGCTATTTCGCGAAGACCTTTTCTATCGCCTGAATGTGGTGCCAATCCGCCTGCCACCGCTGCGCGAAAGGCTGGAAGATATCCCATTGCTGGCGCGGCATTTCTTGGATCGCGCGCGGGCTTCCGGCCTGCCCGGCAAGCAATTGGCGACCGAGGCTTTGGAAGCGCTCAAAGGCCATGCCTGGCCTGGCAATGCGCGCGAATTGGAAAACCTGATGCGCCGCATGGCGGCACTCTACCCGCAGGAAGTGATCGGCGCCGATGCGGTAGCAGCCGAATTGGCCGAGGCCGCGCCCGTGGCCGGCCCGGATGGCCAGGCCGCGCCCATGACACTGGAACAGGCGGTGGAGCGCCATTTGGCGAGCTTCGTCGCCGCCCATAAGGATGGCATGCCGGTCAAGGAATTATACGACCGGGTGCTGGCTGAGGTTGAACGCCCCTTGCTCCGCATGGCATTGAGCGCGACAAGAGGCAATCAGATCAAGGCGGCGGCCATGCTTGGGCTCAATCGGAATACGCTGCGGAAGAAGCTGCGGGAATTGGAACTTCCCGTGGTGCGCGGCGCGTGATGATCCGGCATCGCCGCATGACCTGATCATGGCCACCGAGGGCTTGGCCGAAACCCTGCCGCGGCCGGGTGAGGAGGCGCTGCGCCCTCAAGGGTTTTTGAACCGGCTGGCTGATTTCGTCACTGGCCGGGTTGTCACCATAGGCTTGGCGCTGCTGGCCCTGGGCGTGGGGCTTGCAACCTTCGCGGCACTTTCCGGCGGCACGCCCATGGGCCCGACCGGGCCTGGGCAATTGGCCGGGGTGATCCTGGCCAATATCGCCTTGCTGCTGCTGCTGGTCGCCTCTCTCGCGGCACGGCTCACGCGCATGTGGCTGGAACGCCGGCGCGGCGCGGCGGGATCACGGCTGCATGTGCGGCTTGTGCTGCTGTTCGGCGTGGTGGCGGCGGTGCCGGCCTTATTGGTCGCGGGTTTCGCGGCGCTTTTCTTCAACCTGGGCATCCAGGCCTGGTTCAGTGACCGGGTGCGCGAAACGCTGGAAGCGTCCCTGGTCGCATCCCGCGCCTATTTGGATGAACACCGCAATACCATCCGGGCCGATATCCTTTCTATGGCCAATGACCTCAATCGCGCGGCACAGGTGCTGCTGCCTGATAATGGCGTGGCCTTTGCCCGGCTGCTCGCGACCCATACCGCTTTCCGCGGCCTGACCAGTTCCATCATTTTTGAACCCGTCCTGGGACAGGTGGTGGCCAATGCCGGGCTGGGTGGTTCCGGGCTGGTGGAATTACCCCCTGCCTGGACCCTTGAAGCAGCGCGGGCAGGGGAGGTTGTGCTGCTGCCGAGCGAGGCCGAGGAAGGGCGCGTGCGCGCCATGGTGCAGCTCAACATCCCGCCTGGGCTCATGCTGCTGATCAGCCGGCCGCTTGATCCTTCAGTTCTGGCACATATGCGGCGCACGGAGCTTTCCTTCAATGAATACAATCAGCTCGATCGCAATCGGGAAAGCTTGCAAATCACCTTTTTCCTGATTTTTGCCATCGCGACATTATTGGTGCTGCTGGCCGCCGTATTGATTGGCTTGTTGATGGCCAATCGCATCGCGCGGCCCATTTCACGGCTGATTTTGGCGGCGGAGCGCGTGCGCGGCGGCGATTTGGCAACCAAGGTCGAAGAGGGGGAGGCGGATGATGAAGTCGCGCGCCTCACCCGTTCCTTCAACCGTATGACCAGCCAGCTTGGCGCGCAGCGTGCCGAATTGATGAATGCCTATAGCCAGATTGATGAACGTCGGCGCTTTACTGAAACAGTGCTGTCGGGCGTTTCTGCCGGTGTGGTGGGGCTTGATGACGAAGGGCGGGTGACACTGCCCAATCGTTCCGCGAGCGCCCTGCTTGGCGTTGATCTGGATGCCGCCATTGGGCTTGCCTTTGCCCGCATCGCGCCAGAATTCACGGAATTGCTGGAAACCGCAAAAGCCAATCCGGAACGCCCGCGCGTGGCGGAAATCCTGATTGGTCCCAGCAATGCGCGGCGCACCTTATTGGCGCGGATTGGGGCTGAGACGCTGGGCGGGCGCGTGGCCGGCTTTGTGCTGACCTTCGACGACATTACGGAATTGCAATCCGCGCAGCGCAAGGCGGCCTGGGCGGATGTCGCACGGCGCATTGCGCATGAAATCAAGAACCCGCTGACGCCCATTCAGCTTTCCGCCGAAAGGCTGAAGCGGCGCTATTTGCGGCAAATCACCGATGATCCCGATACTTTCCGCCAATGCACCGATACCATTGTGCGTCAGGTGGAAGATATCGGGCGCATGGTGGATGAATTCTCTGCCTTTGCGCGCATGCCCCAGCCGGTGATCAAGTCAGAAGACGCCAATAGGCTGATGCTGGAAGCGTTGGTGCTGCAGCGCAACGCGTATCCGGATATCACCTATGACAATCATGCGGGGCCAGAGGGGCTGAAACTGCCCTGCGACCGGCGCCTGATCGGCCAGGCGCTGACGAATCTTTTGCAGAATGCTGCGGATGCCATCGCCATGCGGGAAGGCGGCGAAGCGGGGCGGATTGAAACGCGCATTACAGTGGAAGGGCCGATGCTATCCTTCCAAGTGACCGATAATGGCGTTGGCCTGCCCACAGCCGAACCGCGCGAAAGACTGACCGAGCCCTATGTGACGCATAAGCCGAAGGGCACCGGGCTTGGCCTTGCCATTGTGAAAAAGATCATGGAAGACCATGGCGGCTTTATCAGCTTGGAGGATCGGCCGGATGGGCCAGGCACCCGGGCCATGCTGGTCTTGCCGCTTGGCGAGTCTCCCTGGCAAAGTGATGGTTCGTTGTCAGCCGCCACAGCGGCACAAATAATAAATTGAGGGGCAGCAAGGTCGCGCATGGCGCATGAGATTCTGATCGTTGATGATGAACCCGATATCAGGACGCTGCTGGAAGGCATCCTGAGCGATGAAGGGTTTGAAACGCGTCAGGCCCATGATGCCGACTCCGCGCTGGCCGCCTTTCGCGCACGCCGGCCATCCCTCGTGATCCTGGATATCTGGTTGCAGAATTCACGCCTGGATGGGCTTGGCATTCTGGAAGCGCTGCATGCCGAGGCACCCGATTTGCCGGTGGTGATGATCTCGGGCCATGGCACGATTGAAACGGCGGTGCAGGCAATCCAGCAGGGCGCTTATGATTTCATCGAAAAGCCCTTCAAGTCTGATCGGCTGCTGCTGGTCCTGGCGCGCGCCTTGGAAGCGGCGCGGCTCAAGCGCGAAAACAGCGACCTGAAGCTGCGCGCGGGGCCAGAGACGGAATTGCTCGGCCGTTCCATTGGCATCGCCCAGTTGCGCAGCGCAATTGAAAAAGTGGCGCCCACAGGATCGCGCGTTTTGCTGACCGGCCCGGCTGGCGCCGGCAAGGAAGTGGCGGCGCGTATGATCCATGCGCAATCACGCCGCGCCGATGGCCCCTTTGTGGTGCTGAATTGCGCCATTCTGAACCCGGCGCGGTTCGAGGAAGAACTCTTTGGCGTTGAAGCCGGCGCCGATCCGCAAAACCAGGCGCGGCGCGCGGGGGTGCTGGAACGCGCCCATGGTGGCACATTGCTGCTGGATGAAGTGGCGGATATGCCGCTGGAGACCCAGGGCAAGATCGTGCGCGCCTTGCAGGAACAAGGGTTTGAACGTGTGGGGGGTGGCACGCGCGTGAAGGTGGATGTGCGCGTGATCGCAACCACCAACCGCGACCTGACCGCCGAAATCGCCGCCGGACGCTTTCGGGAAGATTTATTCTATCGCCTGGCGGTAGTGCCGATCCGTGTCCCACCGCTCAAGGAAAGGCGGGAAGATGTGCCGCTTTTCGCCCGCCACTTCATGGCCCGCGCCATTGAGGTCACCGGCATGGCGCCGCGGGAACTATCGGAAGATACACTCGCCGCCATGCAGGCCTATGACTGGCCTGGCAATGTGCGCGAATTGCGCAATCTTATGGATTGGCTGCTGATCATGGCGCCAGGTGAGGGCAGGGACCCGATCCGCCCCGATATGCTGCCACCGCAAATTGGCGCCGCGGCGCCGGCTGTACTCACACTCGATCGTGGGTCAGAGATCATGACGCTTCCGCTCCGTGAAGCGCGGGAAGTGTTTGAACGCCAATATCTGGAAGCGCAATTACTGCGCTTTGGCGGCAATATCAGCCGTACCGCGAATTTTGTTGGCATGGAAAGAAGTGCGCTGCACCGCAAGCTGAAATTCCTTGGCGTGCAGGCCGAAGACCGTGCGCCTTCAACCCCCGTCGCCTGAGGTATCCCCATGTCGCGCATTGCCTATGTGAATGGCCGCTATCTGCCGCAGCCCGAGGCAGCGGTGAATATCGAAGATCGCGGCTATCAATTCGGCGATGGCATTTATGAGGTGGTGCATCTGTATGATGGCCGCTTCATTGATGAGGATTTGCACCTGGCGCGGCTTGAGCGTTCCTTGCGCGAAATCGCGCTTCCTATGCCGATGCCGCGTGCCTCGCTCCGCCTCGTGCTGCGTGAAGTGGCGCGGCGCAATCGCGTGACGGAAGGCCTGCTTTACATGCAAGTCACGCGCGGCGTGGCGCGGCGTGATCATGCTTTCCCAAATAAGCCCATCCCGCCCGCCTTGGTGGTGACGGTGAAGCGTATCGCGCCCTATCCCACTAATGTGGATCGTTGGGGCGCTTCAGTCATTACCATGCCGGATCTGCGCTGGGCGCGCTGCGATATCAAGACCGTGAATTTGCTGCCGAATTGCTTGGCGCGGCAGGCGGCGCGCGAAAAGGGCGCCATAGAAGCAGTGCTTTACCATGAAGCGACCGGCATGGTGACCGAAGGGGCGGCAACCAGCTTCTGGATTGTGGATGAAGCAGGCACCATCCGCACCCGGCCCTTGAGCGATGCGATCCTGCCAGGCTGCACCCGTGCGGCGCTGATGGCGGAATTGCACGATGCTGGCATCGCCTTTGAAGAACGCGCCTTTTCCATGGAAGAACTCAGCCGCGCGCGGGAAGCCTTCATTACCTCGGCCACTTCCTTCGTGAAGCCCATCACGAAAATTGATGGCGCGCCGGTGGGCGATGGTGAAGTCGGCCCGGTGGTGCGGAAGCTGTTTGAGATTTTCGCCCGCCATGTGAAAGGCGCCATGCGCAACGCGGCATGAAGCAAGCCCCGCGCGCGATTTTATTCGATTGGGACAATACGCTGGTGGATGGCTGGGCCGCGATTGAGGCCGGGCTGAATGCTGCCTTCCGTGAATTTGGCCTGCCGCAATGGGATCGTGCCCAGGTCTTGGCTAATGTGCGACGCGCTTTGCGGGAAAGCTTTCCGGAATTGTTTGGCGCCGAATGGGAAAGGGCGCGCGATATTTTCTACGCCGAAGTGCGCGCCTGCCATTTGCAGGTGCTCCAACCCATGCCGGGCGCGGCGGCAGCACTCGAAGCCGGGGCAGGGCGGCTTCCCATGGGCGTGGTTTCCAATAAGCAAGGGCCATTGCTCCGCGCGGAAGC
>JBEDHL010000262.1:0-2788 GCA_041174145.1 Pseudomonadota bacterium
CCTCCACCCTTGCCACCCATTGCGGAGCTGGCTGTTTGGACCAACTCGACTGCGCTAAAGGTCGCGCTAGTATTAGCCACTACAACGTTCCCCTTGCCTCCACTTGTTGATACCACAACAGAAATCTCAGTACTCTCATTTTTCTGAATTGCCTCAGCCAACGCTTTCAGGTCGCGCGGCGGCATCTCACCAACGTTACGCAATGCCGCTCGTATACCGTTGAGTTCCTCAACGCCACTGGCCCCGCCACCACCGGTCGCGAGCTTCTTGCGCAGCTCCGCCACATCGCGTTCCAGCTTGCGGCGTTCTTCCACAAGTGCGGCGATGCGCCCGGCCAATTCGCCTGGCTGCGCCTTCAAGACAGCCGCTGCCGCCGTCAGGCTTTCTTCCATCTCGTTGATGTAGGCGAGTGCCGCATCACCCGTCACGGCTTCCACGCGCCGCACGCCGGCACTGACCGCACCCTCAGCAATAATCTTGAACAGGCCGATATCACCGGTGCGCCGCACATGCGTGCCGCCGCAAAGTTCCAGCGAATAGACGCCGTGCTTGTCGGTCGCCGCCGGGTCGTGCCCCATGCCGACCACGCGCACTTCCTCGCCGTATTTTTCGCCAAACAGCGCCATGGCGCCGGCTTCCACCGCCGCTTCCGGTGTCATCAATCGCGTGATGACCTCGGCATTCTCGCGAATGCGGGCATTCACCTCGGCCTCCACCCAGGCGAGTTCTTCGGCTTCCATGGGCTTATTGTGAGAGACGTCAAAGCGCAGCCGATCCGGCGCATTCAAGCTGCCCTTCTGCGCGACATGAGTGCCCAAACGCCGACGCAACGCCTCATGCAACAAATGCGTCGCCGAATGATGCGCGCGGATATTGGACCGGCGCGCATGCTCCACCGTGGCAGTCACCGCCATGCCGGGCTTGGCTTCGCCATGCACAACTTTGCCTATATGGACGAAAAGATTGCCGAGTTTCTTTTGCGTATCGCGGATCTCGATCCGGCAGGCATCACCCGCCACAATCACGCCCGTATCGCCCACCTGACCGCCGCTTTCGGCATAGAATGGCGTCTGGTTCAGCAGCACCGCCACTTCCGTGCCGACTGCAGCGTGATCCACCACCTTGCCATCCACGACCAGCGCGGTGATCTCGCCTTCCGCGACTTCGGTGGAATAGCCGAGAAATTCGCTGGCGCCGATCTTTTCCTGCACATCGAACCACAGGCTCTCAGTCGCCGCTTCACCGCTGCCGGCCCAGGCCGCACGGGCGCGGCGCTTCTGTTCGGCCATGGCGGCGTTGAAGCCTTCCACATCCACCGCGCGGCCTTCACCGCGCAGCGCGTCCTGCGTCAAATCCAGCGGGAAGCCGAAAGTATCGTAAAGGCGGAAGGCGACCTCACCGGGCAGGGTCTGGTTTGACCCAAGCTTGCCGGTTTCCTCGGCCAAAAGGTGCAGGCCGCGTTCCAGCAGAGAACGGAAGCGCGTTTCTTCAAGCCGGAGCGTCTCAGAAATCAGCGCCTCAGCGCGCACCAATTCCGGATAGGCCGTGCCCATTTGCCGGATCAGCGAAGGCAGGATGCGATGCATCAAGGGCTCACGCGATCCCATCATATGCGCGTGGCGCATGGCGCGGCGCAGAATACGGCGCAGCACATAGCCGCGGCCTTCATTGGAAGGCAGCACGCCATCGGCAATCAAAAAGGCGCCGGCGCGCAAATGGTCTGCCACCACGCGGTGGCTGGACCGGAACGGCCCATCCGGGTCTTGGCTGGTCGCTTCCGCACTCGCCAGAATAATCGCGCGCAAAGTGTCCGTGTCGTAATTGTCGTGCTTGCCCTGCAGAATGGCGGCGAAGCGCTCCAGCCCCATGCCGGTATCAATGGAAGGCCGCGGCAGCGGGTTACGCGTGCCGGCGGGTTCTTCCAGGAACTGCATGAAAACCAGGTTCCAGATTTCGATGAAGCGGTCCCCATCCTGATCCGCGCTGCCAGGCGGGCCGCCGAAAATCTTGTCGCCATGATCGAAGAAAATCTCGGAACAGGGGCCGCAGGGACCGGTATCCCCCATGCGCCAGAAATTATCGGAGGTGGGGATGCGGATGATGCGATCATCGCCGATCCCAGCGACCTTTTTCCAGATGTCGGCAGCGTCTTCATCTTCTGAATAGACGGTCACCAGCAGCCGGTCCTTGGGCAGCGCGAAATCCTTGGTCAGCAATTCCCAGGCATAGGGGATGGCCTGTTCCTTGAAGTAATCGCCGAAGGAAAAATTACCGAGCATTTCGAAAAACGTGTGATGCCGCGCGGTATAGCCGACATTGTCCAAATCATTATGCTTGCCCCCGGCACGGACGGATTTCTGTGCCGTGGTGGCGCGGGAATAGGGGCGCTTTTCCTGGCCGGTGAAGACGTTCTTGAACTGCACCATGCCGGAATTGGCGAACATCAGCGTGGGGTCATTGCGTGGCACCAGCGGGCTGCTTTCCACGACTTCATGGCCATTGCGGCGGAAGTAATCCAGGAAGGTCGCACGAATATCATTGCTGCTGGTCATGTTTCGCCCATCGGGTCCGCGTTTTCTAGAGCATGTTGCGTTCACATGGGTTCACGCAACCCGCTCTAGAGCTGTGTTTTTCGAGCATCTTCACGCGTTCAGATAATTCCACCTGAACGCGATCTGCTCTAAGGGCGGAGAGGTAGCGCGCAGCGCCCCGCGCGTGAAGGGGCGGTTATCTGTTACCCGGCCAAACCCCCGGCCGGACAGCCAGAGCGCAAATCAGCCCATAGGCT
>JBEDHL010000263.1:0-4438 GCA_041174145.1 Pseudomonadota bacterium
ATTTGGGACAACCGCGGCCTGGCTTCAGTCATGTGAATGCCGCCAAAGGGGCCGAGTCGTGGGGAGAGGATGCGTCGCCATGGGCCATCGGACGCCGCTAAAGCCCTGCTGACAAGGCCGAATCGGGCGTTTTCCACAGATTTCTTCAATACGACTAAACATAGAGGTTGTGTGTCGAGCGCCTTTTCCCTACCGTATCTTGTGTCGGGGAGATCAAAGGGGGTTCCTTAATGGATTGGACGCAAGAAGCGATCGAGCGGCTTCGCGCCTTCTGGGCGGAAGGGCTTTCGACTGCCGAAATCGGTCGGCGCATGGGGATTTCGAAAAATGCCGTGGTTGGCAAGGCCCATCGCCTGAACCTGTCTTCCCGCCCAAGCCCCATTCGACGCGATCCGCAGGAAAGGCGGGCAGCGCCGAGCCCACGACCAGCCCGTCAGGCCCCATTGGCCCGCCCGGCACAGTCAGTTCCGGTCATGCGCCCTCAAGTGCCGCCACCCGCAGCCCCGGTAGTGCTCGTGGCGCCGCCCCCTGCTGTGGCGCGCAACCCAGCCCCGCCGCGTCCGCGGCTTGGCGGTTCCCGCAGTTGCTGCTGGCCGATCGGCGAGCCCGGAACGTCCGAATTCCGCTTCTGTGAAGGTGAGCCCATGGCCGGCAAGCCCTACTGCACCGAGCATGCCGCGATCGCCTATGTGAAACCGCGCGAGAAGGAGCGGCGGGAAGACGCTGCCTGACCCACCTTTTCCTCTGACCAAAATAAGCGGGGCGATTGCGTGGCAGTCGCCCCGTTTTTTATTGGTGTCATTCCAGCTACAGGGGGCGCCATGAATACGGTCCTTGCCGGCGTCCTGTTGCAACTCTCGGCGCTGGCGCTGTTTGTAGCCATGGATACGCTGCTGAAGCTGTTGACCCTCAGCTTCGCCGTGCCACAGCTGATGTGGGCGCGCTTCCTGTTCAGCTTCATCGCCGTCACCATCGCCATGCGCGTGATTACCGGCAGCCTGCCCTGGCGGTCCCGCGCCCCCGCGCTGCAAACCATCCGCAGCCTTTTATTGGCCGCTTGCAATTTCATGTTTTCCTCAGCGCTGGTGCATATCCCGCTCGCGGATGCCACAGCGGTGGGCTTTGCCTCACCGCTATTCACCCTGGCGCTGGCTGCCGCTTGGCTTGGGGAGAGGATCGGCCCATGGCGCTGGTTTGGCATGGCGCTTGGTTTTGCCGGAGTAGTGATCCTGCTGCGCCCGCCCTTTCTTTTTGCCGGGGAACCGACGCATTGGGCCATGATCCTACCGCTGGGGGCTGCCGCGCTATTTGCTTTTTATCAAATCCTGACGCGCAAGCTGGCTACGCTGGATGATCCGCGCACCACCATTCTGCATACTTCCTTCGCGGCGATGCTGGTGACATCGGCCTCGATGCCGCTGGTTTGGGTTTGGCCAAGCGGGCTTGATTGGGTGGCGCTGGTGCTGCTCGGGCTGCTTGGTGGGGCGGCACATGGGCTTTTGGTACTAGCCTTCGCGCGTGCGCCGGCCAGCCTGCTCGCGCCGCTTTCTTATACGCAGATGATCTGGGCGGTGATTGCCGGGCTTTTGGTGTTTGGCGATGCACCCGATGGCGTGACTCTGTTCGGGATTGGCGTGATCGCGCTGAGCGGCGTGGTCGTGGCGTTTTCCGGTAGACCGAAGAAAAGCTCCTGACAGTTTTTGTGTAAATTAAATACAACAGTGCGTCAGCCTAGCAAAAAGATTGACGAGTTCTTATTTCAAGTGTTCTTGCTGCCCAGACCGGGCTCACTGGATCAGGATTCTCATGGCGAATATCGGGCTAGCAAAAGGCGCTGAGGAACGGGGCCATGCGCGCGCGGCGCTGGATGCCGATAGCGTGCGTGATGCCTATCGTCGCTGGGCTGGCGTTTATGATTTGGTCTTTGGCGGTGTTTCCGCCTTTGGCCGCCGCCGCGCTGTGGCGGCAGTCAATCGTCTTGCCGGACCGCGTGTACTGGAAGTCGGGGTTGGCACGGGCTTGGCGCTGCCGCTTTACAGGCGCGATTTACAGGTTGTCGGCATAGATCTGTCGCGTGAAATGCTGGCCAAGGCACATGAAAGAGTAGCCGAAGATAAACTGACCCATGTGCGTGGCTTGGTTGAAATGAACGCGGAAGAAATGGCTTTCGAAGACGCCTCCTTCGACATTGCCGTTGCCATGTTTACCGCAAGCGTGGTGCCGGATGCGCGCCGGCTTTATGCGGAAATGTCGCGCGTGGTGCGGCCGGGCGGGCACCTGCTTTTCGTCAATCACTTCGCGGCGGAAGGTGGGCCGCGTTGGTGGATTGAACGCGCCATGGCGCCGCTGTCACGCCGGCTTGGCTGGCATCCGGATTTCGCATTGCGCGATTTGCTGAACCCGGAAGATGTAACGGTAGAAGCGATGGAGCCCTGCCAGCCGGGTGGAATCTTCACCCTGCTCAGCGTGCGCAATAACCAACCACTGCGCTTAGGCTAAGCCCTTCAAGCGAGCCTCCCGGGGACGGCGGCAATCACCGCCTCTTCGGCATTGGCGAAGGCCAGGCGCAAATGGCGATCCTGGCCGGGGCCAAAGAAGCTGCCCGGCAACCCAAGCAGGCCACGTTCCACTGCAAGCATTTCGGCGGTTGTTTCGGCATCAGCCAGGCCATCCGGCAGGCGCAGATAGGCGAAGTAGGTGCCGAGAGCATCAATGCGCCAAGCGTTCAGCGGCGCCATGGCCGCGCGAAAGGCCTCAGCACGCGCGGCCATGATGGCGCGATTGTCGGCACGCCAATCACGCAATCCTTCCACCGCTGATGCCAGCGCAATCTGCGCCGCGCGTGGCGGGCAGATTTGTACCGTATCAATCGCCTTGGCCAATTCGCGCTGAAAGCCTGCCCCCGCGGCGATGGCACCGATGCGATGGCCAGGCACGCAATAAGCCTTCGAGAAAGAATAAAGATGCACAACATGATCCCGCCATGCCGCATCCTGAAAAAGCCCATGCGGGGCGCCGGCGGCTTCGGGGATGAAATCACGATAGGTTTCATCCAGTACTAGCCAAGCGCCACGGTCCCGACAGAGCTTTGCGAATTGCGCGATGAGTTCTGGTGAATAAGTCGCGCCGGTTGGGTTGTTCGGTGTGACCAAAACAATGGCGCGCACACCTTCCATCAATGACGCAGCCAGCGCCGGGTCAGGCAGGAACCCATCTTCGGCCCGACAGGGCAAAACGCGACAGGGAATGCCAAGCGCTTCCAGCGCCATGCGATGATTGAAATACCAGGGTGCGGGCAGCATTACGGCTTCACCGCTACCCGCCAGGGTCATCATGGACAGGGTGAAGGCAAGATTCCCACCAGCCGTGATCGCAATATCGGCAGCATCCAGCCGCCCGCCATAGGCGCGCACCATGTCGGCGGCCAGCGCCTCTCGTAAGGCGGCCTCTCCTTCAATCGGGCCATAGCCGGCCGCTTTTGCATCGCCCGCTGCGGCCGCGAGGCGCGCCAGCAGATCAGGATGCGGCGGATAGCCGGGCACCGCCTGGGTCAAATCCAGCACCGGCCCGGCGCCGCCCTGATAGCGCGCTGCCCAACCGCGCACGGCGGGAATGGGCGGCGCGCCAGTTGCGCGAATTCGAGGGGAAAGAGGCAAATTCATACCAGCAAAAAACCACCACCACGCGCCGGCGTCCATGGGCTTTAGCGAAACCGATGCGCGTTGGGGGTGCTAACCCGCCTCGCCCGCCGGGCGGCCTGTGACATGCCGCCAATGATGCCACAGAAGCCGCGCCGCCATGGACCGCCAAGGGCGCCAAGCCTTGGCCAGCACTGCGAGTTCCTTGGGAGAAGGCCGCCCCGGCAGCCCCCGCAGCGCGGCGAGAGATGCCGCCAGTGCCAAATCCCCCGCCGGGAAAATATCCTGCCGATCATGGCCAAAGAGCAAATGCACCTCGGCAGTCCAGGGGCCAAAGCCCGGGATGGCCGCAATCGCCGCCACCGCCGCCTGATCTGGCAGCCCCGCCAGTATGGCTGCGGAAAGCTCTCCTTGGGCAAAGGCTTCCGCCAAGGCGCGCGCGTGTTTCAGTTTTGGGCGCGACAGCCCGGCTTCGCGCAAGGCATCATCGCCCAGCGCCAAAAGCCCCTCAGGCGTCAGCGCCCGCGGCAGCGCGGCCAGCCGCCCCCAAATAGCGGTGGCGGCTTGGTTGGAGATCATTTGCCCGCAAAGGCTCCTCAGCAGCCCCGGAAACCCGCCATCCCGCCGGCGCCAGGGCAAAGGGCCCGCCAGTTCGGGGATCGCGGCCAATGCCGGATCAAGTCGCGCCAAAGCCGCAAGGGCATCACTTGCCCAGCCCGGCGCATCTTCAGCCAACAGGGCGGGCGGTTTCGCTTTCATGAGCTGGCTTTACCGCCCAAGCGGCTGCGAAGCCAGGATGC
>JBEDHL010000264.1:0-31245 GCA_041174145.1 Pseudomonadota bacterium
GTCCGGCACATGGTCACCACCATATCGGCGCAATCATCCTTATCCGCCGCCTTTTGCAGCAGGGATGAAGCGGCAGAGCGTTCAATCTGTTCCGGGCGAAGGTTGGCGGTGGCGCGGGTGCCTTCCAGCAGGCCGGGCGCGACGCAATTCACCAGCGTTTCCGGCGCCAGCGCGACCGCCATGCAGCGCGTGAGGTGAATGAGCCCCGCCTTGGAAACCGCATAGGCGATGGAAGACCCTGTCGGCCCCAGCCCCGCGACTGAGGAGATATTCACGATCCTGCCCGCCCCGCTGGCCTTCAGCGCGGGCGCGGCAGCCTTGATCAGCCGCATCGGCCCCGTCAGGTTTACCGCCATAATCTTTTCCCAAAGTTCGACGGTCAGGCTATCCAAATCCTGGAAAGGGACGGATTTATTGAAGGCCGCGTCATTGATCAGGATATCCAGCCGCCCGAAGCGTGCCGTGACGGCGGCGACCAGCGCATCCACCGCCGCGCCATCAGTAATGTCGCAGCCGAAGGCCGCCGCGTTGATCTGATATTGCCCGGCGAGTTCGCGCGCCACACCTTCCGCCTGCTCTTTGCTTTGCGCGTACATGACCGCGATATGCACGCCTTCGCGCGCGAGCGCATGGCAGATGCGCTGCCCCAGCCCGCCATTCCCGCCCGTGACGAGCGCCACCTTGCCCCTGAGTTCCATCGCACGTTTCCCCTTTGCTTTGTGGGGCAAGCTTGCGCGTTGGCGGTCGCCAAGTCCAGGCACGGCGCCCGGGCTTTCAGCCCCGCCGCGAGGCATTGACTTTGCGCACGGCGCCCGGGCTTTCAGCCCCGCCGCGAGGCATTGACTTTGCGCGCGGCGACCGGGCTTTCAGCCCCGCCTTACGACATAATCCCCCGCCTCAAGGGCCGCGATAATCGCATCCCCCTGGGCGGTGTCGCGCACTTCGATCATCAGTTCCAATTCGGCGCTTTGTACGCTGGGCGCCGCGAAAAGGCGCTGGTGGCTGACTTCGATCACATTGCCGCCGGCGGCGGCGACGCGGGTTGCGATATCAGCCAGCACGCCGGGGCGGTCTGGGATATCCAGATGGAGCCGCAGGATGCGCCCATCGCGCAGCAATTCTCGCAGCAGCACATTCGCCAGAATGCGCGGGTCTATATTGCCGCCGCAGATGGTGGTGCCGACGGTCTTGCCCGCGAAGCGTTCCGGGAAAGCGAGGATCGCGGCAAGCCCCGCCGCGCCGGCGCCTTCGGCAAGCACCTTGGCGCCTTCGGCGAGCAGCACGATCGCCTGTTCCACGGCGCGTTCCGGGACCACAAGCACCTCGACGCCCAGCTTCTTCAGGATGGCGAGTGGGGTTTCGCCGACATCCCGCACCGCGATGCCTTCCGCGATAGTGGGTCCGCCGACCTGCACAGGCTTGCCGGCCAGGCGCTGCGCCATGGCGGGGTAGAATTCCACCTCCACCCCGAAAACGGGCATGCCGGGGCGGAGTTCCGCCGCCGCTACCGCGGCACCGGCACATAGCCCACCGCCGCCCACAGGAATGGCAAGCACATCAATCGAGGGCGCATCTTCCAGCATTTCCAGCGTGGCGGTGCCCTGGCCGGCGATCACGGCTGGGTCGTCATAGGGGTGGATGAAAACCAGACCCTCGGCAGCGGCCAGCGCATGGGCATGGGCCGCCGCTTCGGCGAGAGTGGTGCCATGCAGCACCACCCGCGCGCCCCAGGCTTCCGTACGCGTTACCTTGGTGGCCGGGGTAAATTTCGGCATGACGATGGTGGCCGCGATACCGGCCAGCGCCGCATGCCGCGCCACGGCCTGCGCGTGATTGCCTGCCGACATGGCGATAACCCCGGCGGCACGCTCCCGGGCCGAGAGCAACGCCAGCCGATTGGCCGCACCCCTTTCCTTGAAGGCGCCGGTCGCTTGCAGATTATCCAGCTTGAGGAACACTTTGGCCCCGGTCGCGCGGGAAACCGCCTGGCTTTCAAGCGTGGGGGTGCGCAGCACGGCGCCAGAAATGCGCCCGGCAGCAGCGCGAATATCGGCCAGGGTAATGGCGCGGCCATCGGCCTGCGCCGCGCGCATCGGCATGTTGTGGGCCTTATTTAGCTGAAGCGAACGGCGGTGATTTCAACCGAACGAGAGCCGCCAGGCGCCGGCACTTCCACCGAATCCCCCACCTTCCGCCCCATCAGCGCCTTGGCGAGCGGTGAGGAGACGGAGATGGAACCGTTCTTCATATCGGCCTCATACTGGCCAACGATACGGTAGTTTTTCTCATCGTCGGATTCTTCGTCAACGATGGTGACATAGGCGCCAAAGCGTACCTGGTTGCCGGTAAGCCTTTTGGAATCAATAACTTCCACGGAAGGGATCACCGCTTCCAATTCCGCGATACGGCCTTCAATGAAGGATTGGCGTTCCCGCGCCGCGTGATATTCGGCGTTTTCGGAAAGGTCGCCATGCGCGCGCGCTTCGGCAATCGCCCGTATGATCGCGGGGCGTTCTTCCGATTTCAACTGCTTGAGTTCCTCCTCCAAGCGCGCGAGGCCCTCGGCGGTCATTGGGAACTTTTGCACGGCAGTACTTCCTTGGCTTCTTTCCGTCCGGCGTTTGCCGAGCAGAAATGATTAAGGGGCCGCGTTCAACGGCCCCAGTCATCAGAACGATTTCTCAAAATATGCCTGAAGTGGCGCAACATCAAGGGTTCCCGCGCGCAAGGCCGCAATGGCGTGAACGGCGGCCCGGGCCCCGGCCAGGGTGGTGTAATGCGGCACCCCCTGGGTCAGGGCGCTGCGGCGTATATCGAAGCTGTCAGCAACGGATTGTCCGCCCCCGGTGGTATTGATCACCAGTTGAATATCGCCGGATTTGATCGCATCCACACAATGCGGGCGGCCTTCCAGCACCTTGTTCACAATTTCACAGGCGAAACCCGCTTCCCGAATGCGCGCCGCGGTACCGCGTGAGGCCACTACGCGGAAACCCATTTCTGCCAGGCGCCGCGCCAGCGTTACCGCCGCGCCCTTGTCTGATTCCTTCACGGAAATGAAGGCGGTGCCGCTTTCCGGCAGCTTTACCCCGGCGCCAAGCTGGGATTTCAGGAAGGCGCGCTCAAAAGAAACATCAAGGCCCATCACTTCGCCGGTGGATTTCATTTCCGGGCCCAGGATCACATCCACATTGGGGAAGCGGTTGAAGGGGAAGACCGCTTCCTTCACCGCGACATGGCGATAAATCGCATCATCATCCAAGCCAAATTCCGCCAGCTTCGCACCCGCCATGACGCGCGCGCCAATCTTCGCCACTGCAACGCCGGTTGCCTTAGCCACGAAAGGCACGGTGCGGGAAGCGCGCGGGTTCACTTCCAAAACGTAGATCTCTCCATCCTTCACGGCATATTGCACATTCATCAGCCCCTGCACTTTCAGCGCGCGGGCCATGGCAACGGTTTCCGCCTTCAATTCCGTAACGATGGCGGGCGGCAGGGAATAGGGCGGCAAGGAACAAGCCGAATCGCCGGAATGAATACCGGCTTCTTCGATATGTTCCATCACGCCGGCGACATGCACATTGCCATCCATATCGGCGATGCAATCCACATCCACTTCAATGGCGTCCACCAGGTATTGATCAATCAGGATCGGGTTTTCGCCGGAAACCTTCACCGCTTCTGCACCAAAGCGCATCAGCTGTTCGCGGTTATAGGCGATTTCCATCGCGCGCCCGCCCAGCACATAGGAAGGCCGCACCACAACCGGATAGCCAATGCGTTCCGCTTCATCCGCCGCATCTTCCAGCGTGCGCACCGTGCCATTGCGCGGTTGCTTCAGGCCAAGGCCCTTCAGCAATTGCTGGAAGCGTTCGCGGTCTTCAGCGATATCAATCGCCTCAGCGCTTGTGCCGAGGATGGGAATGCCCGCCTTGTGCAAAGCCTGGCTTAGCTTGAGCGGCGTTTGCCCGCCATATTGCACAATGCAGCCAAGCAATTCGCCGGCTTCCTGTTCCTTGCGGATCAGGGAAATCACATCTTCCGCTGTCAGTGGTTCGAAATAAAGCCGATCTGACGTGTCGTAATCGGTGCTGACGGTCTCAGGGTTGCAATTGACCATGATGGTCTCAAACCCGGCTTCCTTCAGCGCGTAAGCGGCATGGACGCAGCAATAATCGAACTCAATGCCCTGGCCGATGCGGTTCGGCCCGCCGCCCAGGATGATGATTTTCTGCCGAGCGGTGGGCCGGCTTTCGCAAATGGGCGTGCCGAAACCGCCTTCATAGGTGGAATACATATAGGGTGTTTCGGAAGCGAATTCGGCGGCGCAGGTATCAATGCGCTTATAGACCGGCGTGACACCAAGCTTGCCGCGCAACGCCGCCACTTCCGCTTCGCTGCTGCCAATAATGTCGGCCAGGCGCTTATCGGAAAAACCCATCGCCTTGATGCGGCGCAGCGCGGTGGCATCTTGCGGCAGGCCATTGCTGCGAATGCGCGCTTCTTCGCGCACCAGCTTTTCAATTTCGCGCAGGAACCACGGGTCGAATTTGCAGGCTTCGTGGATGGCTTCCACACTCATGCCCGCGCGCATGGCTTGCGCTGCCATCAGAATGCGGTTGGGCGTGGGGGTGGCGAGTGCGGCATGGAAAGCCTGCGCGCTGCCATCGCCCGGCGTTGGCACTTCATCGAGGCCAGAAAACCCAACTTCCAAACCGCGTAGGCCCTTCTGCATGGCTTCTGCGAAGGAACGGCCAATCGCCATCGTCTCCCCCACCGATTTCATGGAGGTGGTGAGCGTGGCCGGCGTGCCGGGGAATTTTTCAAAGGTGAAGCGCGGGATCTTCACCACGACATAATCAATGGTGGGCTCAAAGCTTGCGGGTGTTACCTGGGTGATGTCATTCGCCAATTCATCAAGCGTATAGCCAACAGCCAGCTTTGCCGCGACCTTGGCGATGGGAAAGCCCGTGGCTTTGGAGGCAAGCGCGGAAGAACGCGAAACGCGCGGGTTCATTTCAATGATCACCATGCGCCCATCGGCGGGGTTGATGCCGAATTGCACATTGGAACCGCCGGTATCCACGCCAATTTCGCGCAAGCAGGCGATAGAGGCATCGCGCATGCGTTGATATTCCTTATCGGTCAGCGTCAGCGCCGGGGCGATGGTGACGGAATCCCCCGTATGCACACCCATCGCATCCAGGTTTTCGATGGAACAGATGATGATGCAATTATCCGCGCGGTCGCGGACCACTTCCATCTCAAACTCTTTCCAGCCCAGCACGCTTTCTTCCACCAGCACTTCACTGGTCATGGAAGCGGCGAGACCTGCCGAGACGATTTGTTCGAATTCTTCCCGATTATAGGCAATGCCGCCGCCAGTGCCGCCAAGCGTGAAGGATGGCCGAATAACGCAGGGCAGGCCCACGATTTTCAGCGCATCCCAGGCTTCCGGCATGGTATGGGCGATTTCGCTTTTCGGGCTTTCAATGCCGATCTTCGACATGGCATCGCGGAATTTCTGACGGTCTTCGGCTTTGTCGATCACCTCCGCCTTCGCGCCGATCAATTCGCAGCCGTATTTTTCCAAGACCCCCGCTTCCGCGAGTTTGAGCGAGGTATTGAGCGCGGTTTGCCCGCCCATGGTGGGCAGCAGCGCATCCGGGCGTTCCTTGGCGATGATCTTTTCGACAATCTCCGGCGTGATCGGTTCCACATAAGTGGCATCCGCCAACCCCGGATCGGTCATGATCGTGGCGGGGTTGGAATTGACCAGAATGACGCGATAGCCCTCAGCGCGGAGCGCCTTGCAGGCTTGTGCGCCCGAATAGTCAAATTCGCAGGCCTGGCCGATGACGATCGGCCCGGCGCCGATGATCATGATGGATTTGATGTCGGTGCGCTTCGGCATGGTTCAGGGCCTTGGGTTTTGCATCGGGGTGAGAGGGGGGGTTCATGCGCGGCTTTCGGTGGCGAGCTTGAGCGCGAGTAACGCCAAAGCCCCGCCCAAAATCCAACGCTGTGCGGCCATCCAGGTAGGGTTTTCGCTGAGGAAGCGCGAAACACCGGCGGCGCCGTAAATCAATAAGCCATCGAAGATAATGGCGATGGCAATTTGCACCGCGCCAAGCGTGATACTTTGCAGAAAGACATCACCGCGCGCGGGGTCAATGAAGGGCGGCAGCACCGCCACATAGAAAATCGCGACTTTGGGATTGAGCGCAGCAGTGGCGAAACCAACGCCCAAAAGCCGCGAAGCCGGTTCGCGCGGCATGGGCCGCGCAGCGAATATCGGCTGGCCGCCGGGGCGGAGGCATTGCCAGGCGAGGAAGGCCAGATAAGCCGCGCCACCAATGCGCAGCACATCCCAGGCATAGGGAATGGCGAAAAGTGCTGCCGTAATGCCCGCCGCAGCGCAGAGCATGATGACCAGCGATCCACATTGGCAGCCGATCAGCGAAATCATGCCCGCACCAACGCCCTGCGCCAAAGAACGCGAGACAAGATACAGCATATTCGGCCCTGGCGTCGCCGCCAGGCCAAGCGAAAGTGCAGCGAAGATCAGCAGGGTTTCGAGGGTGGGCATGAAAGCTAGAGTCCCAGTAGGGCTAGAAGTGCGTTAACAGCGGCGTCTGCCTTTGCGCCAACAATACCGGCACCGGCCATAGCGATCAGCCATTTTAGAGCAGCGCTGTCGCAAGTGGCATCATAAATTGCGCGGGCACGAATCACAGCTTTTGAGAGCAAGAAGCGCGTTGTTTCAATTTCAGAGATTATGGCCAAACGCTGTTCTTGCGTGACCTGTAGATCATTGGTGGTACGAACAGCCTCAATGACGGCTTCTAGTTTTTTGTCTGCGTCCTCGAACAACGCTGCGTTGTCTGCCCTCGAAACCAATCGGTCCGAGGCTGGCACCCTAGCCGATTCATTTAAAGGGGCCACACCCAAGTCACCGCCGGCACTTGTTGGGGCAGTCCCGGCAGACGATACAACGGACGCTTCTATTGGTTCGGAATTGTTGGGTTTTGGCAATGTGGGTAGAGCAAAGTTGGAACTCGACAAACGCTCCCGAATAGCGTCTGCCTCTAGCCGCCCCGGACCCGTCAGTTGAGCGAAGACCCCACCATCTTCGCCGAATGAAGAGACACGCTGAATCGAAGCCCATTTGCGATGCTCAAATAGCTCGCCTGCACGATCTACCCATCCGCGAGAGAATGTAAGTTCATAAAGCTTGGCCACCTCACGGAGGTCGAAGCCCCCGAAATCCAGATTTCGCATTTTGATGCGTTTGTCATGATCGGCCAGGGCAACCAAGAGGAGATCGCAGAAATGGGAGAAAGAGTCTTTGCTAGGCAGTTTAACTGCGGCGAGGGAAGATAGGCCGCGCGCGGTTAGCTCCAGCGAATTGCTTGTGGAGCCCCACAGACATCCCAGGTGGATTAAGTGCTCAACAACCGACTTTAACTTACCAGCCACTAAGCGACCATCAAGGTCTACGATGAGCTCAACAAATTGAATCTTGGTTTCGTAGGGGTTCCGCTCGAAATAAGTCTGGATTGCCCGCAAAACCATAGCCTCTGTAGCATTGAGAGTTTGCGGGTTGGTCACGCTAAATTACCCCTGCACCGAATACCCACCATCCACCGGGATCGCGACCCCGGTGATGAAGGCCGCCGCATCGGAAGCCAGGAAGGCCGCAACCCCCTCAAAATCCGAAGGCTCACCCCAGCGTTTGGAAGGTGTGCGCGCCAGCACATTGTCATTCAGCCCGGCCATATCCTGCCGCGCCTTGCGCGTCAGGTCCGTATCAATCCAGCCGGGCAGGATCACATTCGCCGTAATGCCATCCGCAGCCCAGGCGGCGGCGGTGGATTTCGTCATCTGCACCACGCCGCCCTTGGAAGCGCCGTAAGCCACATGCAAAGGCAGGCCAAAGATGGACAGCATGGACCCGTTATTGATCACGCGCCCGCAGCCATGCGCCTTCAAATACGGATAAGCGGCTTGGGATGCCAACATGCCGCTGGTCAAATTGGTGTTGATGATGGTGTGCCAGTCTTCCAGCTTATACGTCTCTGGCCGGTTGCGGATATTCGTGCCTGCATTATTCACCAGAATATCCAAACGCCCGAGCTGCTTCGCGGTTTCTTCCACCATCGCCGTGATCGACGCGGGGTCGGTCACATCCACCGCGATGCTTTCCGCCTTGGCGCCCAGCGCGCGCAGGCCCGCCACCGCCGCGTCATTCTTCGCGGCATTGCGCCCGGCGATCATCACCGTCGCACCTGCTTTGGCCAGGCCCGTTGCCATGCCAAGACCGATGCCGCCATTGCCGCCGGTTACCAGCGCAACGCGGCCGGTCAGATCAAACATCTTGCTCATGCCTTGGCCCTTTCGATCATTTCAACGAAGCGATGGAACAGATAATGGCTGTCGGATGGCCCGGGGCTCGCTTCCGGGTGGTATTGCACGGAAAAGGCCGGGCGATCTGTCGCCGCGACACCTTCATTGGTGCCATCGAACAGGGAAATATGCGTCACCTTCGCATTGGCCGGCAGGCTTTCCGGGTCCACGGCGAAACCGTGATTCTGGCTGGTGATTTCCACCTTGCCCGTGGTCAAATCCTTCACCGGCTGATTGGCGCCGCGATGCCCGCGCGCCAGCTTGAAGGTGCGCGCCCCAAGCGCCAGTGACAGCAATTGATGCCCCAAACAAATGCCGAAAATCGGCAGCTTCTTATCCAGCACGGCGCGAATGGCGGGCAGCGCATAGGTGCCGGTCGCCGCCGGGTCTCCGGGGCCATTGGACAGGAAAACACCATCTGGCTCTTGCGCGAAGATATCCTCGGCTGAGGCCGTGGCGGGCAGCACCACCACATCACAACCGGCAGAGGCCAGGCAGCGCAGGATATTGCGCTTCGCGCCGTAATCCATCGCGACAACACGGTATTTTGGCGCGGTTTGGCGGCCAAAGCCCGCGGGCCAAGCCCATTCCGTTTCATCCCAGCGATAGCTCTGCCGGCAGGTGACATCCTTGGCGAGGTCCATGCCCTCAAGCCCCGGCCAGCCAGCGGCTTCGGCGCGGAGTGCCGCGATATCAAACTTCCCATCTACGCGGTGGCACAAAACGCCATTGGGCGGCCCACCATCGCGGATGCGCGCCGTCAGGGCGCGGGTATCAATCCCGGCAAGCCCAGGCACACCGTGGGAAACCAGCCAGGCATGCAAATGCCGCGTGGCGCGGTAATTCGCCGGCTCCGTCACATCCTGCTTCACAATCAGCCCGCGCGCCGCAGGTGTCAGCGCTTCAATATCTTCCCCATTGGTGCCGACATTGCCGATATGCGGGAAGGTGAAGGTGATGATCTGCCCGGCATAGGAGGGATCGGTCAGGGTTTCCTGATAGCCGGTCATGCCCGTGTTGAAGCAAATCTCGGCCACGGCCTTGCCTTCCGCGCCGAAGCCACGGCCCCAAAAGACGCTGCCATCAGCCAGCACAAGGCAGGCGGTGGCGCCGGGCGGGACGGTATCAGCCATGGGAATGGGCTCCGGTTTTGGGGTCTCGGTGGTGGGTGTGCCGGTCATATCGGCGAGCGTCAGGCCAGTGGCGGTCAGGATGGCGGGCCAATGCTTGGCGGGAATGGCCTTGGATTGCCGCCATTTGCGAATGGCTTCCGTGCCGACGCCGCAGCGCTCGGCCGCGGCTTCAGCCCCGCCCAAAAGGGCGATGATATCTTCAACGCTGCGCATGAGGCCGGCTTATCTGGGAAAAAACTTCCCAAGGCAAGGGAAAAGAGGCGGGTGGGAAAAATCCTCCCCGCGCCGGGTGTTTGAATTCCCTTTCCCCCCGCCCCGGCGTGACGCATGATCCTACCACCAGCCTAAGGAGCCCTCACGATGCCCCGCAAAAGCGATGCCCCCAGCGAACGCACCCGCGTCAAGCGCATGCATGAACGCGGCGCTTATGACCGCGCGAGCATTGACGCCATTCTGGATGCGCAGCCCTTGGCGCATATTGCCTATGTGCTGAATGGCGCGCCCTTCGTGACGCCCACGCTGCAATGGCGCGAAGGGGATCATGTCTATTGGCATGGCTCTGCCGCCAGCCGCATGATTGAAACCTGTATTGAGGCGGATGTCTGCGTCACGGTCACGCTGATGGATGGGCTGGTGCTGGCGCGGTCTGCCTATAATCATTCGGTCAATTATCGTTCGGTCATGCTGCTGGGCCGCGCGCGGCTGATTGCCGACCCGGCTGAGAAGGAAACGCGGCTGAAGAATTTTGTGGAAGGCATGTTCCCGGGCCGCTGGGACAGGCTGCGCCCCATGACCGCCTATGAAGCCAAGGCGACAACGGTGCTGGCGATTGAAATCAATGAGGCATCGGCGAAGATCCGCAGCGGCCCGCCCGGCGATCCAGATGAGGATTTGATGCAGGATGTCTGGGCCGGCGTGCTACCGCTGGAAACCCGCACCCTGCCGCCCATTCCCGATGCGCGCGGCAGCGTGGCGACACCGCCGGAATATCTGACGCGGTTCAAGATTGGGTAAGGGGGTGACCAGGCTTGCAGCACGGTGCCGCGCGGCGCCATGCTCGGGCGGCGGTAACTCCGGAAGGCGCGTGCCATGACCTGGTCAATCCATCACGTTTCGCTTGTTGCGCATGATTTAGATGCGGCGGCGCATTTCTTTGGCACGCTGATCGGGCTTGGCGTGGCGCGGGCGCCGGATGGGCAAAGCCGCTTCATTGGCGAAGCCGGGGGCGGCTTGCGCTTGCATCAGCCAGCGCCAGCGCTCGCGCGGTCTGGTGCTACGCTGCTGGGGCCGGTGGGCGGGCGCTATGTGGCGCTGGAAGTTGCCTCGCTCGCCGCTGTGGTGGCGAAACTTGATCAGGCGGGGCTGGCTTATGCGCCGGCCTTGCCTGGGGAATTTGCTCAGCCGGCGATCTATACGCTGGACCCGGCGCTTAATCTTTTGCTGCTGCTGCAAGCGGATGGCGCTGCGCCATCGGCGGCGCCCACCTGGCATATCCATCACGTCAATCTGCAAGCACAGCATGTGCGCGAAGCGGTGGCGTTCTACACAGACATCATCGGCATGGCGGAGGGGCCTTGGCGCGCGGCGGCGCAGCGGGGGGATTTCAGCATAGACCCCGCCGAATTGGCCGTGCTGACCAAGGCCGATGACAATAGCGGGCTGCATATCATCCGCCCGGATGCGGGCTTCGCTTACCGCAATCGCTTTGCCCATAACCCTTCCATCGGCGGGCACCCGGCCTTTTGCGTGCCGGATGTGCTGGCGGTGAAGGCGCGGCTGGAAGCGGCGGGCGTGCTGGTATCGGATGCCGGCGTTTATGCCATGGCGGGGATGCATCAGATCTACGTGCTGGACCCTTCCGCCAATATGATTGAGGTGAACCAAATTGTCTGAGAGCCCGACCCGCACCCTGATCACGGCCACCGAGGCTGCGGCCACGCCGCTTCCCCCCGGCCGACTATCCGCGCTGCTGCTGGCGCATGGCACGATGCAACTGCGCTGGTTCGCGCCGAAGGGTGAGGATGAGCAAACCCCGCATGACCAGGATGAGCTTTACATCATCGCCTCCGGCACCGGCTGGTTCCGCCGTGGCGCGGAACGCGTTGCTTTTGCCCCGCATGACGCGCTGTTTGTGCGTGCGGGGGAGGAGCATCGCTTTGAGGATTGCTCGCCCGATTTCGCGACCTGGGTGATATTTTATGGCGCCAAGGGCGGGGAAGGCTGAGGCCCTGGCCCGCGCGCCCTGCTTTGCTATAAGCGCGCCCGATACTGAAGGAAAAAGCCATGGAACTCCGCGCCCGTTTCACCGAAGCCTTGAAGACCGCGATGCTGGCCAAGGATGCGGCCACCACCTCCACCATCCGCATGATCATGGCGAAGCTGAAGGATACGGATATCGCCGCGCGCAAGACGCCGCAGGACCCGGGCGTGCCGGATGATCAGATCATCGCCATGCTGCGCGGCATGGCGAAATCCCGGCGGGAGAGTGTGGATATGTATCGCCAGGGCAATCGCCCCGAATTGGTGGCCAAGGAAGAAGCCGAAATCGCCGTGATTGAAGGCTTCCTGCCCCAGCAGATGGATGATGCCGCCATGGCGGCCGCTGTTGATGCGGCGGTGGCGGAAGCGGGTGCTGCTTCCATCAAGGATATGGGCAAGGTGATGGCGGTGCTGAAATCCCGCCACGCTGCGGCTTTGGATATGGCCAAGGCCGGGCCGATGGTGAAGGCGCGGCTGGGGGGTTAATCACGCCCCCCGTTTCTCAATCCTGATCCTGCAAATCTTCCGCCAACACCACGATCTGCACGGCATAGGAAACATCGCCGTCTTCCGCATCGCGGTGGATGGTGCCGATGAATTCATTGCCGATTTTAAGCTCCACACTGCCCTTGGGGCGGTCCGGCGCGGTCACCTGAATGCGGGGGTTGCTGAAAAGCTTGCGCAGATGCGCCTGCACGGCGGCGCGTTCGGCGGGGGTCATGGTTGCGTTCCTTACAGAAGAAGATGCGCCCGGATAGCCGCCCTGCTGGCGCGGCGCAAACCCGCGCCGGGGCATCAAAAGCAGTCTCCCTTTTTATAGGGGGTGTTTTTTCGCGCGCCCGCCGGAGTCCACTTTTCCCACCAAAGGTATAGTCTGCCCCCTCGCCATGGCCCTGCCCCCCGGTTTCCTTGATGAGCTTCGCGCCCGCACGCCGCTTTCCGGCCTGATCGGGCGCAAGACACGGCTGACCAAGTCAGGCCGCAATTGGAAGGGCTGCTGCCCCTTCCATGGGGAAAAAACGCCGTCCTTCTATGTCTATGACGATCACTTCCACTGCTTTGGCTGCGGCGCCCATGGGGATGCCGTGAGCTTCGTCATGCGGGCCGAAGGCGCGCAATTTATGGAAGCGGTGGAACGCCTGGCTGGTGAAGCGGGGCTCGATGTCCCTAAACTCGCCCCCCAGGAAGCCGAACGCGCGCGCCGCACGCGGGACCTGCACGCGGTCATGGAAGCCGCGATGGAGGCGTTTCAGCGCCGCCTTAAGCTACCCGAAGGCCGCGCCGCGCTGGATTACCTCCGCCGCCGTGGCCTGACCGAGGAAACTATCCAGGGCTTTGGCCTCGGCTGGGCCGGGGCGGGGCGCGGCACGCTGCAGGCGGACCTGAAACATGAGGCGGTGGAGACCGCCCAATTGATTGAAGCCGGTCTGCTCAAGCCCTCAGAAGGCGATGAAGCGCCGCGCGATTTCTTCTTCAACCGCGTCATGTTTCCCATCCGGGACCGGCGCGGGCGCGTGATTGCCTTTGGCGGGCGCATTCTGGGTGATGGTCAGCCTAAATACATCAACAGCCCGGAAACACCGCTGTTTCGCAAACGCTATGCGCTTTACGGGCTGGATCGCGCGCGGGAAGGCGCTTTTCGCGGCGCGGCGGTGGTGGCGGTTGAAGGTTATATGGATGTGATCGCGTTGCATCAGGCCGGCTTTACCGGCGCGGTGGCGCCGCTTGGCACGGCGCTGACCGAAGATCAGTTGCAAGAATTATGGCGCCTGTCGCCCGAACCGGTGCTCTGTTTCGATGGCGACGCCGCCGGTGCGCGCGCCGCCGCCCGCGTCGCGGAAGCCGCCCTGCCGTTGATCAGCGCCGAACGCAGCCTGAAACTGGCGACCCTCCCGGCGGGGGAAGACCCCGATACGCTGATTGCCAAGGGCGGCAAGGCGGCCTTTCAGACCGTGCTGGATGGCGCGCGCCCGCTGGCGGATGCGCTTTACGGCTTGTTGTTGGAAGGCCAAGCCATCGCAAGCCCGGAACAGCGTGCCGCCGCGCGTAACCGCTTGGTCGCCGCCGCTGCCACCATCAAGGACCGCGCGCTGGCCGGCGAATATCGCTCCGCGCTGCTGGATCGTTTCTTTGCCGCCACGCGCGGGCGCCAGCCTGGCCGCGCCAGCCCGGCGCGCCAAATCGCCCGCCCTGCCCTGGCGGAAGCGGCGATCCGCACTGCCCAGGCACGCATTCTGCTGGCCATTCTGCTGCGCCACCCCTGGCTGCTGCGGCAGATCGAAGAAGCCTTCGGCCTGCTGGAACTGCCCGAAGGCCCGGCCCTTTTGCTGCAAAGCGCCCTTCTGTCATGGCAGAATGACGATACGCGCCTTGACTCCCAGGCCCTACTATCCCACCTCGCAAGTGAAGGTTTGTCGGAAGCTGCGGCCTGGGCGCTTGGCGCCGAGGCCCTGCCCCAAGCGGCGCGCCCCGATGCGCTGCCGCGCGAGGTAGAGGAAGGCTTTTGGCATTTCTTCCTGAGGCTGCGCGGAGAGGCTGCCTTGCTTGAAGACCAAAAGGCGGCGGCGGAAAGCTTTGCTGCCACGAATGATCCGGCGGCGCAGCAAAGGCTGATCCGCCTGACTGAAGCCCTTGGCGCGCTACGTCGGGGGGAAGATGCGGCCGATCTGGCCGAAGGTGCGGCGGCAACGCCATAATAGACGGTGGGTTTTTGCGCGGGCATCCGGGGCGCCGGATGCCTTTCGCAGTTGAACGGAGTGGTAAGGCATGGCGACGAAAGCGGCGGCAGGGGCGGAACCGGTTGAAGCGCGCGACGAACAGGTTGAAGGCATGATGCTGGATACCCAATCGGCGGCGGTGAAGAAACTGATCGCCCGCGGCAAGGAACGCGGTTACGTCACCGTGGACGAAATCAACGCCGTCCTGCCTTCAGAACAAGTGTCTTCGGAAATGATCGAAGACACCATGGCCATGCTGAACGAGGCCGGCATCACGGTATCCGAATCAGAAGAACCCGAAGAAGGCGAAGGCGCGCTGGTCAAGCCCGTCACAAGCGGGGATGGTGAGGAAGAAGAAGCTGGCGGCAATGTGGATGAGGAAAGCGTCGGGCGCACCGATGACCCCGTTCGCATGTATCTGCGTGAAATGGGCAGTGTTGAACTGCTGTCGCGTGAAGGCGAAATTGCCATCGCCAAGCGGATTGAAGCCGGGCGCGACATGATGATTGGCGGCTTGTGCGAAAGCCCTCTGACCTTCAGGGCCATCCTGCGCTGGCATGAAGCGGTACGCCAAACCCCGCCGCGCATGCTGCTGCGCGACATTATTGACCTGGAAGCAACGCAATCAGCCGGCAATCCCGAAGCCGCCGTTTCCGCTGCGGTGGAAGAATTCGAAGAAGGTGAAGAAGGTGAAGGCTTGGGCCTTTCGCTTTCTGCGCTCGAAGAAAAGCTGAAGCCGGAAGTGCTGGCCACTTTTGAACAGATTGAAGCGATTTACGGCAAGCTTTCGAAGCTCAGTTCCAAGCGCATGGAGGCTTTCACCTCTGGCGAGGAATTGGCGACGCGTGGTGAGAAGAATTACGAAAAGCTGCGCAGTGAATTGATCACGCTGGTTGAAAAGGTGCAGTTGCACAATAACCGCATCGAAGAATTGGTGGACCAGCTTAAAACGCTCAATCGCCGCATGACCGTGATGGAAGGCCAGGTGCTGCGCCTGGCCGATAGCCAGAAGGTGAAGCGCGACGAATTCCTGGTCCAATGGCGCGGCAGTGAAATGGACCCTGCCTGGCTGGAACGCGTGGGGGCGCTACCGGGCAAGGGCTGGAAGCCCTTCGTTGCGAAATACGGCACGGAAGTTGAACAAATCCGCGCGCGTATCAGCGAAGTGGCCAATGAAACGGGCCTGCCTGTCGCGGAATTCAAGCGGGTTTACGCCACCGTGTCGCGCGGCGAACGCGATATGACGCAGGCGAAGAAGGAAATGATCGAAGCCAATCTAAGGCTCGTGATTTCCATCGCCAAAAAATACACCAATCGCGGCTTGCAATTCCTGGATTTGATTCAGGAAGGCAATATCGGCCTGATGAAAGCGGTGGATAAATTCGAATATCGCCGCGGCTACAAATTCAGCACCTATGCGACCTGGTGGATCAGGCAGGCCATTACGCGTTCCATCGCGGATCAGGCGCGCACCATTCGCATTCCGGTGCATATGATTGAAACCATCAACAAGCTGGTGCGCACTTCCCGCCAGATGCTGCATGAAATCGGCCGCGAACCTCAGCCGGAAGAATTGGCCGAAAAGCTTGGCATGCCGCTTGAGAAAGTGCGCAAGGTTTTGAAGATCGCCAAGGAACCGATCAGCCTTGAAACCCCGATCGGGGATGAGGAAGACAGCCATCTGGGTGACTTCATCGAAGACAAGAATGCGATCATCCCGATTGATGCCGCGATCCAATCCAATCTGCGTGAACAGACCACGCGCGTGCTGGCCAGCCTGACGCCACGCGAAGAACGCGTGCTGCGCATGCGCTTTGGCATTGGCATGAATACGGACCACACGCTGGAAGAAGTGGGCCAGCAATTCAACGTCACACGCGAACGTATCCGCCAGATTGAAGCCAAGGCGCTGCGTAAGCTGAAACACCCAAGCCGCAGCCGGAAGCTGCGGTCGTTTTTGGATAATTGAGGGCGTGACGGGGGCGCTGCCCCCGATCCCCCGCCGGGGTAACAGTGTTGCCGCGGACCCCACCGACACGTAGACGGTGGGTTATTCTTCGGTGAAAAAATCTTCGTCCAGGCGTTTGAATTCTACAACTCGATTTGAACGGACGCCGACATTATAAGTCACCATCAATTCCGTCAGGCGCCTTCCATCAATCAGGATAATCCGTTGCGGCACGCGCGATGCGAACTCCGACGCCTGCGCCGAGAATGAAGATGTCGTCACGAAAACGCCCTTAGTCGCACCCAATCCAACAAGGCTACCCGTGAATGCCTGCACTTCAGGGCGACCTACCGATGAGCCAGGGGCATAGCGTTTTGCCTGCACATAAACGCGATCCAAGCCAAGCGCATCTTCATTGATGACGCCGTCCACGCCACCATCGCCTGACTTGCCAAGCTGCTCCGCTGCATTCAGCCGCGAACCGCCATAACCCATGGCCACCAGCAACTCTACGATGAGCTGCTCAAAGAACTGCGGTGAATTCTGTAGAATGCGGCTCAATAGATCATCGCGCAGCGCAGCGTTGAAAGCCTTCTCGGCTTCGCTGATGATCTCCTCCGGAGTCGCCGCTGGCGGTTCGATTGCGCCGCTATCGCCCTCAGGCTGCGCCGCTTCGGACTTTCCATAGAATTCCTTGAACGCCGGCAGTGTCAGAAGATACTTGGTATTGAGATTGGCGGGTGGTTTTTTCAGAAGCGCTTTGCCCATTTCCGATAGGGTGAACCGTCCACGCTTCGGGCTTTCCAGCAAGCCTGCCTTGGTCAAATAGAATTTGGCCCAATGAATACGATTATGCAGAAGGCGTTGCTTACCACTCGGCAGCATCTCTTCGGCTTCGGCATCTGAAAGCCCGTGGCTCTTTGCGACCTCTATAGCGGCCATTGGGACGGAATACTCGCCTTGTGCCGCAAGCTTCAGAATCGGAAGCATTAGGCTTTGATAATCCGGTATAGCCATCGCTCATGTGCCTTCGAGATGATCTTAAAGATTAGTATGAGAATGCAAGAAAAGCACTTCTGACAATCGCGGGGAGCAATCCCCTTATCCACACCCGCTCGGCACCCCCTGCGCGTCGCACCAAGCAAGCGCCTCTTCCTCCGCTTTCTGATCCGCTGCGCGGATCAGTTCCAGATATGCTTGCTCTGCCGCACCAAGCGCGCGGTTGCGCAGCGTGATGATGCCGGGATGGATGGATGCCCAAGGGGGGCGCTGCCAAGGCAGCGCCACGATGCTCCCCTGGCGCAGCCCTTCCAGCGCCAGGATCACGCTGACCCCGGCCACCGCATCCGATTGCGGCAGTAATTTCAGCGTGACCGTCGGGCTTTCATGCACCAGCGCTGGGAAGGCCGCGTGAAGCTGCCCTTTGGCGCGCGCTTCTTCCCGGGCGGCCACATGGGGTGCCTGCACTTCCCTTGGCGCGCGGCCAATGAAGGCCAGCGGACAGGCCATGATATCGGCCAGGGTCACGCTGGCCTGCTGCGCTAGCGGATGGCCCGCACGCGCGACGAAAATCGCTGGCTGAGGGCGCAATCTTTCCACGGCCAAGCCAGGATCAGGGACAAAGCCGCGCAAATCCATCACGCCAATCGGCGCTTCGCGGTCCAATATCGCGGCGGGCACTTCAGCCCAATTGGCGGAGAGTAGGCGCAGCCTGGTGCCGGGAAAGGCGTTCAACATCCCCGCCGCTGCCGTCAGGCACAGCGACTCCGCCATATAGGCGCCGGCCATGATGTTGAGATCGGCGGTCTGGGTGCCGCGTGCCTCTGCCAAATGCCGGTCCAGGCTTTCCAGACTGTCCAGAATGGCGCTGCCTTCGGCAATGATGGCGCGGCCCAGATCGGTTGCGATCACGCCACGCCGGCTCCGTTCAAACAGCTTGCCGCGCAGCTTGGCTTCCAGCCGCGCGAGCGCCCGGGTCAGCGCCGGTTGGGCGATGCCAAGCACGCGGGCAGCGCGCACCAGGCTGCCGTGATCGTCAATGGCCTTCACGAGCCGAAGCTCTCGAACCTCAATCATATACCACCGGTGGAATTGCAGATTGCCAAAAAGGTATTGGGCACGCTTGTCGCAAAGCTGGCAATCTTTGCAAGAACGCAAGCATAAAGTTGACGGATAAGCGGCATGATTGAAGGGCCAGCGCGGCCCGGGCGGGAACATGAAGGGGAAGCCATGGCCTGGATACCAGGCGGCAGCTTCATGATGGGTTCGGATCAGCATTACCCCGAAGAAAGGCCCTGCCACAGCGTGAAAGTTGCGGGGTTTTGGATGGACCGGACCACGGTGACGAACCGGGAATTCGGCCGTTTTATCGCGGCGACGGGGTATATGACCGTGGCCGAACGCCCGCTGGACCCCAAGCTTTATCCCGGTGCGGCGCCTGAAATGCTCGCCCCCGGCGCGCTCGTGTTCCGCATGACGGATGGGCCGGTGGATACGCGCGATATCCGCAATTGGTGGCATTGGACCAAGGGCGCCTGCTGGCATGCGCCGGAAGGTCCGGGCAGCGATATTGCGGGGCGGGAAGATCACCCGGTGGTCCATGTGGCGTTTGAAGATGCCTCCGCCTATGCCGCCTGGGCGGGCAAGGATTTGCCCTCGGAAGCCGAATGGGAATGTGCCGCGCGCGGCGGGCTGGAAGGCGCGGAATTCGCCTGGGACGGTGAATTGGCGCCAGGCGGCGTGCATCTTGCCAATACCTGGCAAGGCCCCTTCCCTTGGCGAAATTTTGAAGCCGATGGCTTCCCCGGCACCTGCCCGGTGCGAAGCTTCCCCCCCAATCCCTTCGGGCTTTATGAAGTTTGCGGCAATGTCTGGGAATGGACCACGGATTGGTGGGCCGCCAAACACGCCGTCGATCCCGAAAGCCCCTGCTGCGCGCCGGAAAATCCGCGCGGTCCCGGCATGGAGGGGTCCTTTGATCCCCTGCAACCCGCCATTCGCATCCCGCGCAAGGTTGTGAAGGGCGGTTCCTTCCTATGCGCGCCATCCTATTGCCGGCGCTACCGGCCGGCCGCGCGCCACGCGCAGATGGTGGATACGGGCATGAGCCATATCGGCTTTCGCTGCATCCGCCGCCCTTCTTCCAACAAACCAGAGGAAACCAAGCCATGAGCAAGGATAATCATCGCCCATCACGCCGCGACATGTTGCTGGGCGGCGCCGCAGGGCTGGCCGCCGGCACCCTTGGCGGCGTGCAAATGGCGCAGGCGCAACAGCCAGCCGCCCCTGCCGCCGCCGCGCCGCAGGGCAAGCCGAATATTCTGGTGATTTTTGGCGATGATATCGGCTGGTCCAATATCTCGGCCTACAACATGGGCATGATGGGCTATCGCACGCCCAATATTGACCGCATCGCCCGTGAAGGCGCGATTTTCACCGATGCCTATGGCGAGAATTCCTGCACCGCCGGGCGTTCCGCCTTCCTCACCGGGCAAAGCCCTTTGCGCACCGGGCTTTCCAAGGTGGGCCTGCCCGGTGCGCCGGAAGGCATGAAGGCAGAAGACCCGACCATTGCCGTGCTGCTGAAGGCGCTTGGTTACGCGACAGGCCAATTCGGCAAGAACCATCTGGGCGACCGTGATGAGCATTTGCCCACCATGCATGGCTTTGATGAGTTCTTTGGTTCGCTTTATCACCTGAACGCGGAAGATGAACCGGAAAACCCCGATTACCCGCGTGACCCGCGCTTCCGTGAACGCTTCGCCCCGCGTGGTGTATTGAAGACCTGGGCCAATGCGGATGGCTCTCAACGCATTGAGAATACCGGCCCACTGACCATGAAGCGCATGGAAACGGTGGATGAGGAATTCCTCAATGCATCATTGGATTTCATTGATCGCCAGCATCGCGCGGGTAAGCCGTTTTTCACCTGGTTCAATTCCACGCGCATGCATATCTGGACGCGTTTGAAGGCCGAAAGCCAGGGCAAGACCGGGCTTGGCGTTTATCCCGATGGCATGGTGGAACATGATGGCCATGTCGGCCAATTGCTGAAGAAGCTGGATGATCTTGGCATCACGCAAAATACCATCGTGATCTACAGCACCGATAACGGCGCTGAAGTGATGACCTGGCCCGATGGTGGCGCCACACCTTTCCGCGGCGAAAAGGCCACCGCCTGGGAAGGCGGCTTCCGCGTGCCAAGCATGATCCGCTGGCCGGGGCGCATTCAGCCTGGGCAGGTGTTGAACGATATCTTCTCTCACCAGGATTGGTTGCCAACATTGCTGGCTGCCGCTGGAGAGCCTGAAATCAAGCAGAAGCTTCTTGCCGGCCACCAAGCAGGGCGGCGCAGCTACAAGGTGCATTTGGATGGCTATAACCAATTGCCACTGCTGACCGGCACTGGCCCCGGCGCGCGGCGGGAGATGTTCTACTTCACCGATGATGGTGATCTGGCTGCGCTGCGCTACGATCATTGGAAATTACATTTCATGATCCAGGAACATCATGGGCTTGAAGTGTGGGAGCGGAGCTTCACGCCGCTGCGCTTGCCAATGTTGTTCAATCTGCGCGCTGATCCTTTTGAACGCGCGACGGAATCGATGAATTACAATCGCTGGCGGGTGGAACGCGCCTTTGCGTTGGTGCCAGCGCAAGCCTATGTCGGGCGCTTCTTGGAAACCTTCAAGGATTTCCCGCCGCGTCAGGCGCCAGGCAGTTTTAGCCTGGGCGACGCCATGCAGCGGCTAAGGCGCGCCTCGGCGAATTGAACCATGATGCGGCGGTGCGGAATGATTGAAAGGCGGGTTTTAGCGGCTTTGCTTTTCGCCCTGCCCGCCGCCGCCCTGGCGCAAGGCGCGGACCCTTTGCCTTCCTGGCGCGATGGGCCGCGCAAGCGCGCGCTATTGAAATTTGTCGCTGCCGTTACGCGCGAAGGCAGCGCCGATTATGTGCGCCCATCGGCGCGCATCGCGGTGTTTGATAATGACGGCACGCTTTGGGTGGAACAGCCGGCCTATGCGCAATTGCTGTTCATCCTGGATCGTATTCGCGCCCTGGCGCCGGCCAATCCTGCCTGGCAGCAGGATGCAGTTTTTCGCGCGGCCATTGCGGGCGATCTGCATGGTGTGATGGGCGGCGGGAATGAGGGGCTGATGCGCCTTGCCGGCGCTGCCATGGCCGGCAACTCGCCGGAGGAATTTCAAGCCATCGCGGCTGAATGGCTGAAGACCGCGCGGCATCCGAAATGGAGCCGCCCCTATACCGCGCTGGTCTATCAGCCCATGCTGGAAGTGTTGCGTTTCCTGCGCGCTACGGGCTTTGGCACCTTTATTGTCTCGGGCGGCGGTGTGGAGTTTGTGCGTGCCTTTGCCGAGGATACCTACGGCATCCCGCCGCATCAGGTGGTGGGGTCAAGCTTCGCGCTGACAGTGGGTGAAGAAGCGGGGCAGCTCATGCTGCGCCGAGAACCGCGCGTGGATTTCATTGATGATGGTCCGGGCAAGCCGATTGGCATTGCGCGCCAGATCGGTAGCCGCCCGATTGCTGCTTTTGGCAATTCAGATGGCGATTTTGAAATGCTGCGCTACACCACGGAAGGCGCGGGACGGCGCCTTGGCATGATCATTCGCCATGATGATGCGGAACGTGAATTCGCCTATGACCGGGAAAGCCATATCGGGCGCTTGGCGCGCGCGCTGGATGCCGCACCGGCGCGCGGTTGGCAGGTGGTTTCCATGCGCGATGATTGGGCGCGGGTCTTCAATTGAAAGCGCCGCGCGTCAAAACCGCCTGAGCAACCTTTCTATATATTCCAACTCCACCGGCGGCCTTTCGCGTTCCGCGCCGCGGCGGCGGAGTTCCTGTTGCAGCTGATGCGACCGCAGCCTTTCCGCTTCGCCCGGCACCAAAGTATCGCCGGCATTATCCTGCGCTGAACCGCCAGTTTCGCGCCTTTCGCGCCCGAGCGGGTCGCGCCCCTGGCCAAGCTGGTTTTGCTGATCCTGGCCTTCACCGCCTTGCTGGCCGCCGGCCATGTCTTCGCCTTCGCCTTCACCTTCGCCCTCACCGGGCTGAGGCGGGCCGAATTGGCGTTGCATGCGTTGCGACATTTGCCGCCCGCCTTCGGTCAGCGCGCGGATCGCCTGTTGCTGCGCGGCGCGCGGGTCTCGGCCATCGGCTAGGGCTTCCGCCGCATCGCGCATGGCGCGATCAGCTTCCGCCAAGGGGGCGGGCACATCGCCCGTCAATTCGCCATATTGCTGCATCAATTCACCCAGCGCGCGGCGGAGTGCGCGTTGCGTGCGCGCATCACGCGCCGCTTCGTCGCGGGCTTCTGGCGTTTGCGGGCGCGGCTGCGGTGGGCGCCGCAGATCGGCGCGGGTGTTTTCCTGATCTCCACTGCGGCGATGCGCGCGGTCCAGCATTTCAGCTTCCCGCCGCACCATATCCTGCAAGGCGCCCATTTGCTGCTGGCCGCGCTGGCGTTGTTGGCGTTGCCGATCTTCAGTGCGGCTCGTGCGGCCTTCTTCCAAGGCTTGCAGCATTTCCTCAAGCTCGGCCATTTCGCGGTCGGCATCTTCCTGCCGGCCATCGCGCGCGGCGTCTTCCAGGCGGCGGGTGCGGCGTTCCAATTCGCGCCGGTCATAAATGCGCTGCTGAGGGTCGTAGGATAGCGCTTCATTATTTTCGCGCTGCATGCGTTCGGCCAGCGCTTCCAGATGGCGGCGGATGGCTTCGCGCAATTCCTGAATGCGGCGCTGCAATTCGGCGCGTTGTTCCGCGCGTTCTTCCGGGCTGCGTTCTGAATTGGCTTCGGCGTTGTCGCGGCGCGCTTCTTCCAAAGCCTCACGCAGGGCTTCCCGCGCCTGGGCCAAGGCGCGGGCGCTGCGATCCGTGCGGCCTTCTTCCAAGGCCACCGCGACATCCCACAGGATTTGCTGCACTTCCGGCACGGCTTCATCGCGCCTGTCGCGCATCAGCCGATGCCGCGCGGCGCGCAGCGTCAGGAACATGCCGGTGTCATGTTCGAAAGCTTCGGGTGCGCCCGTGATACGGTCCAATTCCCGCCGTGCGGGTTCTCGTGCAATGGGGTCGAGCGAAAGCGCCCGGCGGAGTGCGATCAATTGCTGCGCGACCGGGTGCGAAAAGCGCCGTTCCGGCAACACGAGGAAAACGCCTTCGGATTTGCCTTCCTGTTCCGCGCCATCACGGGCGAAAAGCCGCGCTTCCACTTCCAGTCCGGCCCAGGGATGGGTGGAAAAATCGGGCTGGCTTGCGCCCTGCGCCTGGCGCGGTGTGCCACCGGGCAGGGGGATGTCCTGCGTCAAGGCCGGCGCGGCGGGGCGTTGCTTCAGGCGCAATTCCACGCGCAGCGCGGCAAGGCCCCAATCATCTTCTGCCTTCCAGGGCAGGCGCAGGCCCAAGCCCCGGCCAGCGCGGGCGGGCGCGGGGTCCCAGGCGACCACGGGCGGGGCATCGGCGTTCAGCGTCAGCGCCCATTGCGCCACATCGCGGCCATCGCGGCGCAGGACCAGCGCGCCGCCTTCCGCCAGCGGTATTTCCAGGGAATGGCTTTGCGTATCCAGCCGCGTGAAGCCATGGGCAGCGCTGCCAAGCCGCAATTCCGGCGGATTGGCGCTGCCGGAGACGACCATATGCAGCCGGCTACCCGCTGGCACCGCAACCGCGCCGCCTGCCGCATTCAGGAATTGCGGCGGCGCGCCGGTATAAGCGGGCGGCGTGATCCAGGCTTCAAACCGTGCTGCCAAGGCCGTGGGCGCCGAAGCCGGTTCTGCGAAGGGCGGCAGTAGCGCGGCGAGCAGCCTTTCTGGTGCCTCCCGCCCCGCCATGCCAAGGCTGGCGACCAGCGCCACCAGCACGGCAGCGCGCAATGCCCGGGGGTCCCGCGCTGCCAGCCCTGGCCTGGGTTGCGCCACGCGCAAATGGTCAAGCTGCGCCACCGCGCGGTCCCGATGCGCCTGCCACAGCGCCTGCGCCATGGCGTCATCCCCGGCAGGGCGATCTGCCAGCACGGCAAGCGGGCGATGGGCAAGGCCAGAATCGCGTTCTAACCGCCGCGCTGCGGCGTCCGGCGCGGGCGCGCGCAGGCCCTGGGCTGCTCGATAGCCAAAATAGCCAAGCGTGGCCGCAAAGCCGATAAGGATCAGCAAATGCAAAGCGGGCGGCAGCATGGGCAGCAACCCGGTGAAGGCCAGCACCAAAAAGGCGCCCATCACGCCAAGCGGTGGCCAAAGCGCCCGCCAGGCCCCTTCCCACCATAGCGCCAGCCGAGATAGCCCAAGCTTGAACCCCAAGGCAGCCAAGCCCCGGCTTTCAGGCGATGGCTTGCCCGGCGCTGCTGTCATCCCGTCAGCCAATCCGGCAGGCGCTGGCCGGTGTGCAAAGCCTCATAGGATTGGCGGTCCCGCACTACGGCGAAGCGCGCCCCATCCACCAAAACCTCCGCCGCCAAGGGCCGGGCGTTATAGGTGGAAGACATGGTGGCGCCATAAGCGCCCGCATCGAGCAGCGCGACCAAGGCGCCCGGCGGCAAATCCGGCAAAGCGCGGTCGCGCGCGAAGCAATCGCTGCTTTCGCAGACGGGGCCGACAACATCGGCGGGTGCGGTGGGCGCCACCAAAGCGGCGGGTGCCACGGGCAGAATGCCGTGCCAGGAATCATACATGGCAGGGCGCAGCAGATCATTCATCGCCGCATCCAGCACCACAAAGCGCCGCGCCGCGCCCTGCTTTTGCAGGATCACCCGAGACAGCAGCACCCCCGCCGGCCCGGCAATCCAGCGCCCCGGTTCCAGCATGACCGGCAGGCCCAGCGCGCCGAGTTCCGCCTTGATGGCGCCCGCTAAAGCCGCCGGCGCGGGCGCGATTTCATCGCGATAGGCAATGCCAAGCCCGCCGCCGCAATCAACGCGTTCAATCGGCAAGCCTTGCGCGCGAATGGCCCGCACCAATTCCGCCAAGCGCGCATAGGCCGCGCGATAAGCGCCCATACCGACGGTAATCTGGCTGCCGATATGGGTTGCGATGCCAATCGGGCGAATGCCTGGCAGTGCTGCCATGCGCGCGTAAAGCGCCAGTGCATCATCATAAGCCACGCCGAATTTATTTTCGCTCAGCCCCGTCGTGATCTTGGCGTGAGTTTTCGCATCCACATCCGGGTTGACGCGAATGGCAACCGGCGCCGTGCGCCCCATGCCGGCGGCGATTTCGGAAATCATAGAGATTTCCTCAATGCTTTCGGCGTTGATCTGCATAATGCCTTCCGCCAGTGCCAGACGGATTTCACGTTCGGATTTGCCAACGCCGGAAAAGACAATGGCGCTGGCCGGAATGCCTGCCGCCCGCGCGCCGCGCAATTCGCCTTCGCTCACCACATCAGCGCCAAGTCCTTCGTGGCCCAGCAGCGCCAGCACGGCCAGATTATCATTGGCCTTGGTGGCGAAATGCACCGTCGCGGTCAGCCCGGCATCGGCAAGTGCAGCGCGCAGTGCGCGGGCACGGCGGCGCAAAGTACCGGCGGAATAAACCCAAGTCGGTGATCCCACTACTTCGGCAATACGCGCCAGCGGCACATCTTCCATCACCAGCCCATCATGGGCGTGGCGCGACAGGTGCGGGCGTTGCGCCAGCAATTCAGCGAAGGAAGGATCATTGCCCGGATCAAGGGCGGGAGCAGGGGCGGCCATCCCCCTATTGTCGTGTCACGCGCCGCCTATCGCAAGCGGCAAAGCGCGATATCAGCGATTTGGGTATTGCCGGGGATAGGTGACTTCCTCGGCTGGGCCGGGCGGGCGAACCGGACCCATGCGGCCACAGGCGCTGGCCAGGAAGGCCACTGCCAGCAGCAGCAACAGGGATCGCGCGCCCAGCTTCATGCCAGCTTCGCCTTCCATTCGGCGGCCATGGCGGCGACATTGGCGGGCGCGGTGCCGCCATAGGATGTGCGGGAGCGGACGGAGGCTTCAACCGTCAGCACATCAAACACGCCCTGGGTGATGCGCGGTTCCACCGCCTGCATTTCCGCCAGCGTCAGGCCGGAAAGATCAACGCCCTTGGCTTCCGCCTTGGCCACCAACGTACCGGTGACGTGATGGGCGTCTCGGAAGGGCATTTTCAGGCTGCGCACCAGCCAATCCGCCAAATCGGTGGCTGTAGAAAACCCTGCCCCGGCGGCGGCGGAAAGGCGTTCCGTCTGCGGCTTCATATCCCGCACCATGCCGGCGGTGGCGGCCAAGGTCAGGGTCAGGTTTTCGGCGGCGTCAAAAATGCCTTCCTTGTCTTCCTGCATATCCTTGAAGTAGGTCAGCGCCAGGCCCTTCATGACCGTGAGCATCCCCATCAGCGCGCCCATCACGCGCCCGGTCTTGCCGCGCACCAATTCCGCCGCATCCGGGTTGCGCTTCTGCGGCATGATGGAACTGCCGGTGGTGAAGGCATCAGAAAGCTTCACAAAGCCGAAATAAGGATTGGTCCAGATCACAATCTCTTCCGCAAGGCGCGAAAGATGCACGCTGCACATGGCGCAGCAGAACAGGAATTCGGCAGCGAAATCGCGCGATGCCACGGCATCCAGGCTATTCCGCATGGGCCGATCAAAGCCCAGCGCCTTCGCTGTCATGTGCCGATCAATCGCGAAGCCCGTACCCGCCAAAGCCGCCGCCCCCAGCGGGCTTTCATTCAACCGCGCCCGGCAATCCGCAAGGCGCGACAAATCGCGGGAGAGCATTTCAACATAGGCCAGCATGTGATGGCCAAAGGTCACAGGCTGCGCCGGCTGCAAATGGGTGAAGCCAGGCATGACGCTGCCCGCATGTTCTTCCGCCCGCGCCACCAAGGCGCGCATCACATCTGTGATCTGGCCGGAAAGCCCATCAATCGCATCGCGCACCCAAAGCCGTACATCCAGCGCCACCTGGTCATTGCGGGAACGGCCCGTATGCAGGCGCTTGCCGGCTTCCCCAATGGTTTCCGTCAGCCGCGCTTCGATATTCATGTGAATATCTTCAAGCGCGTCATCAAAGGGGAAATCGCCGGCTTCAATGCGCGCCGCGATTTTTCCAAGGCCGGCGCGTATCGCGGCCTCGTCTTCCGCCGTAATGATCCCCACATGCGCCAGCATGGCGGCATGGGCCAAGCTGCCTTGGATATCCTGGCGCCACATCTTGCGATCAAACCCGATCGAGGCATTGATGGCGGCCATGATGGCCGAGGGGCCTTGGGCGAAACGTCCGCCCCATTGCTGGTTCGCGCTGCTGCTGCTCATGCGAAGGGAGTGTCTTTCGTGCCTGTTCTTAACCGCCGTTCCGCGATGCTCTGCGCCCCGGCCTTGCTTGGCGCGACCCTACTCGCGCCCGGTCTGTCGCGGCAAGGGTGGGCGGCGAAGGGGCTTGAGAAATTGCGGGAGGGCGCGAACCCAGCGCCACCGCCGCCCATCACCTTCACCGGCGCCGATGGCAAGGAAACCTCGCTGGCCGATTTCGCCGGGCAGGGCTTGGTGATCAACCTATGGGCCACCTGGTGCCCGCCCTGTGTGGCGGAAATGCCCGCGCTCGACCGGCTGCAAGCCATGTTGCGGGCAGAACGCATTGCGGTGCTGGCGCTATCATCCGACCGCGGCGGGCGGGCGCAGGTGGAGCCCTTCTATCAGCGCCTGGGGCTGAAGGAACTTGCGATCTGGCTAGACCCGCGCGGTGCTGCGGCCCGTGCGCTTGGGGCGCGCGGCCTGCCGACGACGGTGATCATTGACCGTGCGGGCCGGGAAGTGGCGCGGCTGGAAGGCGAAGCCGCCTGGGATGCGCCGGAATTGGTGGCGGCGGTCAGGCGGCTGGTGGGCTGAGCATTTTCAAGCGAAACGGACAGGGCCGAACCCTTCAAGCGCCTGGCACGGCATGGCATGCTGCGCCGATGAAACAGGAAGCCTTCCCATGCGCCTTGCAGTGATTTCCGATATCCATGGCAATGTCGCCGCTTTGGAAGCGGCTTTGGATGATATCGCCCGGCGCGGCATCACCAATATCATCTGCCTTGGCGATTGCGCTTCCGGCATGTGCTGGCCTGGTGAGACCACGCGCCTGCTGATGGAAAAGAATATTCCTTCCATTCGCGGCAATCATGACCGCTGGCTGACGGATCGCGTGGCGGAAGGGCTGAAGGGGCAGGATGGCTTCGCCTTTCAGGAAACCACCGCCGATCAACGCGCCTGGCTGTATGAATTGCCGGAAAGCCTGACCCCCGCGCCGGGTGTTCTCGCCTGCCACGGCACGCCTTCATCCGATGTGCGGAACCTGTTGGAAGACCCCCGGCACGGTATTCTGGTGCCATCTCCGCTCTCGGCCATTCGGGAAAGGCTGGGCGAAGACGGCATGGCGGCGCGCGTGGTGCTGTGCGGCCATAGCCATCAATCGAGTGTCATTCACATGCCCGGCGATGGTCCTTTGGTGGTCAATCCCGGCAGCCTTGGCCTGCCTGGCTTTCGCGTGACACGCGGTGATCATCCGCATCGGGCAGAGGCACGGTCACCGCATGCGCGCTACGCGATTTTGCATCTGGCGGAAGATGCGAAGCCGATGGCGGAGCTGATTTCCCTTGTCTATGACTGGGAAAGCGCCGCGCGTCGAGCAGAGGCGGTGGGCGCGAACCACGCCTGGCCGCATGTGCTGCGGACAGGGTATTTGCCGGAGTCGGTGGAGGAGTAGCCGCGGCCTCAGGCCGCCGCGCGCGCCGGTTCGCGCTGATAGCGCAGCCAGATCACGGCGCAGACCGCGACAAGCAGCAGCGGGATAGAGGCCCAATTCAGCGGCACCCAGCCGAAATGCTCATGTAGGAAGCCGGCCAGGAAGCTGGCCGCCGCGGTGGTGCCGAAAACCAGGAAGTCATTCAACGCCTGGGCCTTGCCACGCTCATTCGGGCGATAGCAGGTGGTCACCAGGTTGGTCGCGCCAATGAACAGGAAATTCCAACCCACGCCATTCAGCGTCAGCGCCAGGCGGAAATGCCATTCGCTATTGCCGGCAAGGGCTGCGAAAACGCCAAGCAGCAGCAGCGCAATGCCCCAGAACATGACCTTGGTAGTGCCATAGCGCGTGATGAGATTACCGGTGAAGAAGGATGGCACAAACATCCCCATCACATGCATGAAGATCACCCAATGCGCTTCGGTATGCGGCAAGCCGCAGGCAACAATGGCCAGCGGTGACGCACTCATCAAAAAGGACATGATGCCGAAAGCCACCATGCCGGAAATGGCAGCGGCGATGAAACGCGGCTGAGACGCGATTTCAAACAGGGGCCGCGGCGGCGCGACAGCCGAACCATCCGCCTTCACGGCCGCTTCCTGCATGGGCGGGAATTTGATGAAGCCCATGATGGTGAAGACCACGGCATGAATACCGATCAGGCAGATATAGGTCGCAAGATAAAGCGGCAGCATCTGGTCATGCGAAATGCGCACAATGCTGGGGCCAAGCACACCGGCCACGACACCGCCCGCCGTGACCCAAGAAATGGCCTTGGGGCGATAGGAGGCCGGCACCAATTCTACCGCCGCGAAGCGATACATTTGCAGGCTGGCCACAGCGTAACCCAGAATCAGCCCGCCCAGGCACATCAGCGGGAAGGTCGCGGTGTAAAGCCCAAGCGCGACGGTCGCGCCGCCCACCATGCCAAAACAGGACCCCACGCGAAAACCAAAGCGGCGGCCCATGCGCTGCATCAGCGCAGCGGCGGGAAACACCGCAATCATAATGCCCAGATGCTGCAGTGTGACAGGCAGCGTCGCGAAATCTCGATTATGGTAGAAGGTCACCACGGAAAGCGCGGTGGCGGCGAACATCAGCGTATTGCCGGCCTGACCAATGGCCTGACAACAGGCCAAGAGAAAAAGATTCCGCCGCGCGGCACCATCAAGCACAGTCATTCTAGTCACGCTTCCTTCCGAGGAAGAGGATGCTAGACCGGAAGGCGCGGAAGGGAAAGACGGCCCGTCAGCCCCATAGCCCGCGCGCCGCAAGCCAATCCTGCACCAGCGCCGCCACCTGATCACTATTGCGATCCATCATGATCATATGGCTATTGCCGGTGATGCCATGCGCGGGCAGGTCAACGATATCCACTTTCCCGCCCAGGGCGCGCAGGCTTTCGGCAAAGGCAATGCCGCGCGCGCGAATATCGGGCCAGCGCGAATCATCTGCGATGTAATCGCCATAGATCATCAGCACGGGAATATCGCGCAAGGCAGCGATTTGTGCCGGATCGCCCACAGAGGCAGGTTCCACCAGCACCAGCGCGCGCACCGCATCAGGCCGGCGCTGCGCCGCATTCCAGGCGAAGAAACCGCCCTGGCTATGCGCCATGACCACCGCGGGGCCGACGCGCTGAAGCAGCGCATCATAGGCATCCAGCGTCATTTCATCCGTGGTGGTGAAGCGCGGCACGATCTGGCGCATGAAATTGCGGTAGCTGGCATCATCCGCGGGGAATTGATTGCCGGGGAGCACTTCGCCGCGCTGATAGGAACCGGCGCCAGCGCCGATGCGAAAGCGTTCAAAGGGATTGTCTATCGGCAGCGTCAGGGCAGCACCGCCCGTGACTTCCGGGATCAAGGACCAGCCAGAACGGCCGCGTTCCACCGCATCACTCACATAAACCGGCCAGCCTTGGCGCAGAAAGAAATGCTGCCAGCCTTCGCGGCCATCCGGGGTGGTTTCCCAGCACACGCCTGACAGGCCGCCGCCATGCCACATCAGCAGCGGAAAACGCCC
>JBEDHL010000265.1:0-14986 GCA_041174145.1 Pseudomonadota bacterium
CCGCCCGCCCCGCGCGCCCCTTCCGCCGCCGTGGCCGCCTTTCTCGAACAGGCGGCGCGGGTGCCGGCGCTGCGGCCATCGCCCGCCACCATCGCGCGGCTGATCTTCGCCATTGATGCCACGGCATCACGCGAACGCAGCTGGGATCAGGCGGCGGGGCTGACCGCGGAAATGCTGCAAGCGGCGCAGGGCATTGGCGGGCTTGCAATATCACTCGCCTATTATCGTGGCTTTGGGGAGTTCCGCGCGACACCTTTTCTGAAGGATGCGCAGGATTTGGCGCGGCGGCTTTCCGGTGTGGCTTGCCTTGGCGGCAAAACACAAATCCAGGCCGTATTGGAACATGCGCTTGCGGAAACGAAACAGGACCGCATCCGGGCGCTGATTTTCATCGGCGATGCCATGGAAGAAAACGCCGATGCGCTTTGCCACATAGCGGGGGAATTGGGGCTGCGCGGCACGCCGATTTTCGTTTTTCATGAAGGCGCTGATCCGGTGGCGGGGGCGGTGTTTCGTCAGATCGCGCGGCTTTCCGGCGGTGCCTATCTGCCCTTCGATTCTGCGGCCATCGCCATGCTGCGCGATTTGCTGCGCGCCATTGCGGTTTTTGCCGCAGGCGGGCGTTCAGCGCTGGCGCAATTGCCGGGCGCAGCGGCACGGCAAGTGGCGGGCCTATTGCCCAAACCCCAGGCCGGCACATGACCTGGCTGGCGCTTGGCGCAATCGCGCTTTTTGTCCTTTTTCTGCTGCTGCGCGCCTTTGCCCATGCGCCGGTGGCGCGCGTCAAGCAAATGGGCGCGGTGCTGCTGGGCGCGATTGGCGCGGTGCTGTTGCTGCTGGGGCTTTTCACCGCGCGTGGACAGCAGGCGCTGTTTTCCTTGGCCTTCTTTCTGCCGCTGATCATGCAATGGGCGCAGCGCTGGCGCACTAATAAGCGCTTCGGCGGGCCAGCGCCGCAAACGGGGGCGGCGAATAGCGTGGAAACCGCCTTTCTTTCCATGACCCTGCACCATGACAGCGGACGCATGACCGGCAGCGTAAAGGCGGGGCAATTCACCGGGCGTGACCTTGCGGCGCTTGACCTGCCGGAATTGCTGACGCTGCTTGAAGAATGCCGCGCTGCCGATCCTGATTCAGTCGCACTTCTGGAAGCCTGGCTCGATCGCGCCCATCCCGATTGGCGCGCGGAACCGGGCACAGAACAGCGCAGCGCTGCCATGACGCGCGCCGAGGCTTTGGAAATCCTGGGCCTTACCGAAGGCGCGGACCAGGATGCGATCCGTGCCGCGCATCGGCGCTTGATGCGGAGCGCCCACCCTGATCAGGGTGGCAGCGCCTGGTTGGCCGCGCGCATCAATGCGGCGCGGGATTTACTTTTAGGATAATCAGCTTCTGCGCCGCGCTTCGCGCCGCGCAATCCAAGTGGTAGCGGCGAAAATCACCAGCGCGCCGGTATAAGTGGTCAGCGCCGGTTCCTCGCTGAAGATCAGCCAGCCCATGAGGCTGGCCCAGATCAGGTCTAGGAATTTCACTGGTTGGATCGCCGACATATCGGCAAGGCGGAAGGCTTCCGTCAGGAACCAATGGCCCACACTGCCCAGAATGCCGGTCAGTACGAACCACGCCCATTGCTCGGCAGTGGGCCAAACCCAAACCGCCAGCGCAAAGGGCAAGGTGAATAAGGCAACCATGATGGATTGCCAGGCGACAATCACTTCGGGCTTGTCATGGCGTGTCAGGGCCTTGGTAATCAGAAAGGATGCGGCGAATAAGGGTGTGCTCGCCAGCATCACCAGATTCCAATAGCCGCCATCACCGCGCAGGCCAGGTGCCACCACAATCAGTACGCCCAGAAAGCCAATGCCGGCTGCAACCCAGCGCGCGCGGATCATGGGCTCACCCAAAAACAATACAGCACCGGCCATGATGAAAATCGGCCCGGTGAAGCCCATCGCGGTCATATCCGCCATCGCCACATTCGGCAGCGCGATGAACCACAGCATCAAGCCAAGGGTGTGCACCAGGCCGCGCCAGATTTGCCCGCGCAGATTATGCGGCATCCAGGCCATGATACCGCCACGCAGCATGAAGGGCAGCATGACGACAATACCCATCAGGTAGCGCAGAAACTGCACCTGCAAGGGATCAAGTTCATGCGTCATGCGCCGCATGATCGTATTCAGTAGCGTGAATAAAAGGCCGGAAATCGCAATGAAGGTCATGCCGCGCAGCACCGCCTTCCGAGGCGCTGCGGAAGTCCCGCTCATGCTCGTTCTGTCAGGAAACGCGAAAGCGTGGCGTTGAATTCCTCAGCGGCTTCATAAGCCACCCAATGCCCAGCACCCGGAATGGCGTGTGCGCGCGCACCAGGGCGCAGCCCATGCACCAGATCAAGCCGCCATTGCACATTGGGCCGCACAATCGCATCCCATTCGCCGTAAATCGCATTCAGTTGCCCGCGCCCGCGCAGCAAGGCCTGTTTCAGCGAATCCGTGCTGGCGAAGCCTCGGCTTTTGAAGCGCGCACCGCGGGTAGAGGCTTCCTGAATGGCCAGCGCCACATCATCAATCCTGTTGGCATCGGCGAACATCAATTCCGCCAAATTATGTCGGTGCGCGGCCACCCTTTCTTCGCCGGAAAGCGCGCGCACCTTCACCAGCTGCGTCGGGCTGCGTTGAAAGCCAAGCGCGCCGGCGCCGATGATGGTCAGGCTGCGAACCCTATCCTGATCCAAAGCGGCCAGATGCCCGGAACAAAGCGCGCCGAAGGAAAACCCGGCCAGATCATAGCGGCTACCGGCGGGCAGGATGTGGTCCAACCCGCGCGCCAGAATCTCCGCCACCCCTTCGGGCGTGGAGACACCTTCCGGCATGGCGCTATCGCCAAGCCCGGGCAGATCAGGCGTGATCACCATGCGCCCCGGGCCAAGCGGGCTGATATTGCGCGCCCAATGCCGCCAGGAACCGGAACCGCCATGGAGCAGCACCAGCGGCGCGCCTTCGCCCCAAACACGCCAGACCATGCTGCCGGTACCACAAGGGGTTTCCGCCACGCGGGCCGAGGCCGCGAGTGGCACAAGGGCCGGGTGCAATTCCGCGGAACCGTCACCCGCGCGCCAGATGATATTGCTCATGCCTATGATCGATACTGTTCCGGCGGGGAGTTTACGGGTGCCTGCAGCGCTCTCCAAGCCCGCGCCATTTCAGAGCGGCTTTTGCGCCTTTTCCAGCAAACGCCCCAGGAAGCCGGGCTTTTTGGGCTCAGCGGGGGCTTTCGTCGCCTCGGCGGCGGCTTTGGCTTCGGCGGCGGCGCGCTTTTCCTTCTCGGCCAGCCATTTTTCCAAGCTCATGCCCGCTTTCGCGGCGCGTTTGGCTTCATAGGCGCGTTGCGCTTCGGTCAATTTCCGGTCAGCCATTGGATCACCTCTTTACTAGGGACTGAATGGCGCGGCGTGCGGCTTCCGGCAAGGGGCAAGAAGTGGCAGAAGGCGCCCATGGACGCGAAAGTAAAAGCTGGCATTTGGGTTTCCATGGCGATCCGGCTTTCCGATATGGCCGGGCGGGCCGCTGCTGTGCTGCGCAAGGGGGACCCCGATAGCGGTGGCATCCTTTGCGTACTGCGCGGACGCGATGGTGTGCAGATACTCTCCCAAATCCGCGACGCCGAAGGCCGGCCGGCCTGGCTGCGCGCGACCGGCCCCGCTTCGGTGGATCAGGATGCCGCTGATGCCTATGTTGCGCGGCAAGTGCAGCGGGATCCTGATCTTTGGGTGGTCGAATTCGACGCACCCGATTTCCAACCGCCTTTTGAGGCGCGGTTGGTCTAGCGCCCTACCCTCTCCAGCGGGCGTCAGCCCTTCTGTGCCGCCTGGAAGGCTTCAAAGAATGCCGTTGGCTTGACGATACGGTTCTGCATTTTCACCAACGCGCCGCTTTCCGCGACTTTTTTCAGATAAGCCGCCCAGGCCGGATCAGCTGCCATGGCGGCGCGGCGCCGTTCACGATCCGCCTGGTCTTCATAGGCCCACATATGGACGATGGTGTTCAATTCACCCTCAATCGTCGTGAACCAGCCATAGCAGCGGCCAAGATGCTTTTTCTGGATTTCCCAGCCTTCCTTTTCATACAGCGCGACAAAGTCAGCGACCTTATTGGGCAGGCAGGTATAGATGCGAAGATCAACGATCATGATGCGGGCTCCTTCAAGGATGAACCGATTATGCTAGCCACATCCCGGGCAAGGGGGCTACCCAGGCCTGAAGGGCGCGCAATGGTCGCTACCGGTCGGTCAAGCGTAATTCAATGCGCCGATTGCGCGCGAAAGCCTGGGGTGTGTCACCCTGATCAATCGGTTGCGCATCACCGAAGCTGGCGGCAGCCACCCGATTCGCCGGCAGCCCTTCCGAAATCAACATCTGCGCCACCGCAATGGCGCGCGCGGCGGCCAATTCCCAATTACTGGCGAAGCGTGAGCTGCGAATGGGGTTGCGGTCCGCATGGCCATCCACGCGCAACACCCAGGCGACATCCGCCGGGATAAGCGGCGTCACTTCAGCCAAGACCAAGGCCAGATCGCGCAATTGCCGCCGCCCCGCTTCCGATAATTCCGCGCTGGCCGGGGCAAAAAGCACCTCACCCTGGAAAACAAAACGGTCCCCGGCAATGCGCACTTCTGGCCTGTCGCCCAGCACATCACGCAGCCGCCCGAAGAAATCACTGCGATAGCGCTGCAATTCCTCAACCCGCGCCGCCAGGGCTGCATTCAGCCGCTGACCCAATAGCGCGATTTGCGCATTGCGATCCCGCCCTTCGGCTTCCGCCAAATCCAACGCGCGGGACAGCCGCGCCAATTCCGCGCGGAGCGCATCCGTCTGGCGCGTCAGTAGCGCGATTTGCGCCGCGGCGCTTTCCGCAAGCCGCGCACGTTCGCCGACTTCTACTTCTGCCCGCTCACGCCCGCGCTGTTCCTGCGCCACGCGGCGTTCCAATTCATCGCGCAGCGCCGTCAGCGCTCGGATCTGTTCGGAAAGCCGCGCCATATCGGAAAGCCGCTGCGCCACGGTTGCACGTTCCACCCTTACTTGTTGATCAAGGGCGGCGGCTTCGCGGCGCATGGCTTCAAGCGCGGCCTGAGTATTGATGAGTTCCGCCTGGCTGCCGCGCAAATCGCGTTGCAGGCGGGCCGCATCGCTGCCAGCAGTCTCCGCACGCGCCCGTGCTTCAGCCAATTGCCCTTCCAGCGCTGCGGCACGGTCCATCGCGCCACGCGCAGCGAGTTCCAAATCCGCAACACGCGCGCCAAGCCTTTCGCGTTCACCGCGCAGACCATCGCGTTCATTCGCCAGACGCTCTCTTTCCTCACGCAACAGCGTCAGTGACTGCGTGGCCGCATCGCGCGCCGCCGCTGTGCTTTGCAGATCAGCGCCAAGCCGGCCCAATTGCTGCCGCAACTGTTCACCCTGCGTCGCTTCAAGCGAAAGCAGGTCAGCCAATTCCGCCACCCGGCGATTGAGCTGTTCCATTGCCTGTTCGCGTGAACTGAGAGCAACCGAAAGAAAACCCTGCGCCAGCACAAAAACCAGCAGGACGAAAATAATAACCATCAGCAATGTGGAAAGCGCATCCACATAGCCCGGCCATGCATCAAGGGACCCGCCGCGCCCGCGTCGTCTTTCGGAAGATCCCGCCATGTAGCTTTAACTCCGCACCCGCAACATCACCGCGGTTGCTCTTCCGCGATGGCGGCAATGGTGCGCGTGAGAATTTTAATCTCATTGCGGATATCATTGGTGGATTGGGCGCGGCCCTGCGTTGCTTCCTCAAGCAGGCGCGCCAGATAGATTTCCACATTGCGCAAATGCCCGCGCATGGCCTCACCTTCGCTGCGGTCAGCCTGGCTTTCGGCAAGGCGCGTCATCGCCGGGCCAAGCCCTTCCTGCGCATCAGCAATGCTGCGCATGAGCGTATTATTGGCGCGCAATTGTTCCGTAAGTACCGTCATGCGCTCTGTCAGCGTCATCAAGGCCTGGGAAGTGGCCGCGCGACCATCCTCCCCACGCACCATGATGGATTGCAAGTTTTCCAGATTTTCCGCCGTTTGTTCCAGCAAAGCCTGGACATAGGCAGGCACGCTGCCCTCACCTTCCTGGCCCAGAATGCCAGAAGAAAGCCGCGTCAGCCCGGCCAGCCATTCTTCCAGATCATTAAAGAAGCGGTTCTGCGCCTGCCCCGCTGTCAGATCCAGAAAGCCAACAACCAAAGCCCCGGCAAGACCCAGCATGGAAGCGGAAAACGCTGTGCCCATGCCCTGCAAGGGCCGCGCGAGCCCAGCCTTCAATTGTTCAAACAAAACATTCAAATCGCCGGAACCCACCGACATCCCGCCAATCACATCCGCAATGGCGCCAATGGTCAGCAAAAGCCCCCAGAAGGTGCCCAGCAGGCCAAGGAAAATCAGCAAACCGGTGACATAACGGGAAAGCTCTCGCCGTTCATCAAGGCGCGATTGCAGCCCATCCAAAACGCTCCGCATCGCGGAAGCGGAAAGCGAAACCCGGTCATTCCGCCGGCCTGACAGCATGGACACCATCGGCGCCAGCAGGCGCGGTTGCGCTGCGGAAAGCCCATCCTTGGGCGCTCGGAAGCCTTCCACCCAGGCCACTTCACGCCTGAGTGACAGCACCTGGCTGAAGGTCATGCCAATGCCAAACAGCAGCACCGCCAAAATCACGCCATTCAGTAGCGGATTGGCCTTAAAGGCATGGATCAAATCCGGCGCCAGCATGGCGGCAATGCCCGCCACGGCAGCCAGGAAAACCGCCATACGCCAGAGATAGATCGTGGGCTGGGTCATGGTCGCCGTGCCTCCGTATTCGGGCTTGCCACGCCGGGGGGCAGGATGTCCACCGCATCTTGCCCGGAAGCCAACCGGCCAAGCGGGCGAAGGTCAATCCGGGTTGGCGCCAGACCGCCCTCCACCAGCGCAGACTTCACCGCCTGGGCGCGGGCCAGGCTGGCGCGCCTTGCGGCGGAAACATCTTCTGCGGGGCCTGCCACCTGGGCTTCCACCGTAATCCTGCCTTGGGGCAGGGCAGCAAGTTCCCGCGCAAGCGCCTGCACGGCGCTGGTCTGCGCCGCGGTAAGTTCGGCGCCCGCCATTCTCACGCGAAATCCCCCCTGAGGAAGGCTTTGCAAACCCTGAAGCGGTCCGGCCTGGGTTTGCGGTGCCTGGGGCCGAAGGGGGGTTAGTTGCACCGGTGGCGGCGGTGCTGGGGAGGGGTCTGGCGGCAGCGCCTGATCCGGCGTTTCAGCCCACGCGGCGCCAGTCAGAAGGCCCAGCCCCGCCAACAGGGCGGTTCGCCTGGAAAGGTGGGACCTTTCCTTGTTCATCCCGCCGCCTGATGGGCCTTTACGGCGGCAATACCCTCGGCCACCACTTCCCGAAGTTTCGGTTGCAGGGTCGGGTTGCCGCAAACCACCATGCCGGAAGGATAAGGGTCATTGCCGTCCGGGTCGCTCACGAACCCGCCGGCTTCGCGCACCAGCACGATCCCAGCTGCGATATCCCAGGGCTTAAGGCCCAATTCCCAGAAACCATCGTAACGCCCCGCCGCCACCCAAGCGAGGTCAAGCGCCGCCGCGCCAAAGCGCCGCACACCGGCCACTTGCGGCATCAGCTTATGCAGCGTGGCGCTGAATTCCGCCTTACGCGCCACACCACCAAAGGGGATGCCGGTGGCGAAAAGTGCTTCACGCATGTCCTTGCGGCCTGAAACGCGCAGCCTTTTATCGTTCAGGAAGGCGCCCACACCCTTTTCCGCCCAGAACATCTCGTCCGAGGCCGGGTTATAGATCACGCCCGCCACCAACTCGGTCTTATCCGGGGCGATGCGCTTTTCCACGCCCACGCTGATCGCCCAATGGGGAATGCCATGGAGGAAATTGGTGGTGCCATCCAAGGGGTCCACCACCCAGCGCCATTCCCAATCATCGCCACCCGAAGCACCCGATTCTTCCATCAGGAAGGCAAAGCCCGGCCGGGCCTTGGACAATTCTTCCTTCAGGGTCTGTTCGGCGCGAAGATCCGCGGTGGAGACAAAATCCGAAGGTCCCTTCACGCTGACCTGAAGCTGCTCCACCTCCCCAAAGTCGCGCAAAAGCCGGCGGCCAGCCTTTTGAACGGCGGCCGTCACAACCTGCAAGGCCGGGGAAAGGCGGGCGGAAAGCGGGGGCATGATGCAAGTCCTTAAAACAACAATAAGCGATCCTGCCTAACGCAGAAATGCCCAAAGAAAAAGCCGGCCCCACTTGCGCGGGGCCGGCCCGATTTGGGAACGAAGCTGCCGCTATTCCTGCAGCGCCTTGTCCTTGCCCTTGCGGATATTGGGCATCAGCATGGCACCCAAGGCGAGGGCGCCAATTGCCAGCATGACCGCGCTGATCGGGCGCTGGACAAACACCATGGGGTCACCGCGCGAGAGCAACATGGCGCGGCGCAGATGTTCTTCCATCATCGGCCCAAGCACGAAGCCGATCAGCATCGGCGCCGGTTCCAGTCGCAGCTTGGAACACATGTAACCAAACAGGCCGAAGAACACGGTCTGATACACATCGAACACGTTGTTAGAGAGTGAATAGACCCCAATGGCGCAGAAAATCAGGATCGAAGGATACATGTGGCGATAAGGCACCGCCAGCAGCTTCACCCATACGCCAATCATCGGCAGGTTGATGACCAGCAGCATCAGGTTGCCGACCCACATGGAAGCGATCAGACCCCAGAACAGGTCAGGCTGGGCTTCCACCATGCGGGGGCCAGGCTGAATGCCCTGAATGATCAGCGCGCCCACCATCAGCGCCATCACCGCATTGGCCGGGATGCCAAGCGTGAGCAGCGGAATGAAGGAGGTCTGCGAAGCAGCGTTATTGGCCGCTTCGGGGCCGGCCACACCTTCAATGGCGCCGGTACCAAATTCATGACGGCCCTTGGAGACTTTGCGTTCCATCATATAGGAACCGAAAGAAGCCAGCGCCGCGCCGCCACCCGGCAGAATGCCAAGCAAGCTACCAACCGCCGTGCCGCGCAGCACGGCAGGGGTTGCACGCTTCACTTCTTCCCGCGTCATCATCAGGCTGCCGACCTTGCCAGACATGACACTGCGCGCTTCGGGCTTTTCCAAGTTCAGGATGATTTCGGCAATGCCGAACATACCCATGGCGATGGACACGAAGCCAATGCCATCGGAAAGTTCAGGAATGCCGAAGGTGAAGCGCTGCTGACCGGTCTGCACATCCGTGCCGACAAGACCCAGCGCCACGCCAAACACCACCATGCCGATGGATTTCACGACAGAGCCCTGCGCCAACACGGCCGAAATGATCAGGCCTAGCAGCATGAGTGAGAAGTAATCCGCCGGCCCGAAGGATAGCGCGACCGAAGTGAGCAAAGGCCCGGAAGCCGCCACGAGAACGGTGGAAACGCAGCCCGCGAAGAAGGACCCAACCGCGGCGATCGTCAGCGCCGCGCCAGCCCGACCATTCCGGGCCATTTTATAACCTTCCAGCGTGGTCACGACCGAACTGACTTCCCCTGGTAGGTTCAGCAGAATGGCCGTGGTGGAACCACCATATTGGGCGCCGTAATAAATACCCGCCAACATGATGATGGCCGTGGTAGCCGGCTGGCCAAAGGTGATCGGCAGCAGCAGCGAAATCGTCGCCACCGGGCCAATGCCGGGCAGAACGCCGATGGCGGTGCCGATGATGCAGCCGATCAGACAGAAAAGAAGATTATTGAGGGTCAGCGCAACGCCGAAGCCATGCGCGAGATTGGCAATGAGTTCCATGGTTTTTTGCCTTCCCGATCAGAGCTGCGGCCAGAGCGGCACGCGGATATCAAGGTAATAGATGAAGATCGCCCAGCAGAGTGCGCAGAGGAAGGCGCAAAGGCCAACAACGCCAAGCGGACGGTCCAGATGTTCCTGATCCGCCAATGCGGAAACGATCACCGTCACGGTAATGGCAACGATAAAGCCCAGCGGTTCCAGCACCAGCCCAAACAGCGTGAAGGCCGCGCTGGGAAGAAACAGCGCGCGCCATCCGGGCGGGATGGAGATGACCATGCAGCCAACGAAAAGCCCAATCCCGAGCGGATTCCAACCGGATGACAGGAAGCCTGGAATGTGGGCGCAAATCATGCCTGCGGCCACACCGGCCACTGTGCCGCCGATCAGAAAGCCGATTTCGGCGGGCGACCAATCATCCAGCGGGTCAGGGCCATTGAACAGGCCAAAGAACAGCACTATGCCGCCCAGGATGATCTGCAGCCAGAAGACCAGCATGGGCATATAGCCAGGGCCCATACGGCGCGCCGTGCCAAGATTATGATCCTGATTCAGCCACAGCCCAATGGCAGCCAAACCAATCAGCAGCGCTGCTGATATCAAGTCTTTCGTGTTAAGTTTCATCCCTATCTTCCACCCTTCGTGACCCTTCGGTTCAGCCTTTCCCCAGCCTTTCGGCCCCTGTTACGACATAGTCAATCGGCCGTCGCGCCTGCAGATTGCACCAAAGGCGCCCATTTGGCCACTTCCCTAGAAATGAAGCTACCGTAATCTAGCGCCGAAAGGGTGCCAGGCGTGCCGCCAAGCTCCGCAAAGCGGCTTCTGATATCGGCGCCCTGCAGCAGCGCAAGCACTTCCCGGTTCAACCTTTCAATGATCGGCGCAGGCGTGCCCGCCGGCGCGGAAAGGCCAAACCAGGAATCGGACTCAAGCGGAAAGCCCTGCTCCCGGAAGGTCGGCACATCCGGAAAGGATGGGTGACGTTCCGCCGAGCACATGGCCACGGCAACCACCGACCCTTGTTTGATATGTGACGCCGCGGAGGGCAGGCTATCGGACATCATCGGCACTTGGCCCGCAATCACCGCCTGCATGGCCGGCCCGGCGCCGCGGAAGGGTACATGGGTGATTTCCGTGCCAATCTGCTGGCTCATTTGCACGACAAGAAGATGGTTGGACGACCCTGCCCCGGATGTTGCTACCTGCAAGCCGCTCGGGCTTTTCGCGCGGGCCACCACATCGGCAAGGGTGCGGATGCCAGCGCGCGGATTGGCCACCCAAACGGTTGGGTTGCTTACCACCAGGGCAATATGGGCAAAATCCTTCACCGGATCATAGCGCACCTTGCTGCCATAAACCGCCGGGCTGATCGCGTGGCTCGCGATATTGGACATGACCAGGGTATAGCCATCGGGTGCGGCTCGGGCGACGGTTTCACTGCCAAGCGTGGCGCCGGCCCCGGCACGGTTTTCCACCACGATCGAAACGCCAAGCCTGTCCTGCAAACCGGCGGAGACCAAACGCGCGACCAGATCCGTGGTGCCGCCAGGCGCGAAAGGCACCACCAGGCGAATGGGCTGAGACGGCCAAGAACCTTGCGCATGCGAAGCCATCGCCAAGAATGGCGACGCGCCCATACCGAACACAACGCTGCGACGTGCAACGCCCCCCATCTCTTGGCCCCCGTGTTTATGACGGTTTTTATTGCATGAGTGCCTAGCCTCGGCAAGCGAGGACGCCGCCCGCCTTGCCTCCGCCGATCCTAGGGCCAATCATCAAGCAGAAACCCCAAGCATTCAACAGGAACCACCCCATGCCGCCCGCTGATCGCCTGCCTAATGACCCCGAAACCCGCATCCGGGAAGCAACCGAAGCGGTGGCCCCGCGGCTGATTGAAATCCGGCGCGATATCCATACCCATCCGGAACTCGCCTTTCAGGAAACCCGCACCGCCGGGATCGTGGCGGCGGAACTGACCCGCCTTGGCCTTGCTCCGCGCACGGGCATTGGCCGCACCGGGGTGGTCGCTGAAATCAAGGGCGGGCGCCCAGGGCCGACACTCGCGATCCGCGCCGATATGGATGCGCTACCGATCCATGAGGAAACGGCGCTGCCCTTCGCCAGTGACATCGCCGGGCAGATGCATGCCTGCGGGCATGATATCCACACTTCGACCCTTTTGGGTGTGGCGGCGGTGCTGAAGGATTTGGCGCCTCAGCTTGCTGGTACGGTGCGGCTGATCTTCCAGCCAGCGGAGGAAGTGCTGGAAGGCGCGGCGGCCATGATCGCCGATGGCGCGGCGGATGGCGTGGATATGGCGATTGGCTTTCACAACCACCCGGATATGCCGGTGGGCAGCTTCGGTTATGTGCGCGGCGCCTGCCTGGCCGCGTCTGACAGGTTTGACCTGATCATCCAGGGCAAATCTGGCCATGCCGCGCATCCTTACGCGGCGATTGACCCCATTGTGGCGGCGGCGGCCTTTGTGCAGGAAGCGCAAACCGTAGTCAGCCGGGAAATCAAGCCGCTGCACCCCGCCGTGGTCACCATCGGGCAATTCGTGGGCGGCACCACCTACAACATCATCCCCGAACGCGTGCATCTGAAGGGCACGGTGCGCACGCTGCATCATGAATCGCGCGATATCGCCGAAGCTGCGCTGCGGCGCCTGGCTGAAGGAATAGGCGTTTCCATGCGCGTGAAGACAGAAATGACTTATGTGCGCAAAGTCCCGCCGCTGGTGAATGATGACCGCGTGCTGGACCCGGTGATTGCCGCCGTGCGCCGGCAGATGGGCGATGTGATCAGCGAAGGCGAAGCTTCCATGGGCGCTGAGGATTTCGCGGAATTCGCCGCCGTCGCGCCCTCCTTCCAGCTACGCATCGGTTCCGGTCAGCCAGGCCGCGATGACCGGTTGCATAACGCCTTCTACCAACCCGATGAGCGCAGCATCGGGCTTGGCGTGCAGGCGCTATCCCGCGCTGCCTTGGATTTGCTGGCATGAGCACGCATCGCATCGCGGAACTCACCGCGCCGGAAGTCGCCTCCCGCTTCGCCGCTGGCGCCGTGGCCATCCTGCCCATGGGCAGTCTTGAGACCCATGGCCCGGCTTTGCCCATGGGCGATTACCTGGTGGCCGAGGAAATCGCCTGCCGCATCGCCGCCAGCGCCTATGCCAAGGGCGCGGATGCGCTGGTGGCCCCCGCAATCCCCTTTGGCGGTGAGGATTTCTTCGCCGGGGTCGCGGGCGGCATTACCCTTTCGGTCGCAACACTGACCGCCGTGATCGAGGAAATGGCCGAAGCCTTCATCAAAATCGGCACGCGGCGCATCATGATTGTGAATGGCCATGCCGGCACCATTGCGCCCGCCGATGCTGCCGCGCGCAGCATGCGCCATCGACATGGCGTGATCATCCCGGCGCTGCATCTCTGGCGGGAAGCGGGCAGGCTGCATGGCGAATTGGGCGGGCAGTCCATTACCTTTGGCCATGGCGGTGATCCGGTTGCTTCCGTCACCATGGCGCTGAAGCCGGAATTGTGCCGTCCGGAAGCGGCGCGCCCGCGTGACGCCACCGGGCCTTATCTTGGCGTGCCGCCAACAGGTTTTGGCGCCATTCGCGCCCATGGGGTGGAATTTGCCGTGCCCATGTGGGTGGAAGAAGTCGCCCCCGGCGGCGTCGCCGCGCCCGATCCGCGCGGGGCCAATGCTACTCACGGCTTGCGCATGGTGGAACAGCTTGTCGCGGCAGGCGCATCCATCTGCGCGCAACTGCGCGACCACGCGCCGTGAAGCGCATTTGCGTCTATGGCGCCGGGGCCATCGGCGCACATCTGGCGGCCCGGCTGGCTGCGGCGGGGGCCGAGGTCAGCGTGATTGCACGCGGCGCCCATCTGGCCGCGATGCGGGCGCGGGGCATCACGCTACGCACGGCAGAGGGCGACCAGAATTTCCCCGTGCAGGCCACGGAAAATGCCGCTGAAATCGGCCCCGTAGATGCGGTGCTGGTCACTGTAAAGGCGCCTGCTTTGCCTGCGGTGGCGGCGGGAATTGTGCCTTTGCTCGGGCCCAATACGCCCGTTGCTTTCATCATGAATGGCATTCCCTGGTGGTATTTCGATGGCATTGGCGGCGCCTTGGAAGGCAAACGCCTGCCGGTGCTGGACCCTGATGACGCGCTGCGCCGCGCCATTGGGGTGGAGCGTGCTATTGGCGGCGTGATCTATGCCGCCAGCGCCGTGGTGGCGCCGGGCATTGTCACTTCGGAACATGCCGATCTGAAGCTTTTTCTGGGGGAGCCGGGGGGCGTGGTTTCCCCTCGCGCTCAAGCGCTGGCAGCGCTGTTGAATGCGGGCGGCATGCCAACCGATGCGGTGGGCAATATCCGCCATCGCATCTGGGGGAAATTGCTCGGCAATATGGTGGTGGGGCCGCTTTGCCTGCTCTCGCGCCAGGATATGAAGGCGACCCTTACAGACCCCGCGATCTTCGAAGCAGGTGTCAGGATTTCCGATGAAGGCACGGCTTTGGCCCGCGCCCTGGGGCATGATTTGAAAGTGCCAGGCGAAGTGCGGATGCGCCGCTTTGGGGAGACCGCGCATAAGCCTTCCATCCTGCAGGATTTGGAACTGGGCCGGCCCATGGAAATTGATGCGCTGTTCACCGCGCCACTGATGCTGGCGCGGGATTTGGGCGTGCCCATGCCCAATTTCGCGCTGATGGTTGCGCTGGCGACCCAAGCCGCCACCGCCGCTGGCCTGTATCAGCCGCCAGAGGGCTGAATCGGCGGGTCCTTCGGCAAGGCAAAAACCCCGCTGGCACGCAGCACCGGCTTGCCATCGGCCAGGCAAACACCTTGGGCAAAGACCAGGGTGCGGGTTTTGCGCAGCAGCACCGGTTCGCATTGCAGCCAGGTGCCCAGCAACGCCGGGGCCAAGTAATCCGAATTCAGGCTGATGGTGGTGAAAAAGCCCTTCACCCCTGCCAGCGTGAAGCCGCCAATCCCAAGCGCCAGATCCGCGAAGGTGGCCAACATGCCGCCATGGGCCATGTCCTTGCTGTTGCAATGGCGCTTTTCGATCCTGAGGCCAAAGGCCAGCGGGCCCAGATCGCGCCGGATCATGATGGGGCCGATGGGGTCCAGAA
>JBEDHL010000266.1:0-13044 GCA_041174145.1 Pseudomonadota bacterium
GCCGGCGCTGAAATCCTTTGTACTGCCAGGCGGCACGCCAGCAGCGGCGGCGGCGCATGTGGCGCGTACCGTAACACGGCGTGCGGAGCGCTTGGTGGTGGCTTTGGCGGCGGAGGAAGAGGTGAACCCCGCCGTGATCCGTTATTTGAACCGGCTATCGGATCATCTTTTCGTCCTCGCGCGGCGCCTGAATGGCAATGGCGCCGGCGATGTGCTGTGGGTGCCGGGGGCGACGCGGGGGTGAGCCCCGGCCGCCGCCCGCGCGGTTTCAGAAAACGCCGCGCAGGCCAAGCACGGCGCTGCGGCCTGGAGTGACAAAACCATTGGCCGGTTCATAGCGCCGATTGCCAAGGTTGCGGGCTTCGATGAAGGCGGTGATTTGCTGCGTGATGGGCAGCGATGCGGTCATGTTGAAAACGAAGCCGCCATCATTGTAGCCATCCGCACCCCAGCCGCCATTATCGGGATAGATGTAATCCCATTGCTTGCCGAAATAGATGAATTCAGGCGCGATGATCAGCCGCGCATTGGGTACATCCACCCAATCCACTTTGGGCGCGATGCGTGGTGATAGGCTGGCACTATTACGCGGGCGGCGCGCCAGCGGTGTATTTTTTGCTTCATCCAGGGTTTCTTGCACGGTCCAGGCGGCGCGGGTGGAGAAACTATCGGAAAGACGCCATTCCAATCCGAATTCACCGCCCTTGATGCGCGCCTTGGCGATATTCTCATAGCTGGAATAATCGCTGTTTTCCTTGATCAGATTGCGAATATGGCTGGTGAAATACAGAGCGGAGAGCGTCAGGTTTGTGCTGATATCGGTTTCAATACCAGCTTCCCAGGCTGTCGCATGTTCAGGGCGCAGATCGGGGTTGCCGCGAAAACTGCCGAACATGGATGCGGAGGCCCCATAGCGTTCATAAAGCGCCGGTGCGCGATAGGCTGTGCCGCCTGAGGCACGCAGGCGAGAGGCGATTTCAGGCAGCGCCAGCACACCGCCAAGCCGCCAAGTGGTGGCGCCATCAAAGCCATCGGGCGCGTCCTGCCGCAAGGCGGTGGTGATATCTAACCTATCCCAAAGCCGGTGCTGCGTGCCGATATAGGCGAAGCCATTTTGCTGGGTTTTGTCCACGCTTGCCGTATAGGCACCATAGGCGCCATCGCTATTGGTGCGGCTGCGCGCAGCTTCCTTTTCAGTACCAAAGCCGAACACCAAATTGCTGTTGGTGACGAAGCCAGCATCGGGCAGGCGCAGTGTATTATCAAAGGATAGGCGTTCCCGCCGACCGCGATAATACTCATCGGTCATTTCAATATCGCTGCCATCAGGCCAATTGGTATAACGCCGCCGATCCTGGCTGGCGGAAAGTGTAAAGCCGGTAGTCCAAATGCCGCCGAATAATTCCGAGGCGCTCCGCAAAAAGCCCATCCAGTTGCGGTCATCGCCGCTGTAATTCGGGTCATCACGCGGCACATTATCCTGGCCCAGGCGATTTTCCCGCGTGATCACAAGCCCATCCAACCGCGTCATGCCAAGCACGCTGGCGGGGGCGGTTTCACCAATATTTACGCCCGCGCGCGCGGTGATCACGGCCGATCGAAAACCATCCCTTTCGCCTTGGTTATTGTAAAAGCGGGGCGCCACCGCGTTTGATCCGCGCGTCGAAAGGCTCTGCCCGGTCACGCCGTAATCCAGATTATCAATGGTGCCGGCCATGCCCGCCACACCGCGCGCGGCGTAATTGGTGCCGCCCGCAAGCTCTCCATAAGGTTGCGCTTGCCGATCCGCAGGCGCACGGCGCGTGATCAGATTGATCACGCCACCAATTGCGGCGGTGCCGTAGATGGCGGAGACCGGGCCACGCACCACTTCAATGCGTTCAATGTCACCCAATAGCGTATTGCCGAAATTGAAGGCGCCGCTTGGGTGGCTGGCATCATTCATCGGCACGCCATCACGCAGTACCAGCACATGGTTGGAATTGGTGCCGCGCATGAAGCCTGATGTCGTTTGCCCCATGCCGCCGCTTTGTATGATATTGAAGCCAGGCACGCTCACCAACGCATCCGCCAGCGTCACATAGCCGCGTTCTTCAATGATCTGCCGGTCAATGACTGTGGTCGCCGCCGGCAGGCGTTCTTGCGGCGTTGGAATCCGCGTGGCGGTGACAATGGTTTCAGGAAGGCTCGCCGTTTGCGCCCAAGCAGGGGCAAGGGGGGCGAGCGCGAGTAGAACGAGAATCCGGTGTTTCATCCGGCATTCCTCCGCGTATGAGCAACAAAACGCCCCAGTGCCTTGCGGCCCCAGGACAGGCTTGCGCTGTTCGCAGACGGAGATGTGCGGGCGTGCCCGCACAGCCTTGGTCCGTTGCATCGGTACACCCCGCCCGATACGCGCGAGACAACTATGCGCCGGCCGGTCTCCTGGCTCGCGACCCGGAGGATATACCTCCAACCTGCCCGCCTTCTCGTGCTGATGCACAATGGCATTTGGGCAGATAAAGTCGCCTACAGTTGCGAGGGCAGCCGCGGATTGGCGGTGGGTTTCACCGCGTCACGCGTTCCCGTTTCAGCCCTTTCGGGCCACCGAAGCATAACAAAAAGTTTAGTCAGCCCGCCTTGCTATGTCCAGCAGAATTGACATCAAAAGACATAGCCAAGGGCTTCAATGCCGAACCAGACAAGGGCGAACAACACGGCGGTCGCGAAGATATTCGCCAGTATGGTAACGATTATGCCAACCCCAACCACCTTGCTATCATTTTCAATGACGCCAAGCGCCATGATGATTGTGCCAAAAGCAGGCGGGCCATTCGTGCCTGGGCCGGGCAGGATCAGCATCAGCGCGGCATAGGCAGTGAGCCAGCCCACCACCTTATCCGCCGTGTTATTGGTGAAGGCCCCGGGGCGCGGCCTGACATAGCGTTCCACGCGCGCCAGTAATTTGGAAGAACCGGAAGAAAGCCGCATCACATCGCTACGCTTCAGGCTTTGCCGCGCGATGAAGCCAGGCAGCTTTGGTTGGCGAAAGCCAAGCCCCATTTGCACGCCCAGAATCAGCATGGGCGTGCCGAAGATGGAAGCCATGCCCGGCAAAAGCCCAGGCAGGCACAGCAACAAAATCAAAAGGCCAAAGGCGCGGTCGCCGAAGGCTTCGGCCATTTCACCAAGCGTGATGCGTTCACCTGGGCAGCGTTCCACCACCTCAGCAATCAGGCGGGAAATCGGCGCATTCTGGTGGTTCCCGGCAATCGGGGGCAGGGCGTCGTCCATGGTGGGCTCAGGCGTCCTGTAGGGTTGGAGGTTATCAATAAGCGGTCACATGGCGTTGGACCATGGCATAAGCAACCGCCATGACAAAAAAGGCCGCCCTGGGCGGGGCGGCCTTGATGGGATGTAGCTCAGCGCCCCTGAAAAGCGGGTTTGCGCTTTTCCATGAAAGCCTGCCGGCCTTCCTTGTAATCCGCGCTGTCGAAACAGGCGTTCAGATCCGCCTGGATCGCCGCCATGTCGCGGTCCGCCCGGTCCTGCAATACGGCTTGTACCGTGCGCTTATTGGCGAATAGCGAAAGCGGCGCATTCTGGGCCAGCGTCGCGGTGATCTTGGAGACTTCCGCCCCCAATTGATCCGCCGGCACCACCTTATTGATCAAGCCAACACGCTCGGCCTCACGCGCATCAAAGCGCTCGCCGGTCATTAGGATCATATGGGCATGCGCCGGGCCGACCAGGGAAACCAGGTGCTTCACCATGTCAAAGCCATAGGCAATGCCAAGCTTGGCGGCCGGAATACCGAATTGGCTGCCTTCTGCGGCCATGCGGATATCGCAGGACATGGCAATGCCAAGCCCGCCGCCCATGCAAAAGCCGCGGATTTCCGCGATCACCGGCTTCGCATAGGTGGCCAGCTTCAAGCGCCCGCCCGCAGTCCGCCGGCCATATTCCTTCTGCGCATCGGCGTCCGAACGGATTTTATCGAATTGGCTGATGTCAGCACCGGAAACAAAAGCCTTATCCCCCGCGCCGGTGAGCACCACGCAGCGCACGGATGCATCCGCAGCGAATACATCCAGCGCCTGGCCCATGCCATCCCACATAGCAACCGACATGGCATTGCGCTTTTCCGGTTGGTTGAAGGTAATGCGCCCAACGCCATCCTTGATTTCGGCCAGAATTTTGCCGTCTGCGAATTCCATCTGCTTCACCCTTCGCTGATCACGCCAAGCGCGCGTAATTGGTCAATTTCGGCGGCGCCATAGCCCGCCTGTTGCAGGATTTCGGCGGAATGCTCCCCAAGCCGGGGCGGAATGCGCCGCACGCTGCTCTCGATCCCCTGCATATTGATGGCGGTGCCAACAATATGCGTCAGGCCGCGCTTTGGCGTGGTCATGGGCAGCGCCATGGCAAGGTGCTTCACCTGCGGGTCTTCAAACACCTGGTCCACGCGGTTGATCGGCCCGCAAGGAATGCCGATGCGTTCCAGCAGATCAATCCAGTATTCACTCGGCTTGGTGCTGGTCACTTCGCCGATGGTCTTGTTGAGCCGTGCACGATCAGCGCTGCGGCCCTTCAGCGTCTTCCATTCCTCGACCTCAAGCCAATCCTTGCGGTCCAGCGCTTCGGCGAATTGCACCCACATCTTGGGCGAAGACGCCGCGATATTGATCGGCTTATCGGCCGTTGGGAAAACGCCCATCGGGATATTCACCGGATGGTCATTGCCGGCCTGGCCGGGGATTTCGCCATCCATCAGCCAGCGCGCCGCTTGCAGGTCCAGCATGAATACCATGGCTTCCAAAAGGCTGGTATGCACATAGCGGCCCTTGCCGGTTTTCTCCCGCTGGAACAGCGCCATCATCACGGCCAGCGCCAGCAGATTGCCGGCGGTGAGGTCCACAAAGGGAATGCCCGCGCGCATCGGCCCGCGGCCTGGTTCGCCGGTGATGGTCATCATCCCGCCCATGCCCTGGGCAATCTGGTCCACCCCGGCACGCTCCCCATAAGGTCCGGTCTGCCCGAAGCCGGAAATCGAGGCATAGATCAGCCGCGGGTTGATCCCCTTCAGATCGTCATAGGCGATGCCAAGCCGGTGTTTCACCTTCACCCGCATGTTTTCCACCAGCACATCGGCATTGGCGGCAAGCTTCATCAGCGCTGCCTTGCCTTCCGGTGATTTCAGATTGAGCGCGATGGAACGCTTGTTGCGATGCAGGTTTTGGAAATCATAACCATCCCGGTCCCCGCCAAAGCCATCACCATTGGCGGGCGGTTCCACGCGAATGACCTCGGCGCCCCAATCGGCCAAATGGCGCACACAGGTGGGGCCGGCGCGGGCTAAAGTCAGGTCCAGCACGCGCACGCCAGCAAGCGGCAGCGCGGCCTCGGCGGCCAGTTTGGTGTCGATAGGGCTTTCGGGCATCTCATTCCTCCGTTGTGCCAAGACTAGGTCGGGCGCGGAGGAAGGGCTAGGGGGCGGCTTCAGCCTATCTCAGGCACTCAAAAAACCCGGTTTCCTGATCAAGCTGGCCATATTCCCGCGCCCGGAAATCATAGCGGGAGACGATGCCCACAACTTTGCCATCGCGCACCACGGGCAAATGGCGGAAGCCGCCATCAGCCATCATATGCAGCGCATCCATGGCATTGCCTTCAGGCGGCAGGCAGATGGGGTGGCGCGTCATGGCCTCGGCCAGGCGGATTTCGGCACTGTCGCGCCCATGGGATAGGAAATGCACCGCATCGCGGCCGGTGAATATGCCAAGCAGGCGGCCCGCAGGGTCCGTTACCAGCACAGCCCCCACACGGCGCCGATGCATGGCCGCGCAAGCTTCCTGCACGGTCGCATCCGGCCCCATGGTCAGGGGGCGCTGGTCGCGGACCATTTCTCCCATGCTGCGTTCCTGCATGGCTTCCTCCTGTCTTCGATCCGTAATCTAGATGAAAGCGCGGCGGGTTTGATTGACCCAACGCAAGTTTGATGGGGTGAAGCCCCGCGTTGGTTGTGGCATGAAGCGGCCATGCAGCGCGTTGACCTTGCCCTGGTCTTGGCCGTGGATGCTTCATCCTCCGTGGATCGGGCGGAATTCGACCTGATGATTGGCGGCTATGCCGCGGCCTTTCGGGACGCGGAGATTGGACATGCCCTGCTTTCCGGCCCGGCGGGGGTTTCAGCCGTGGCGATGCTTTTTTGGTCTGGCTTGGGCGCTCAGGAAATCGCCATTCCCTGGACGTTTCTGACCGCACCCGCCGAGGTGTCGGCCGTGGCCGAGGCGATTGAGGCGCTGCCCCGCCTGGTACCCCCCGGCGCGACCGCCTTGGGGGAGGGCATGGCGGCGGCACTTGCCCTTTTCGCCCATGGCCCCACTCAGGCGCGGCGGATGGTCTTGGATGTCTCGGGCGATGGCGCGCATAATCAGGGCCGGCCGCCTGGGCCAATCCGTGATATCGGCGTGCAGGCGGGCATTACCATCAATGCGCTGGCCGTGCTGAATGAGGAGCCTGATCTGGTGGCGCATTACGCCGCCGAGGTGATTGGCGGGCCCGGCGCCTTTGTGATGCATTGCCCAGATTACGAAAGCTTTACCGAAGCCATTCGGGAAAAGCTGCGGCGCGAAATTGCGGGGGTTTTCATTGCCTGAAGCCTCTGGCATGGCTTCGCTCATGATGCTTTTGATTCCCGGTCCTGTGCAGACCCGCCCCGAAACCCGCGCCGCCATGGCCCAGGACATCGCGCCCTGGGATCACGGCTTTCGCCCGACCTATGCGCGCATTCGTGAAAGGGTGCGCGACATCGCGGGCGGCATTGCGGGCGAGCATGCGACCCTGCCGCTGCAAGGCTGTGGCCATTTCATGATGGAAGCCGCCATTCGCAGCCTGGTGCCGCCGGATGGCAAATTGCTGATCCCGATGAATGGTTCCTATGCATCGCGCATGGAACGCATTGCGCGCGAAATTGGCCGCCAAGTGGTGAAGCTTGATCTGCCCGATACGCGCGGTGCGCGGGAAGAAGATATCGCCCCGGTCCTCGCCGCTGATCCCGCGATCACCCATGTGTCCTTCGTCTATAGCGAAACCGGCAGCGGCATTGTGAATGATGCGGCAGGGATTGGCCGCGCGGTGCGTGCTGCCGGGCGGCGCATGATCATGGATGCGGTTTCTGGCTTTGGTGCGCTGCCCTTCAACCTGGCCGAGCACCCCGAATGCGATGCGCTGATGTTCACTTCGGGCAAATGCCTGGAAGGCATGCCGGGCATTGGCTTTGCGGTGGCGCGGATTGATAGCATCAAGGCGCGGGCTGGGCAGGCGGGGTCCTGGTGTTTTGATTTGGCCGATGTGCTGGCCCATGCGGAACGTGCGGGCTTTGGTTCCTTCCGCTTCACGCCGCCGGTGCAGGCCTTGGCCGCGTTTGATGTCGCGCTTGACCTGTTTGACAAGGAAGGCGGGCAGCCCGCGCGCCATGCGCGCTACCGCGCCAATGCGGATACGCTTTACGATGGCTTTGTCGCCATGGGCATCAAACCCTATGTGACCAAGGCGGAGCAGGGGCCGATCATCGTCACGGTGCATCAACCCGCCGATCCGCGCTTTGATTTCCCGCGCTATGTGGAAGCCCTGAAGGCGCGCGGCGTGCTGATCAGCAATTTCTGGAATACCGAAGCGCCCACCATGCGCATCGGCGCGATTGGCGCGCTGACACCGGAAGACATGCAGCGCGCCATCGCTATTTTCCGTGAGGCCCTGGCTGAGGCCCTGCCGGCGGCGGCCTAGCCCTTCCCCGGCCAGCCCTTGACAGCCTGCCCCCGGCGTGGCGTTGCAAGATCATTCGCCAAAGGGGGGCAGGGATGGCCACTGATCTTGATATCGCGCGCGCCGCGACGTTGAAGCCGATTGCGGAAATTGCCGCGCGGGCCGGCATTCCGGCCGATGCGCTGGAACCCTACGGCAAATACAAGGCGAAGATCGGGCTGGATTTCATCCGCGCCCAGACAGACAAGCCTGATGGCGCTTTGGTGCTGGTGACGGGCATCAACCCAACCCCGGCCGGTGAGGGCAAAACCACCACCACGGTTGGGCTGGGCGATGCGCTGAATGCGCTGGGCACACGGACCATGATCTGCCTCCGTGAACCCTCACTCGGCCCCTGCTTTGGCGTGAAGGGCGGTGCGACGGGCGGCGGCTATGCGCAGGTGCTGCCGATGGAAGACATCAACCTGCATTTCACCGGCGATTTCCACGCGATTACCAGCGCCAATAACCTGCTGGCGGCCATGCTGGATAATCACATCTATTGGGGCAATGAACTTGGCCTGGATGCGCGCCGCATTTCCTGGCGCCGCGCGATAGACATGAATGACCGTGCTTTGCGCGCCATCAATTCCTCCCTTGGCGGTGTCGCCAATGGTTTCCCGCGGGAAGATGGCTTTGACATCACGGTCGCTTCCGAAGTCATGGCGGTGTTTTGCCTCGCCCGCGATTTGCCGGATTTGCAGCAGCGCCTGGGCCGCATGGTGGTGGGGCAAACGCGGGATGGAAAGCAGATCACCGCAGCGGATGTGAAGGCGGATGGTTCCATGGCGGCGCTGCTGCGTGACGCCTTCGCGCCCAATCTGGTGCAGACGATTGAAGGATCACCGGCGCTGGTGCATGGCGGGCCGTTTGCGAATATCGCCCATGGCTGCAACAGCGTCATGGCAACCCGGCTTGGGCTGAAGCTTGCTGATGTTGTCGTGACGGAAGCGGGTTTCGGTGCTGATCTGGGCGCTGAGAAATTCCTTGATATCAAATGCCGCTTGGCCGGGTTGAACCCTTCCGTTTGTGTGATTGTCGCCACCGTCCGTGCGCTTAAGATGCATGGCGGGGTCGCGAAGTCTGACCTTGGGCGGGAAGATGTGGCGGCGGTGACCCGCGGCATTTCCAACCTGGCGCGCCATGTCGAGAATATGGGTAAGTTCGGCCTGCCGGTGGTGGTCGCGCTGAACCGCTTCACCTCAGACACCGATGCTGAAATTGCCGCGGTGCAAGCGGCGATCCAGGCGGCGGGGGCGGAAGCCATCCTCTGCACCCATTGGGGTGATGGTGCCAAAGGCGCGGCTGATTTGGCGCGTGCGGTGCAAGCACATATTGCGGCGAAATCCGCACGCTTCGCGCCGCTTTACCCAGATGCCATGCCTTTGGCCGATAAAATCCGCACCATCGCGCAGCAGATTTACCGCGCGCGCGATATCGCGCTGCCGGCTGATGTCGCAAAGCGCCTCGCGCGGTTTGAGGAACTCGGCTTCGGCCATCTGCCGGTTTGCATCGCCAAGACGCAATATTCCTTCAGCGCGGACCCGACCAAGCTCGGCGCGCCGGTGGATCATGTGCTGCCGGTGCGAGAAGTGCGGCTTTCCGCCGGCGCTGGCTTCATCGTCGCCGTCTGCGGGGACATTATGACCATGCCCGGCCTGCCGCGCCGCCCGGCGGCGGAGACCATCGGCCTGGATGGGGAAGGGCGGATTGAGGGGCTTTTCTGAGGAGGTGCTTCCGGCCTAGCCTTCCTTCCGGAGGGCCTGGCCATGCTGAACATCACCCCCCTGCAACCGCTTTTTGCCGCGCGCATTGAAGGCATAGACGCCGCGCGGGAAGTGCCGGCGCCCATCATGGCGGCGCTGCGTGATGCGCTGGACCGCTACGCGGTTTTGGTGCTGCCGGGCCAACGCCTGGATGATGCGGCGCAAATCGCCTTCAGCCAGGGTTTTGGCGCATTGGAAATGACGCGTCCCGGCGCGCTTGGCGCTGGCAGCGCCGTGATTGTGCTGAGCAATATCGGCCTCCAGGGCGAGATTGTGGCGCCGAGTGACAAGCAGGTGCTGAATAATAAGGCCAATCGGATTTGGCACCATGATTCCTCCTTCAAGCCCATCCCGGCGCGGGCCTCTCTGCTCTCCGCGCGGCAGATTCCAAGCGCGGGCGGCAATACGGAATTCGCCTTCATGCGCGGCGCCTTCGCAGCCCTTGATGCGGCGGAACAGGCCAGGCTGCGCGGCATGGCGGCTTTGCATGATTTCGGCTGGTCTCGGTCCCGCGTTGATCCTGCGCTGGTGACGGAAGCGGAAAAGACGCAGCATCCACCGGTGCGCCAAGCGGTGGTGCTGGAAGAAAACCCCTATGGCCCCGCGCTATATTTGGGTGCCCATGCGCGCAGCATTGACGGCATGGGGGAAGCCGAAAGCCGCGTGCTGATTGAACGCCTGATGGCGCACGCCACCGAAGACCGCTTCATCTATAGCCATCGCTGGACGCCTGGTGATTTGCTGATTTGGGATAATCTCGCCGTGCTGCACCGCGCGACACCCTTCGCCAGCACGACAGAACGCCGGCATATGGTTCGCACCACGGTGGCAGGGCAGCGGCCAACCATCGCGGCCGCCGCCTGATTTTTACGCCTTACGCCGCGCGCCCACGATCACACCATCGGCTTCCAGCGCGGCGATTTCCGCCTCACTGAAGCCGCGCGCCAGCAGCACTTCGCGCCCATGCTGGTTGAAGCGCGGCGGGCGCGTGCGCGCACCACCCGGCGTACGAGAAAGCTTGATCGGCGTATTCAGCGCGCGGTAATCGCCGATATCCGCCACCATATCGCGGAAAGCGGTATGGTCTGCGGCCATGGCTTCATCCACATGCAGCACCGGCCCGGCGGGCAGGCCAACAGCCAACATGCGCCGCGTCAGATCATGCCCATCTTCGCTGGAAAAACGCTTTTCCAGGATTTCCGTCAGCGCATCACGATTGATCACACGCGCGCCATTGGTTGCGAAGCGTTCATCCTTCGCGACATCGGGGATGCCCAGGAATTCACAGAATTTCCGAAAGGCCGGGTCATTGCCGGCGGCGATGAAAATCTCGCAGGTTTTTGTCTTGAACTTGGAATAGGGCACCAAATTCGGGTGCGGATTACCCGTGGCCTTGGGGCGCTTGTCAGAAAGGAAGTAATTCGCCGCATGGGGGTGCAGCAGCGCCATGCCGCAATCATGCAGTGTCATGTCGCAATATTGCCCTTGGCCGGATTTTTCCCGCTCATGCAGCGCCATCAGAATGGCGATGGTGGAAAACAACCCCGTCGCAATATCCACAATCGGCGTGCCGAGCCGCGTCGGCCCGGAAGTCTCTGTACCATTGATGGACATCAGCCCAACCATGGCCTGCAACACCGCATCATAGCCCGGGAAGCCACCCAAGGGCCCTTCGCCGCCAAAGCCGGAAACGCGGCAATGGATCAGGCGCGGGAAACGCTTTGACAGTACCGCTTCATACCCCAGCCCCCATTTTTCCATGGAACCAGGCTTGAAGTTTTCCACCAGCACATCGGCGCCTTCCAATAGGCGCAGCAGCACTTCCTTGCCGGCAGGCTTGGACAAATCCAGCCCCACGCTTCGTTTGTTGCGGTTCACGCCGACGAAATAGGAAGCATCGCCCGCGCTATCGAAGGGCGGGCCCCAATCTCGCACCTCATCACCCTGCGGCGGTTCAAGCTTGATGACTTCGGCGCCGTGATCGGACAGCACCATAGTGCAATAAGGGCCACCCAAAACGCGCGTGAGGTCCACTACGCGCAGCCCCGCCAGGGCGCCGGCGGAACGCGCCAGGCCTTTGGTGGCAATAGATGCGTCATTCATGCAGCTTGTTTCCTGCCAAAGACCCGGGCGCAGAATTCCGGGTAGGTTTCCAGCATTTCATCACAAATCGGCCCGCGCAGCAGCGCCAATTCCTCGGCCGTTGGGTCGGGCGTGAAGGGCACATCGCCCGTCACGTCAAACGTAAAGCCGGTTGCTTCGCGCACGCTTTCCACCGTCTCACCTGGATGCACACTCTCCAGCGAAAACCTTGCGCGATCAGGGTGGAAGCGAAACACGCAGCGTCCCGTCACCAGCGCTTGCGCCGTGCCGCGCCGAAACACACCGGGCGGTGAGACACCGGGGGCAGAGATATTATCCACCTTCTCCACAAAAACGCGCGGCGTGTGTTCTTCCCGGAACAGGATGGTGCGCGGCGTCATGAAATACATAAAGGCGGAACCAAAGCTGCCGGGAAAGCGCACGCCCATGCCGGGCCATTCGCCCGTGCCAACCAGATTAAGATTGGCGCTGCCATCAATCTGCCCACCGCCCAAAAAGAACAGATCAATCCGCCCCTGGCCGGTTAGGTCAAACAACTCGCGCGTGCCTTCCGTAAACGGATTGCCGCTGCGCTTATGCAGCAGCGAAAGCCGCACCGGATTGCCCTGCTTCTTCACCAGCCAACAGGCCGCCGCCGGCATCGGCGATGCGGCGCCGACCGCTATATGGCGGGCGGGCGGTGCGCTCGGGTCCAGGATCAGCTTCGCGAGTGCGACCGCGATGCGTTCTTCCAGCTTGATCTCGGTCATTCTGCGGCCTGCGCCTTCTGTTCAAACACTTCGCGCGCGCACCAGGCGGCAAAGCCTTCCTCACTCCGCGCCATGCGCGCATAGTCGCTGACATAAGCGCCATCAAAGCCATATTCATCAAGCAGCGCCACCGGGCGCGCGCCGCGCTCAGCAATGGCGATGCCGCTGATATAGGTGGCGTTGATGGCGCCGGAAGCGAGCCGTTCATCTTCCAGGAAATTGCCAGGCACCACGCGTTCCACCGTGACCAAGGCGCGCTTGGACGCATGGGCGATGGTGGCGCATTCACGCCGCCGCCCGACCCAGACATTGCCTTCCTCATCGGCCATGGCGGCATGGAAACAGACGAAATCCGGGTTCAGCGCGGGCAGCAGCACAATCGGGTCTTCGCCTTCTTGCGCGAAGGGGTTGGGCACCACTTTCCAATCGGGCCGATTGGCAAGGATATCGCTGCCAATCAAGCCGCGCAGCGGCATAAACGGCACGCCTTTCTCAGACGCTTGCAGCATGGTGTGAATGGCCGGGCAGGTCGCATCGATCACCTTGATGGTGCCAGCGCGCAACGCCGCCGAAAAACGCGGTGCGAAGCCGGCTTCGCCGAGTGACACCGCGCTGGATTGCACGCTGGTGACGCAACCGGC
>JBEDHL010000267.1:0-5015 GCA_041174145.1 Pseudomonadota bacterium
AATCATTGGGGCGTGCCACTCACACTCGCCCGCCTGCCACGTGATGCAGCTTTTGCCGTGATTGAAATGGGCATGAATAATCGCGGCGAAATCGCGCCGCTATCGCGCCTTGCCCAGCCGCGTATTGGCATCATTACTTCGATCGGTACGGCGCATATCGGCTTGCTTGGCAGCCAGGCGGCAATTGCTGCGGAGAAGGGCGATATCATCGCCGGCATCGCGCCTGGCGGCACGGCCATTCTGCCTGCCGATAGCGCCTTCGCCGCAGAATTGATTGCGCGCGCGCGGGATGCCGGGCTTGCCGTGCTGACGCATGGCGAAGCGGCGGGTGCGGATGCGCGGTTGCTTTCCTATCAAGCGTCGCCTGAAGGCGGCATGGCGGAAATCGCACTGGCTGGCCAGCGCATCGCACTACGGCTGACCACGCCGGGGCGCCATGTTGCGCTGAATGCCTGCGCTGTTCTTGCCGCTGTGCTGGCGCTTGGGCTTTCACCTGAAAAAGGCGCGGAAGCGCTGGCCAGTTTCACCGCCGGCGCCGGGCGCGGTGCCTTGCGCCGCATTCGCGTGGCGGGTGGTGAGGCGTTGTTGATTGATGATTCCTACAATGCGTCAGTCGCTTCCGTGCGTGCGGGCTTGGCGGTGCTGGCCGCGCAACCGGCGAAGCGGCGTATATTCGCCTTTGGCGATATGCTTGAACTGGGCGGGGAAGGCCCGGCGCAACACGCCCTCCTTGCCCCGGATGCGGCACAGAATAGTGATCTGGTGTTCTGCTGCGGCCCGCTTTCGGGAAATCTTTTCGATGCCCTGCCTGCACATCAGCGCGGCGGGCATTTTCCTGATTCCGCTGCCCTTGCACCCGCCTTGCGTGCCGCTCTCCAGCCCGGGGACGCCGTGCTGGTGAAGGGTTCGCTTGGCTCGCGCATGGGCCTTGTCATTGCTGCACTTTCGGCAGGAGACCAAGTTTCGTGATTTATAATCTGCTTCTGCCCTTCGCCGATGAATATGCTTTGGCCAATCTGGCGCGCTATCACACCTTTCGCGCCGGTGCGGCCTGCCTGACCGCGTTGCTGATCAGCCTGGTTTTTGGTTCTTCCATCATTCGTTGGCTGCGCGGTTTTCAACGTGGTGGCCAGCCCATCCGGGAAGATGGCCCAGCACGCCACATTATCGAAAAAAAAGGCACGCCTACCATGGGCGGCGTGCTGATTCTGCTTGGGCTTGTAGGTTCGACCTTGCTCTGGGCGGATTTGCGTAATGGCTTTGTTTGGGCCGTGCTGTTTATCACCTGCGGCTATGGCGCGCTGGGCTTTGCCGATGATTGGCTGAAAGTAACCAAGCGCAATACCAAGGGTGTCTCTGGCAAGTTGAAGCTTATTGTGCAGGCAGGGCTTGGGTTGATCGTGGCGCTTTGGCTGACTTGGCTTATGCCGGGTGCACTTGCTGACAAGCTTGCTTTCCCAATCTTCAAGGAATTTCTGCTGCCGCTTGGCATTTTGTTCCCGCTGCTGGCCGCCTTGGTGATGATGGGGTCTTCCAATGCGGTGAATCTGACCGATGGGCTGGATGGGCTTGCGATTGTGCCAGTGATGATCGCAGCGACGGTTTTCGCGTTGATCGCCTATTTGGTCGGTAATCGCGTTTTCGCTGATTACCTCCAGCTGCATTACGTGCCCGGCACTGGGGAACTCGCGGTATTTTGCGCGGCCCTGGTGGGTGCCGCGCTGGGCTTTCTGTGGTTCAACGCGCCACCGGCTGCCGTGTTCATGGGCGATACAGGTTCGCTTTCGCTCGGCGGTGCGCTGGGTGGGCTCGCGGTCGCGACCAAGCATGAAATCGTGCTCGCCATCGTCGGTGGGCTTTTTGTGGTGGAGACGGTCTCCGTCATTATTCAGGTGTTTTGGTTCAAGCGCACGGGCCGGCGCGTGTTTCTGATGGCGCCGCTGCATCACCATTTTGAGAAAAAAGGCTGGGCCGAGCCCACCATCGTCATTCGCTTCTGGATCATCGCCATGATTCTGGCGCTGGTCGGGCTTTCGACGCTGAAAATCAGATGACAGCGCCAAGCCCCCCCTTCACGCCGTTTCTGGGCGCGCGCATCGCCGTGGTAGGGCTGGGCCGTGCCGGCCTGCCCGCTGCGCTGCGCTTGGCTTCTTGGGGTGCCGATATCACCGCCTGGGATGACAAGCCCGAAGCCCGCGCGGCCGCTGAGGCTGCCGGGCTGACGGTGCAGGACCCTGCCGCCGGCCCCTTCCGCGCTGACGCGCTGCTGCTTTCTCCGGGCATTCCGCATGAACTGCCCACGCCCCATCCGGCGGCGGTCGCGGCCAAGGCGGCTGGTGTGCCCGTTCTGTGCGATGCCGAATTTCTCTACCGCGCGGTGCTGGCGCGCCATTCCAAGGCGCGCTTCGTCGGCGTGACCGGCACCAATGGCAAATCCACTACCACGGCGCTGATCGACCATATTTTGCGGGGCGCTGGGGTGCCTTGTGAGGTCGGGGGGAATCTGGGCCCTGCGGCGCTCGATCTCAATATCTTGGGGTCGGAAGGGGTCTATACCCTCGAAATGTCGTCTTACATGTTGGAGCGAATCGCAACTCTGCGCTTCAACGTAGCTGTGATGTTGAACTTGAGCCCTGACCACTTGGACCGCCATGGGAACATGGCCGGCTATGCCGCTGCGAAGGCACGAATCTTCGCGCGCCAAGGGTCGGGTGATGTCGCGGTGCTGGGCCAAGATGACGCCCTGACTGCCGCGCTGGGGGCCAATTTGACCGCGCGGCGGGTGCCGATTTCGGGCTTCGCCCCCCAGCCGAGCGGGGTTTGGGCTGAAGGCCGCGCACTGCGGGATGATGCCGGGCTGATCCTTGACCTTGGCGCGGCGGCGGCGCTGCCGGGCGTGCATAACGCCCAGAACGCGGCGGCGGCGGCGGCGGCCTGCATGGCGCTCGGCGTGGCCCGTGGCGCGATTGCGGAAGGCATCCGCTCCTATCCCGGCTTGCCGCATCGGCAGGAAATTGTCGCCGAAGCGCGCGGCGTTGTTTTTGTGAATGACAGCAAAGCGACCAATGCCGATAGCACGGCGCGCGCGCTTGCTTCCTATGATCGCGTGGTCTGGATTGCCGGCGGCATGGCGAAGGAAGGTGGCATTGCACCGCTGGCACCTTTCTTCCCGCGTATCGCGAAAGCTTTTCTGATTGGGCGTGATGCACCGGCCATGGCGGCCACGTTGCGTGACGCCGGTGTGGCGCATGAGATTCTGGGCACGCTGGAAGCGGCGGTGGCTGCCGCGGCGCAAGCGGCTTTTGCTGGCGCGGCGCCGGTTGTCTTGCTTTCACCCGCAGCGGCTTCCTTTGATCAATTCAGCGGCTTTGATGCGCGCGGTGATCGCTTCCGTGATTTAGCGCAGTCCTTGGTCGCGCAACAGAGCAGGAGGGCCAGCTAATGGCGCTCTCTCGCGCGGATAATTCCATTCTGGGGCGCTGGTGGTGGACCGTGGACCGCTGGACTCTGGCGGCGCTGATGGTGCTGATTGGTTTTGGCTATGTATTGATGCTGGCAGCGTCGCCCGCCGTGGCGGAACGCATCGGCGCTTCATCACGCCATATGTTTTTCCTGAAGCAGGTTTTCTATCTGGCGCTCGCGGCGGCCGTAATGGTCGGGGTTTCGCTGCTTTCACCACGCGGCGTTCGGCGCTTTGCCTTGCTGGGTTGCGCTGGTGCTTTGGTGTTGACCGCGGCAACTTTGGTGGTGGGCGTTGAAATCAAGGGTGCGCGGCGCTGGCTGCCGATTCCAGGCCTTTCCTTGCAGCCTTCCGAATTTCTGAAGCCCTTCTTTGCCGTTGTCGCCGCTTGGCTGATCGCGGAGGGCATGGCACCGGGTTCGCGCTTTTGGGGGCGCATGATCGCCGTGGGTGTTTTCGTGGTCATTGCGGTGATCATGAAAAGCCAACCTGATATCGGCATGTTGCTGGTAATGACTGCGGTGCTTTTTGCGCAACTATTCGTTGCTGGGTTGAATATCATTCTGGTTGGCGGGCTTGCGGGGCTTGGCGTTGGGGTTGGCGTTCTGGCGTATTTCCTGTTTCCCCATGTGCAATCGCGTGTGCATCGCTTTCTTGATCCGAATTCGGGCGATTCCTACCAGGTGAGTGTGGCCATGGAAGCCTTCGCCAATGGCGGGCTTTTGGGGCGCGGGCCTGGTGAGGGGCGCGTGAAGAATGTGCTGCCGGATGCGCATGCTGATTTTGTCTTCGCCGTGGCGGGTGAAGAATTTGGCATGGTGGTGTGCCTGGTGATCCTGGCGCTTTTCGCCTTTGTTGTGCTGCGCGGCTTGATGCGCCTGCTGGCGGAAACGGATGTCTTTGTTGTGCTTGCGGCGAGTGGCCTGCTGACGCAATTCGGCCTGCAGGCCTTCGTCAATATGGCGTCCACGCTGCATCTGATTCCAACCAAAGGCATGACCCTGCCCTTCGTTTCCTATGGCGGGTCTTCCGTGCTGGCCATTGCGCTTGGCATGGGGATGCTATTGGCCCTGACACGAAAGCGCATTGGCGAACGTGCTGGTGGCGCGGGCTTGCCAAGTGGCGCCTTGGCCGCCGGGGGCGCACGGTGAGGGGCCCCATGGTACAGCCCATCATCATCGCCGCTGGCGGCACGGGCGGGCATCTGTTTCCCGCCGAAGCCTTGGCGGCGGAATTGCTTCGTCGTGGCGAGCGCGTGGCGCTGATGACCGATGCACGATCGGCGGCTTATGACAGCCCTGTTTTTGCCAATGCGGAGCGCTTTGTGTTGCAAGGGTCCGGGCTTTCCGGGCGCGGGCTGCGCCAGGCGTTGCGTGGTGCTTCTGCATTATTCATGGGAACGCTGCAGGCGCGCCGGCATATCCGGGATTTGTCGCCCAGCGCGATTGTGGGTTTTGGTGGCTATCCTTCCTTCCCGCCCTTGGCGGCTGCGCGGTTGATGCGCGCGTCACGCCGCCCGGCGGTTATTCTGCATGAACAGAACGCCGTGCTGGGC
>JBEDHL010000268.1:0-8566 GCA_041174145.1 Pseudomonadota bacterium
GCGAATTGGCGGATTTGCTGCTGCTTTTGGGTGTGGGCTTGCTTGGCTTGCTCATGCGCCGCTTCGGCTGGCCGCGCCCGCCCTTCGTGGTTGGGTTTGTGCTGGCGCAGCCGATGGAAACTTACCTGTATCAGGCCGTACAATTCTATGGCTGGGATTTCCTGACCCGGCCTGGCGTGCTGATCATCGCCGCGCTGATTGTGGTGTTTGCCGGGCTTGGCATCCGCAAGCGTCGCTTGGCGGATACGGAAGAAGACGGCGGCAGCACCGATACCGGCAAGCGCCAGCCTCAGGCGATTTTCGCGGTGATCCCGATGGCGCTTTTCGCGGCAGTCTTCATTGACGCCATGCGCCATAGCTTCCTGGGTGCGATCTTTCCCATGATGATTGCGGGGGTGATGCTTTTGATCAGCGTGCCCGTAGTGTTCAAGCTAAATTTTGGCCGTGTGGGCGGTTCGCTATTCCATGATGCGGAAGCCAATGCGAAACCGGAGGATGGCAGCTTCTGGGCGCATCTTGGCTGGGTGATCGGCCTGGTTGGGCTTTCGGCTTTGGTCGGCTTCCTGCTGGCCAATACGATCTTCTTCCTGGCCTTCCTGCGCTATGCGGCGCGCTGCACTTGGCGCGTGACGCTGGGCTTGACCACGATTGCCACCATTGGGCTGATTGCGGTGGCGCAGATTCTGACCCTCGATTTCCCGCAGGGGTTGTTGCAGTATTTCTTCGACCTCCCCTGGCCCTTACGGTGACGGATAGACCCATGCAGAAAGCCATTCCCTGCACCCTGATGCGCGGCGGCACCAGCCGCGGCCCTTACTTCTTGCGCCATGATCTGCCGGAAGATCGCGAAGCCATGGGGCGCGTGCTGTTGGCCGCCATGGGATCACCCGATGCGCGCCAGATTGATGGGCTGGGTGGGGCGACAACACTGACCAGCAAGGTCTGCATTGTCTCTCGCGCCGCCGCCGGTGAAGCGCAGCAGGTGGATTATTTGTTCGCGCAGGTTTCCGTGGATCGCGCCTTTGTGGATTGGGGGCCGACTTGCGGCAATATGCTGGCAGGCGTTGGGCCCTTCGCGATTGAAAGCGGGCTGGTGCCGGCAGAGGAAGGCGAAACCCGCGTGATGATCCGCGCCGTGAATACCGGCGCCCTGATTGAAGCCGTGGTGCAAACGCCAGGCAAGCGCGTGAATTATGAAGGCGATACCGCGATTGCCGGCGTGCCCGGCACCGCCGCGCCGATTGTGCTGAATTTCGCCGATGCGGTGGGTGGCGCGACCGGCAAGTTGATGCCAACCGGCAATGCCATTGATGTGATTGATGGCGTGGAAGTCACCTGCCTTGATATCTGCATGCCGGTGGTGATTGCCCGCGCGCGGGATTTCGGCAAAACCGCCCGCGAGACTGCGAAGGAATTGGATGCCGACAAGGCCTTCATGGCGCGCATTGAAGCCATCCGCCGCAAGGCGAGCCTTGCCATGGGCATGGGCGATGCGGAAGGCCGCGTCATTCCGAAATTCGCCATCATCGCGGAACCGGCGGGTGATGAGGGCGGCGTGGCCGCGCGCTATTTCACGCCGCTTGCCTGCCATGAAGCCATGGCGGTGACGGGCGGCATTTGCATCGCAAGCGCTTGCGTGCTGCCCGGCACGGTGGCCGAGGGCGTTGCGAAAATCACCGGCGCGGACCGGGAAACCGTGGTGCTGGAACACCCAACCGGCAGCATGGAAGCGGTGATTACTTCCACGCGCGCGGCGGATGGTTCGCGGGAGATCATTTCCGGCGGCACGCTCCGCACCGCGCGGCGCCTGATGGCGGGCGAGGTTTATGTCCCCGCCCGCGCTTGGGCATAGGCTACGCTAGTTTAGTCGCCATCCCGTTCATAAAGCTCTCACGGAAGCGGATCGGGTCGCGGTCCGTTTGCGTTTTGCCGGGTTCATTATCAATGCGCGCGGCGATCACATGCGGGCCATCGGTGGTCAGCGCGCGATCAATCAGCGCGTCAAACTCCGCCTCATCCGCCGCCCAATGGGCGGAAGCGATGCCGGAAGCGCGCGCAATGCCGATCAGATCCGTGCCCGCTTGCGCCGCCGGTGTGCCCTGGCCGCCGGTGATCTGATAAATGCCGTTATCCCAGATCACGACAATCAGATTCTTCGGTGCTTGCGCGGCAATGGTGGAAAGGCAGCCAAGCTGCATCAGCAGCGACCCATCGCCTTCCAGCGCGAAAACGCGCCGTTCCGGCTGCGCAATGGCCACACCCATGGCGATCGGCGCGGCAAGACCCATGCTGCCCAGCATGTAGTAATTCTCGGCACGATGGCCGGCAGCCCATAAATCCCAATTGGAATTGCCGATGCCGCCAATCACGGCTTCCTGCTTGGTGAGCTTGCCCACCACGCGCTTGGTCAGCGCGGCACGGTTCATCACCTGCGTATTGCGACGATCTTCCATGATCAGCGCCCCCCGGTCAGCAGCGGTGAAAGGATAAGGCAGGCCGGCCAGCGCGTGGCAAAGGCCTGGCGCATGGTGCGGCCCGCGATGAAGGCCGCTTCATCCAGCCTGGTCATCGTGTGGTGTTCAATGCCCATGCTGTCCAGGATCGGGCGCATGGTGCGGCAGACAATGGCCTGGCCAGGGTTGAATTCACCCAAAGTGCCGCGTTCGCTCACCATCATCAGCACGGGGATTTGGCCGGCAACAACAAGGGAAGCGAGAACATTGGGCAGCGTTGCGAAGCCCGATGTCTGCATCAGCACAATGCCGCGCATCCCGGCCATGGTGGCGCCGGTGACAATGCCGATGGCTTCTTCCTCTCGCGCCGCGGCGAAGGTGGTGAAATAGGGATCGGCGTGGCAGCCTTCGATCAGGGGGCGCAGCACATTATCCGGCACATAGGTGACGAGCCGAACATTGTTATCCTTAAGGGCCTGGCGGACGATGCCATGCCAGCTTGGCGCGCTTTCAGCGGCACTCGACATGATGGGCGTTTACTCCGTTGCTTTGAGATGGCGGGAGTCTATGACCAAGCAGCCTGCGCGCCAAGCGTCGGAGCATTTTCAAGCCAAGTGGGCACACTTGGCGGCTCGGAAAATGCGACCAAACGCAAATCAGGGCACGGGCACATCCAGCAGCCACGCCGTCGCGGGGAAGGCGATGGAGGCGATGATGGTGGTAAACAGCACGGCGGCGGAGGCCTCCTCAACGCCCACGCCCTGGCGTTGCGCCAGCAGATAGGCATTGGTCGCGGTGGGCATGGCGGCCAGCAGCACGCCGCAAATCACCCAAAACGGATCAAGCGCCAGCCAACTGCCAAGCACGAACCAGACCAAGGCCGGATACACGAACAGCTTGGCCGCCGTGATGCCAAAGGCCACAGCGAAAAGCCGGCCATCAATCTTCAGCCGCGCCAGTGTGCCCCCCAGCGCGAAAAGCGCCGCTGGCCCCGCTGCATTGCCAAGGAAGGACAGGAAGCGCTCCAGCGGCGCGGGGATGGGCATTTCAATTCCGGCAGCCAGCGCGCCGAGTGCGATGGAAAGGATCACCGGGCTGCGCGCCAACCCGCGCAAGCCCGCCATCACCGCCTGCAACCCGGCCCCCTTGGCAGCGGGCGCCATCAGCATGGACCCCAGCGCGATGATCACCGCGACCTCCGCGACAATCGCCATGGCAACCGGCCCGGCGATGCGCGGCCCCAGCATGGGCAGCATCAGCGGTGGCGCCAGATAGCCGACATTGCCCATGGCGGCGGCGGCACCAAAGGCCGCGCCGATGCGGATATTCCCGCGCGTGAGGCGACCGATCAGCATTACGGAGGCGAAAATGACCATGCACGCCCCCAGATAGCCGGCAAAGTAGATGGCATCGAAGCTTTCGCGCAAAGGCTGGGCTGCCATCAGCTTGAACAGCATGGCCGGCAAGGCGACGTTGAAGCTGAATATCCCCACTGCCTCAATCGCGGTGGCCGGCATCCATTTCTGCTTCGCCGCGGCGAAACCAAAGGCCACCACCGCGAAAATCGGCAGGCAAAGGGCGAGGAAGGCAAGCACGGCTGCGTAGCCTAACCCGGAACAGCCGCGCCGGGAAACATGGCGGGATTATTGCGCCTTGGCGCTGGCCTCGCTCCGCGTCGCGCCGACACGCGATGCAAGCGATGCGGCCAGGAAATCATCCAATTCGCCATCCAGTACCGCCGCCGGATTGCCCTTTTCGACGCCGGTCCGCAAATCCTTCACCATTTGATAGGGCTGCAGGACGTAACTCCGGATCTGGTGACCCCAGCCGATATCGGTCTTGCCGGCTTCGGTGGCGGCCGTCACGGCTTCGCGCTTTTGCAGTTCCAATTCATACAAGCGCGCCTTCAACATGCCCATGGCAATGGCGCGGTTGCGGTGCTGGCTGCGATCCTGGGTGGAAGCCACCACAATCCCGGTCGGGATATGGGTGAAGCGCACGCCGGATTCGGTCTTGTTCACGTGCTGACCGCCGGCGCCGGAGGCACGGAAAGTATCGGTTTTCAGATCGGCCGGGTTGATTTCAATCTCGATCTTATCGTCAACCACCGGATAGACATAAACCGAAGAAAAACTGGTATGCCGGCGCGCCGCGGAATCAAAGGGGCTGATGCGCACCAGGCGATGCACGCCGCTTTCGGTCTTGAGCCAGCCATAGGCATTGGGACCGCTAATCTGAATGGTGGCGGATTTCAGCCCAGCCTGTTCGCCGGGGCTTTCTTCCGTGAGGGCCACCTTATAGCCATGCTGTTCCGCCCAGCGCGAATACATGCGCAGCAGCATTTCCGCCCAATCCTGCGCTTCGGTGCCGCCGCTGCCGGAATTCACTTCCAGAAAGGCGTCATTGGCATCCGCCTCGCCAGACAGCAGGCTTTCGATTTCGCGCTTCTTCGCTTCAGCCGCCAGGCGCACCAAATCTGCCGTCGCTGCATTGGCGGTATCCGCATCGCCTTCCGCTTCGGCCAATTCAATCAGGCCAAGCGCATCGGCAACATCGCGTTCCAGGCGCTTCACGCCATCAATCTGTTCCGAAAGCCGCCCGCGTTCGCGCATAACGCGCCCCGCTTCGTCAGCATTGTTCCACAGCGTCGGGTCTTCGACCCGCGCATTCAGTTCTTCGAGACGACGGACAGAGGCATCCCAGTCAAAGATGCCTCCTCAGCAGGGACACCGAAGCGGTGATCTGCTCGTGCAGGGAAAGGGCGTCAGCGCGCATGATGGGGGGCTAATAGAGCCCGCCGAGGTCCCTGTCGAGGCGGTTGGCCCCAGGGCCGCTGGAACCATCGCTACGTTCAGTGATGAATTCATCGCGCCAGCGTTGCGCGCTGTTTTCTGTCCCAGGGCGGAAGGGCTCCATGATGCTGCCGCTACCGGTGGCAACACGCAAAAGCGTAATGCCGGGCGGGCGGCGGAAGGGCACGGGCGGGCTGCCGGAAAGTGCCGCGCCCACTACATCCCGGAAGATTGGTGCGGCATTGCTGCCACCGGTTTCGTTATTGCCCAGGCTGCGGGGTTCATCGAAGCCGATCCAAACTGCGACAACGATATCAGGCGTGAAGCCCACAAACCAATTATCCTTGAAATCATCCGTGGTGCCGGTCTTGCCTGCCACGGGGCGGCCTAACCTTGATCCAATCGCATTCGCCGCTGTGCCGCGCGCCACCACGCCTTCCAGGATGCTCACCATCTGATATGCGGAGATCGGGTCTGTCGCCCGCTGCCTTTCGCCGGCTTCAAGGCGCGGCGGGCCGGCTTCAGGGCCGGAGCCGCAAGCGGTGCAGGCGCGTTGATCGGCGCGCCAGATCACGCGCCCGCGCCTATCCTGTACCGAATCAATCAGGCTCGGCGTGACACGAAACCCACCATTGGCAAAGGCGCCATAGGCCGCTGCCATGCGCAGCACGGTGGTTTCGCCAGCACCCAAGGACATCGCCAAATAGCGCGGCATATTGTCAATCACGCCAAAGCGGCGCGCCACATCGGAAACCGAAGCCATGCCAACATGATCCGCAAGGCGTACGGTCACCAGATTAAGGCTGCGTTCCATGGCGCTGCGCATCGTCACCCAGCCATTATAGGTGCCGATATTATAGTTTTGCGGCTTCCAGAGCCCCTGAGGCGTCATGATTTCTATCGGCTCATCAGGGATTTCCTGATTGGGCGGAATGCCTTTTTCAAGCGCGGCGACATAGACGAAGGGCTTGAAGGAAGACCCTGGCTGGCGCTGCGCTTGTGTGGCGCGATTGAACCAGGATTTTTCCAAGGCCCAACCGCCCACCATGGCCAGCACGCGCCCGCTTTGCGGGTCCAGCGCCACCACTGCGCCTTCCACCTGCGGAATTTGTTTAAGGCCAAGGCGTTCCGGGCGCGCGGGGCGATTGCGCTGTGCCGCTTCGGCGGGCAGGTTTTCCACCAGCACCACATCGCCTGGGTTCAGCACATCGGCCACGCGGCGTGGTTCGGCACCCAGGCGCCCATCGGGCAGCACGGGCCGCGCCCAGGGGCGCAAATCTTCCAGATAAAGCGTGCCCTGTTGCGGTTCCGCCGGGCGACGCGGATCACGCCGTTCCAGCCAGGCCAGCCGGGCTTCCTGCGGCTTCACTTCCAGCACTACCGCCAGGCGCCATTCGGGCAAGGCGCCGGGCGGGCGCGGCGTATCGGCCAACGCCGGCATCCATTCCGTGGCATTGGCCGAAATACGCGCCACCGGGCCGCGCCAGCCCCCGCGCCTGCGGTCATAATTCATCAGCCCATCACGCAGCGCGCGTTCAGCGGCGTTCTGGAAATTGGGTTCAAGGCTGGTGCGCACCACCAAGCCACCCATGGTGGTTTGTTCCGCGCCAAAGCGCTGGATCAATTCGCGCCGCACTTCTTCCGTGTAATGCTGGCCCACCTGTAATTGATCCAACCTGCGCGAAGGCCGCGCCAGCAGCGCTTCCGCGCGGGCCATGCGGGCTTCTTCCGCCGTGATCGCACGGTCTTCCAACATGCGTTCAATCACCCAATCGCGCCGCGCCTTGGCCGCTTCCGCACGACGGACGGGGTGGTAATTATTCGGCGCCTTGGGCAGCACCGCCAAATAAGCGGTCTCCGCCAGGGTCAATTCATCCAGGCCCTTGTTGAAATAAACCTGCGCGGCGGCAGCCACGCCATAGGCCTGCTGGCCCAGGAAAATCTCATTCAAATACAATTCCAGGATGCGGTCCTTGCTGAGCGCCTTTTCAATGCGCAAAGCCAGAATCGCCTCCCGCGCCTTGCGCGCGAAGGACCTATCGGCGCCGACCAGCATGTTTTTCGCGACTTGCTGGGTGATGGTGGAAGCACCACTCATGCGCCGCCCGCTGCCATATTGTTCGGCGGCCTGAACCAGCGCGCGCATGATGCCCAAGGGGTCAATGCCGGTATGGTCGCGGAAGCGCTGATCTTCGGCGGAAATGAAGGCCTGCTGGACGCGCTGCGGGATGGCTTCAATCGGGACGAAGATGCGCCTTTCCTGCGCCAATTCCGCCATCAGCCGGCTATCGGCGGCGTAGATGCGGCTCATTTGCGGGGGTTCATATTCCGCAAGCCAGCCGTAATCGGGCAAATCCTGCGCGAAATGCTGATAGGCGCCATAGGCTGCCATGCCGCCGGCCAGCGCCACGGCTGCGACTAAAGTCAGGAACCAACGAAACAAGCGAAAGCTCCGGCGCTTTTGGGGGCGCTTAGGTTGGGGTGGTGGTGCGGCGCGCGGCGGTTCCGCCCCAGGCGTGGCGCGCTGGGGATCGAGCGGTGCATCGGCGCGCAATTCCGGAAGAGACATGATTGACGCCCGATACACGTTTCCAGCGCAAAGAGCGACATCACAAGGGCGGGTTTTTCAACCATGAGATATGGTCCGGCTGGAGGTCAGCCATGCTTCCACCGCGCGGGCCAGGCTGGCGGCTATCAGGGCGCGGTGTTCGGGTTTGCGCAGCGCGGCCTCATCCCCCGGGTCCGACAGGAAGCCCATCTCCACGAGCACCGAGGGCACTTCCGGCGCTTTCAGCACAATAAAGCCAGCTTCCCGCCTGGGTTTGGGCAGGATGGCGACCGTGCGGGTCAATTCCCGCACCGCTGCGCCGGCGAAGCGGGCTGCATCGCCGCGGGTTTCCTGGCGCATGAGGCTGAGCAGAATGGCCTGCACCTCGGGCGGCACGGAGGGCAGGCTAAGCCCCCCGGCCAGATCCGCATTGTTTTCGCGCCGCGCCAGCGCTTCGGCAAGCGGGTCGCTCGCGGTCTCAGCCAGGGTATAGACGCTGGCCCCCTTGGCGCCGGGGGCTGAATCGGCGTGGAGCGAGATCAGCAAGGCGGCTTCCCGCGTGCGGGCGAAGGCCACGCGATCAGCAAGCGAAATGAATTCATCGCCTTCGCGCGTCAGTACCACGCGGCATTTGCCGCCTTCCTGCAATTTGCGGCGCAATGACTGGGCGGTGGTGAGGGTCAGGCGCTTTTCTTCCGTGCCGCGCCGGCCAATGGCGCCGGGGTCATGGCCGCCATGGCCAGGGTCAATCACCACCAAGGGCAGGGCGGGCG
>JBEDHL010000269.1:0-3229 GCA_041174145.1 Pseudomonadota bacterium
GAACAATAGACTAGCATTATTGATGCAATTGATACTGAGGCGCTAGGCCAAGCACTCGGCTCAGGGCAGAGGGTTGATTGACGTTCTGCATAAATCTACCCTACTCACAGCGTCAAATGGATATTGCAAAAAATGAAATTAGTAACAATTATCCCCCAATCTAGCCGCGTGGTCCTATCATTATTGTCGCGTATTCTTATCTTGGTTGTCGGCGATTACTTGGCTATCTCGACAGCGACTCTTTACTTACCCTGAACGTACCCTCAAGTTGTTGTAGTTGGTATTTATCGTTATGAAAAAGAAAATATATCTTTTAACGAGTTTGTTCTCTTTTTTGAGCATTAGTCTTGCTCACGCCCAAACTTATAATGAGTATGGCTTGCGAAGGCCAATGTCCGATCGGGAACTCGGCATCTACAATCAGTGTCAAGGCACTGTTAGAACCTGGATGTGGCCCGAGCCTGTGAATGGGATACAGATGACATTCCATGAAGCGCTTGGGCCAGACATTGTCATGAGGTTGTGCGCTTGTACGGCCATCCGCTCGACTGGCCGTAATATGTGTCCGTCGTCAAATGATTTGAGACCGATTGGCGTTTTGGCTACCGGAGTATCTGGCCCATTGGCCTGCTGCCGGTTTGGTGGACACGAAGATAAGATCGTGACCTATGAACCGGAGAGTGGATACGACGAGACGGAAGGTCAGCCGCGAGTTCAAGATTGAGGCGTTCAGGTTGGTGACGGATCGTAACCGCTGTCTGGGCCCCACATTGCGCCAGCCCCTATTGATCAGTAACCATCCGGCGAGGCCCACCTTCCTTTTTGGGTGAAGCCTCTGTCACTTGTTCTTATGGACGATCTTAAGGTCGCTCATAAGTACGGGGGCGATGATGGGGCTTGAGATAATTTCTGGCGTTGAGCGGCGCCGCCGTTGGTCTGTGGCTGATAAGCTTCGAATTGTGGCTGAGGCTGATGAGTCTGGCGCCAAGGTTGCCGAGGTTGCGCGTCGGCATGAGATCAGCCGTAGCATTCTCTGGACGTGGCGCAAGCAAGCGCGCGCTGGCAGGTTGACGGCGTCAGCCCCGCTCGGTTTTCTGCCGGTAGTCGTCGATACGGCAAGCGCCGTGGATACGCCCATTACGGCATGCAATGCGCCACCGGCGGCGTCTGTCCCAGCCGATACTCCGCCGCTACCAGATCAGCTCGCGATCATCATCACGCTTGCGAATGGCATTCGGTTAGAAATCAGCGCAGCCCTCAGCCTGCCTACACTATCATGCATCATTGGGGCGCTGCGCTGATGCTGGCGGTTCCGCCCGGCATGCGTGTTTGGCTGGCGGCGGGTCATACGGATATGCGGCGCGGCATGAATGGCCTTGCGGTACAGGTGCAGCTGTCACTGGGCCGCGATCCTCATGCGGGGGATCTATTCGTGTTTCGTGGTCGCCGCGGTGATCTGATCAAGATCCTCTGGCATGATGGGCTTGGCATGTCGCTTTATGCCAAACGGTTGGAGCGTGGCCGTTTCGTATGGCCCTCTGTGATGGCGGGATCGGTCTCGATATTGGGCTCGCAGCTTGGCTACATGCTTGAAGGCATAGACTGGAGAAATCCGCAGCATACCTGGCGCCCTGCAAGCGCGGGATGAATGATTTTATTTTCTGTCGCAGCGTATTTCCTCTTTGCGGAACGCGCGTGATGTGATTCGATTCTGGGCGTGACATCGCTCGCGCTGCATATCCCTGAAGATATTGAAACGCTACGCGCGGCCTATATCGCAAGCCAGGAAGCCCTCATCTCCGAACGCGCGGGGCGCGCCGCCGAACAGGCAGCATTGGCGAATGCGGAAAACACCATCGCCCATCTCAAGAAACTCATCGCCCGGCTGCAACACGACCGCTACGGCGCAAGCTCCGAACGCAGCCGCAAGCTGGTGGATCAGTTGGAATTGCAGCTCGCCGAGCTCACCACCGCACAATCCGAAGCCAAGACTAAAGCGGAAATCAACCGCCTGGCCAGCACAGAACCCGCCCAGGACAGCAAGCAGGACAAGGCGCCGAACTACCCCAAGCGCGCCCCACTGCCCGATCATCTGCCGCGCGAGAGAATAGTCCTGCCATCACCAAGCACCTGCCCCTGCTGCAGCGGCATGCTCGTGAAACTCGGCGAGGATGTGACCGAAACGCTGGAGCTCATCCCCCGGCAATGGAAGGTCATCCAGACCGTGCGCGAGAAATTCGCCTGCCGCAGTTGCGAGGCCATTACCCAGCCGCCCGCGCCATTTCATCCGATCATGCGTGGCAGGGCGGGGCCGCATCTCCTCGCCACCATTCTGGAGGCGAAATTCGGCCAACACTTGCCACTCAACAGACTGAGCGAGACCTTTGCGCGAGAGGGCATCTACCTTAGCACCTCGACGATCGGGGATTGGGTCGGCGCCAGCATCGCGACCCTCACGCCGCTGATGATCCTGATTGATGCGCATGTGCTGGCCGCCGAGCGGCTGCATGGTGATGACACCACCGTGCCGGTCCTGGCGGCGGGCCGCACCGATGTCGGGCGGTTTTGGACCTATGTGCGCGATGACGCGCCTTTCGGCGGCACTGACCCGCCTGCGGCGATGTTTCGCTATTCCCGAGATCGAAAAGCCATCCACCCTGAACGGCATTTGGCCAATTACTCTGGCATCCTGCAGGCAGATGCCTATGCCGGGTTCAACGGGCTCTATGCGCCAGGGCGACAACCGGGGCCGATCCTGGAGGCCGCGTGCTGGGCCCATGGCAGGCGCAAATTGTTCAAGCTGGCCGAGGTGCATCACATGCCGCTGGCCATTGAGGCCGTGCGCCAGATTGATGCGATATTCGCGGCCGAAGCCACGATCAATGGCACGCCTGCGCCTGAGCGGCTTGCGGTACGCCAGCGCGACATCGCGCCACTGGTAGCCGCGCTTGAGGCATGGATGCGTGCCGAGCGGGCCAAGCTCTCGCGTCACAATGACCTGGCCCAGGCGATGGACTACATGCTGAAGCGCTGGGAGGCTTTCACGCGGTTCCTGAGTGACGGGCGCATCTGCCTGACGAATAACGCCGCGGAACGCATGTTGCGCGGCGCCGCGTTGGGGCGGAAGGCTTGGCTCTTTGCGGGCTCCGACCAGGGCGGAGAGCGCGCCGCCGCCATGTACAGCCTGATCCAAACCGCAAAGTTGAACGACGTTGATCCGCGCGCCTGG
>JBEDHL010000270.1:0-16340 GCA_041174145.1 Pseudomonadota bacterium
GCCATGCAGGGTGATGCAAGGCTCGCGGGCTTGGTGCTGATTGACAATTCGGTGGGGGAGGCTGATCCGCCGCCGCCGCGGGCTTCCAATTTCTTCAGCAATCTCCGCAAGGAACGTGACAAGACGGTACGTGGCTTTGTGAACGCGATGTATCGCACGCCCCAGGATGCGGCGTATCTGGATGGTGTTGCGCGTGAAGCGCAGCGCATGCCGGTGGAAGCTTCGATCAAGCTGCTTTCCTATCCCCGCCCGCGGGAATTCTGGCGGCAGAGCCTTTATGCAACACGCCGTCCGGTTTTCTACGCGGTAACACCCAGGCTGCGCGATCAGGCGGAAGCGGTCGCGGCGCGTCATCCCGCGCCCACAACCACCGTCTACGAGGATGCGGGCCATGCGCTATTTGTAGATCGGGCGGATCGGTTTAATGATGAATTGTTGCAATTCGTCACAAAAAAGGCGCTTTGGTCCTGATGTTTTCCCTGCTGCCGCTTTTCCTGATCGCCGGCACGGCAGTTGGCGTGGAAATCGCGCTAACGCGCTTCTTCGCGGTCGCTTCCTGGTCTGAATATGGTTATTGGGTGATTTCCATTGCCATGATGGGCTTCGCGGTATCAGGCGTGGTCATGGTATTGGGGCGGCGCGTTTTTCTGCGCCATGCCATCTGGCTTTTGCCGAGCCTGCCGATTGCAATGCTGGCAACCGGTGCGCTTGGGTGGATTGGCACCACTGCCAATGGGTTCAACCCGCTGGAATTGCAAAACCCGGCAACGGCCATGCCGCAAATTGGCAATATCGCGCTTTATTATGCAGCACTTTTTCCCTTTTTCTTTCTGGCCGGACTTGCGGTTTCGCTGAATTTTGTTGTGCACGCCAATCAGGTTGGGCGGGTTTATGGCTATGATCTTTTGGGCGCCGGTTCAGGCGCCTGCCTTGCCTTGGTGTTGATGCTGCTGCTGCATCCCTTCCAGCTTGTACCGGCCCTACTGCCCTTCCTGGCGCTGGCTGCGATAATATCGGCTAAAGGCACCTGGCGCATCGCGGCGGTGGCGGCGCTGGTGGTGGCAGAAGCGGCGATATTTCTTTTCGCCAATCCACGCATCAATGAATTCAAGCCCATCTATGCGCCGCTGCATGTACCGGAAAGCCGCGTGCTGGCGGAAATTTATACACCGCGCGGCGTGTATCATCTGCTCGATAACTTCACCGAGAGATTGGATACGGATGTTTCCAATAATGCCGGCGCGCTAGGCACGCCCGCGCCGCCGCGCAGCTTTGGGCTGTATCGGGACGGATCGCGCATCGCGGCACTGCCCAAGGAAGCACCTGAAGCAGGCCACGCCCCATCGGCGCTTGATGCAGCACCCTATGCGCTGCTGGAAAAGCCGCGCGTGCTCTTGCTTGGTGCGGCAGGCGGGTTTCGCGCGCCGGAAGCCTTACGGCTTGGCGCGGCCAGCATCACCGTGATTGAACCAGAACCCATCTTGCGCAACGCGCTGCGCCAGGGGCTTGGCCCTTCGCCCGCCATGGCACCAGACCCGCGGATAGAGCTTTCCTCCGCCCATCCTCTGAATGCCACCGGGCGCTATGATCTGATTGATGTCGCGGGCGATTTCCTTGGCGCTGATGATGCCAATCGCCACACCTATACGGCCGAAGCCATGGCTGGATGGATTGCGCAACTCAATCCGGGTGGGATGATTTCTATCCCGATCAGCATTCGGGAATTGCCTGTCTATGCAGTGCGGCTTTTGGCAACCGCGCAGGCAGCGCTGATCAAGGCGGGCATGCCCGATCCAGGCGCGCATCTGGCGGTGATCAGGTCAGCCTGGAATCTGCGCGTGCTGATTGCGCGGGATGGCTTCAGGCCAGAAAGTGTCGCGAAGCTTTTGGCGTTTGCCGAAGCACGTTCCTTCGATATTTCCCATGCGCCCGGCCTTGCCCCTGAAGGTCGTGAGATTTGGAACGACCTGCCAGCGGTTTCACTTGATAGCGGCTTTGTACAAAGCGGCAGCGCCGCCGATGCCGTGGCAGAAGAAGCGCGGCTTTTGCTCGCGGGTCAGGCGCTGCTTGATGCCTTTGATCGTTCCGCGGTGACGGCGGATCGGCCCTGGTTATCACCGCTGGTGCAGTTGAGCGCCTTACCCCAGGCACTTGAGCGTGTGGAAATCCTGCCGCAGCAGGAAATCGGCCTGCTCGTGAATGTTGCGGTGCTGGCGCAAGCAATTTTATTGGCGATTCTGGTTTCCGCCCTGCCGCTTTTTGCGCGCGGTGCCTTGCGCGTGCCCAAGAGTATTTTAGGGCGAGCGTTGATTTATTTCCCTGCACTTGGCTTGGGCTTTTTGTTGATTGAAATCGCCTTCATCGAATATGCCGTGCTGCTCTTGGGGGACCGCACTTCTGCCTTTGCTTTGGTGCTGACGGTCATGCTGGTGTTTTCGGGTATTGGCGCCATGATGGCAGGGCACATGGCGCGGCCCGCGCTTGCGTTGAAATGGGCGGTTCTGGTCGCCGCGCTATCTTGTCTTGCCGCCATCTTCGTCGCGCATCAGGGCATTTTGGCGGTGCTGGATTGGCCCTGGGCCATGCGCGCCGCGCTGTTGGTGGCGGCGATTGCACCGGCATCGCTCGCCTTGGGTTTTCCCTTCCCGCTGGGGCTGGATCGTTTCCAGCAGGAAGGCCCCGCGCTTTTGCCCTGGGCTTGGGCGCTGAATGGCGCCTTTTCCGTAGTTGCCACGCCGCTCGCGAATTTGGTTGGCCATGGGCTTGGGCTTACAGCGCTTTTGTTGGGTGGCCTTGCTTGCTATCTCTCAACCGTTATTGTTTGGCCAAGAAACTGATCGGGTCTTGAACATGCTGCTCTCTCGTCGGGCTTTGCTGGCTGGTGCTTCCGCTGGCGTGCTTTCCACGCCTGCCCTTGCGCAATCAAGCGCCTGGAACCGCGATGCCTTCCTAGCGGCGATGCGTGATTCCGGCCGCCCGATCGAAATTTCTGAAGGCGCTTTCGCCGCTATTCAAGCGCGGCGCCAACCCACCCTGGCGCGGATTGAAGCCTATCTGAAATCCCGCTTTGGGGAGGCTGATCCCGCCGTGCTGCGTGGCTTCGCTGAATTGCCGCGCGAATATTTCCATTACAATTACGAAGCGCGTCAGGCTTCCCCTTCCAACGCCTATGAGACAGAGGCAAAGCCCTGGGCGCTTGGTTTTGGTTCCGCACTTTCTGACTATTTGGGCCAAGCCTATATGACCCAGGCCTGCCAGCCGAAGCCGGATCATGTGGTGCTGGAAATCGGCACGGGCTCCGGCTTTCAATCGGCTTGGCTGTCACGCATTGTCGCCAAACAATATTCCATCGAAATCATCGAACCGCTGGGGCGCGGCGTACAGCAGATTTTCGCGCCACTTGGCTTGAATAATGTTGAAACCCGCGTGGGCGATGGGTTCTATGGCTGGCCGGAAGTGACGGGGGGCTTTGATACCATCATCGTCACCTGCGCCGCGCAATATGTGCCGCCGGCACTGATCCAGCAGTTGAAGCCGGGCGGGCGTCTGGTCATTCCCATCGGCCAGCCCTTCCGGCGCGGCCAATTCCTTTATATCTATACAAAGGATGAGGAAGGCCGCGTGCGCAGCCGCAAGGATGTTGGCGTTTATTTTATCCCGATGACCGGGGCGATGATGAAGACACCAGCGCCCGCCGGCAGCCTTCCTCAATAACCCATTCAGCGCGCGGGTGTCACGTCCTGCGCGCGGGTTCTTTCATCCACACGCGCTTCATGCACGAAGCCGCGCCGCGTGGCCCAGATATTCTTCTGCAAATGGGTGGAGATGAAGCCTGCATCTTCCACCGCGACACGCGTTGCCTGACGCACCAGGGCTTCACGCCTGGTGGGGTCCAATTCCCGCGCGGCGGTCGCAAGCAGCGTATCAAACTCGGGATTGGAATAGCGCCCACGATTGACCGAACCCGTGCCCCGCACGCGATCATAGGTTGCTGCGATGGACCGCAAACCCGCCATGGGTTCGCCGGTTGAACTGCCCCAGGACACCAGAAAAACCGAAAATTCCTGACGCGATGCCTTGGCGATGAAGCTGGCATAGGGCGCGACATCCACCTGGGTGCGAATGCCGATGCGTGTCCACATCTGCCCGACCGCTTGCGTGATACGCGCATCATTCGGATAGCGATCATTCGGCCCGTGCAAAGTCAGGCGAAAACCATTGGGGTAGCCCGCTTCCGCCAATAACTTCTTTGCTTGATCAGGATCAGCGCGCGTCGCCGCCAATTCCGGCACATAGCCGAAAGCGCCTTCGGGCATCACTTGCCGCGTCGCACTCGCCGCACCTTCCATGACCCGCGCCACAATCGCCGGTCGATCAATGGCAAGGGATAGCGCGCGCCGTACCCGCACATCCTTCAGCGGATTGCGATCAAAAGGCTTGCCGTCATTATCCGTGATGAAGGGCGTTGGTCCGTCGCGCATATGATCCAGCGCGAAATAGATGAAGCGCATGCTGTCTATTTCACTGAGCGCAATACGCTGATCCCGACGCAGCCTTTCGATATCGGATGTCGCCACCTGGTCTATGATATCCACATCACCCGCCAGCAACGCGGCTGTGCGGCCCGCATCATTGGTGATCATCCGGTAATCCACGCTTTGCCAAGCGGGCCGCCCACGCCAATGCCCATCAAAGCGCTGCAAATCAATCCGATCCCCGGAACGATAAGCCATCATGCGATAAGGCCCGGTGCCAATGGCGGCACGGCCCGCATTAAAATCCTCGGTCGTGGCACCCTGATGGGTTTCGCGGTCCAGCATCGGCACTTGCGCCAAATCCGTCGGCAGCAGCGGCGCCGGGCCATTGGTGCGCAAGCGCAGCGTATGGGAATCAATAATCTCAACGCCCGTAATGGCCTGGGTATAGGTGCGGAAAGACCCAGGACTATTCAGCACTTGCGGAATGCGTTCCAGCGTGAAGGCCACATCCTCGGCAGTGAAATCAGACCCATTATGAAAACGCACACCACGGCGGAGCGTAAATTCCCAGGCATCCTCACCCACCGGCTTCCAGGATTCGGCGAGGGAAGAAATCAGCCGCGCCTTGGCATCCGTTTCCAGCAAATTGTCGAATACCATGGAAGCATAGGCGTTATTGGGTGAGATATTGTGGAAATGCGGATCGGCCGAGGTGATCTGCGCCCCCACCCCCATACGCAAATTCTGCGCCTGCGCTGGCAGGGAAGCGACAAGGGCGGCGAGCAGCAGGCGCTTCATGGCGGGCTTCCTTAGCTCAGCAAATAAGCCGCGCCGGAACGGGCGCAGATATCGCGGATATGCTTATCCAATGCGGGCGGCACAGGAATGCCATGCTTCAGGCGGCGCTGACGTTCCGCTTCTTCCGGATCACCCGCCACCAGCACGGGCTTCGCGGGATCAGCCGCTGGCGTGGCGTGCAATTCATCAATCACCGCATCCAGATCCGCTTCGAATTCGCCAGGTGCACGAAAGGCATTGGGGTCAATCGCCATGAAGAAATGCCCGATATCGTCGGGATCATTCGGCTTTTGCATACGGTTACGAATGGGGGAGAAGGAAGAACCCACCAGCGTGCCACCCAAAATATGCACCATCATCGCCAGCCCATATCCCTTATGGCTGGCCATTTCCGGAGAACCGCCGAGTGGCGACAAGCCGCCTTCCGGTTCTTCATGCAAAATCTTCATGCCGCGCTTGGCATCTGTGATGGGATTGCCCGCACCATCCACCACCCAACCCGCAGGCATGGCGCGTTCATTCAGATCATAAACCTTCACCTTGCCTGCCGCTGTTGTCGTGGTGGCCATATCCAGCACGAAAGGCAGGTTGCGCCCAGCAGGCGCCGCGAAAGCGATGGGATTGGTGCCCAGCACCGGCTTCGCGCCGCGCGTTGGTACCATGGTCACGCCGCGCGTGGCGCTGGTAACAAGCCCAATCGCGCCGCGCCGTGCGGCAATGCGTGCATAAACACCCGCCGCGCCGAAGTGATGCGAATTGCGCACCCCCACCACACCAAGCCCGGCTTCCTTCGCCATATCCACGGCCAGATTCATGCCATAGCTGGAAACCGGATGCCCCAACCCAGCGCCCGCATCAATCAGCGCGGTGCAAGCAGTGCGGCGATCAATCTTGGGCCGCGCATTGATCTTCAGCTTGCCTTCCTGCAAGCGCTTTTCATAAGTCATCAGCATGGAAATGCCGTGGCTATCCACGCCGAATAAATCGGTTTCCGTCATGGCTTCCGTGGTGGTGGCGGCCAGATCAGCCTCCATCCCCCAAGACAGCAGGATCGCTTCAATCTGCGCGCGGACCTTATCAGCGGCGACATCCATGGTGCTGCCCCCGTTCAGGCGCTGGCGCGCAGGAAGGGATTGGTCAAATGGCCAATGCCAGTGATTTCAATATCCACCACATCGCCAGATTTCACATCGGGCGAAACACCATCCGTACCCATCCAGATCACATCACCGGGATAAAGCGTCAGATACCGTGTCATGGCCGCGATAAAGACTGCAGTGGAAAACAGCATATGGCCGGTTTCAAACGTGGTAGTCAGTTCGCCATTCAGCCGCACATTGGTGCGCGCCGCTTCCATATCGAAATCGGTTTCAATCCACGGCCCCATCGGCTTGAAAGTGTCGGTATTCTTGGAACGCCAGAAAGTGCGATCGCTTTTCTGCCAAGTGCGTTCACTCACATCATTGCCGATGGTCCAGCCCATGATGCAACTCAGCGCCTCAGCTTCGGACAGATTCTTGGCCTTTTTGCCAACTATCGCGACCAGTTCGCCTTCATAATGGATTTTCTCGGTTGCATCGGCAGGGATGATCACCGTTTCACCATGGGCGATCAGCGCATTGCTGGCGCGGTAGCCCATATCGGGCTTGGCCGGAATATTCGGCACCTCGCCCCGCTTGGCGGCGCCTTCCTTCACATGTTCCACATAATTGAGGCCCGCGCAGTAGAAGGTGCGCGGCATCACCGGCACTTCGATCTTCACCGCTGCCAGATCATGCTTGCGAGAGGTTTTTTCATAGCCATCAAAAGGGCTACCCTGGACTTCCAGAATACGGTCCCCTTCCAGAATGCCATAACGGGTACGATCTTCGGCAGTGAAGCGAATCCAGCGCATATGCTTTCCCCTTACGCGGCCAGCGCGCGTTGAATGAAATCCGTTTGGAAAACGCGATCCGCCATCACCTGGCAGCGCTTCATCAGCCGATGCTCATCCGGCCCGTAATCGGGCAGCGCATTGTGCAGGGTGCCGAGATTATCCCATATCAGCACATCGCCCACGGTCCAAACATGGGTGTGCAAAAAGCGCGCTTCCAATTGATGCGCGAACAGCTTTTCCAAAATAGCATCGCTTTCGGTTTCCGAAAGTTCATTGATGCGGATGGCGTAGCCTGGATTGCAATAAAGCACCTTCCGCCCCGTGATTGGGTGCGTCATGAAAACCGGATGCACAGAAGGCGGGCGCTTGGCGCGCTGTTCAGCGGTCAGCGGCGGGCGCGTGCTGCCGGGGCGCTTGCACATATTATCCCAGAATTTGTTGAAATCATGCGTCGCGGTCGCATTGGCCAGCTTTTCCTTCAGCGCCGGATCAAGCGTTTCATAGGCCGCATGCATATTGGCAAACACCGTATTGCCCAGCGGCTTGCCATCACGATGCGGCACCTTATGCGCGTTCAGCACATTCACGAAACCCATCGTGTCGCGATAGGACATATCCGTGTGCCAATCCTGCCCGGCATCCGCCAAGCCAATCGGCTGCCCGTTTTCAACGATGTTGGAAAGGATGCCGACTTCCGGGATATTCGGGTCCTGGAACTTGCCGGTCAGTGAGGTTTGAATACTGCCAAAGCGCAGCGAGAAATCGCGCAAAGCCGCCGGTTCCAGCAATTGCCCCGGAAAGCGCAGCACGCCCCTTTCACCCAAAGCGCGCAAGATGCCGGCGAAATCCTTATCCGAAAGCGGCTTGGACAAATCGACGCCGGTAACGCTGGCGCCCAGCACTGAAGCATTATTGGTCACGGTCAGCATGGCATACCCCTTCTGCAATGGGGGCAGCGCGCGCCGCGCGCCCTTGCGCGCCTCAGCGTCACGTTTCCCCCGGCTTTATCCCTTGCCTGGGATGCTGGCACCGCTTGGCCCCCGCCGGCAAGGGCAGAGGCTTGGCGATCCGCCCACATGGGCGCATCCTGCCGCGCGACAGGGGGGTAGGCGCCATGCGTTTTGCAGGACAGCAAGTAGTTATTACCGGCGCGGCCGGGGTTTACGGGCGCGGGCTTGCGGAAGCTTTCGCACGTGAAGGCGCGCATCTGCTGTTGAGCGATGGCAATGCCGCCGCGCTTGCCGCCGTGGCGAATACGCTGCCGCCTGGCCGCGCCGTGCTACACCCTGCGGACCTTGCCGATGATGGCGCGCTTGATGGGCTGATCGCAGCCGCAACCGCCAAGGGCGCGCCGCATGTGCTGATCAATAACGCCGGCATCTACCCCTTCGTCCCGCTACTGGAAGTGACTGGCGCGGAATGGGACAAGATCATCGGCGTGAATACCCGCGCGCCTTTTCGGCTCATGCAGGGCATTGGCCGCGCCATGGCCGCCGCCGGGCGAGGTTCAATCGTCAATGTCACCTCAGCCGCCGCGGAAGTGCATCGCGGCAATGGCGTGCCTTACGGCGCTTCCAAATGCGCGCTGGAATATCTCACACGCGCCTTTGCGCTGGAACTTGGCCCATCGGGCGTGCGGGTGAATAGCGCGCGGCCAGGCTTTGCCGAAGGCAGCGCCGACAACCCCATGCCGACAGGCTATGCCGAGGCAATCCGCTCAAGATCATTGATGGGCGCGCTGGGCACGCCGGCGGATTTCGCCAATGGTGTGATGTTTCTATGTTCGGATGACGCCCGCTTCATGACAGGTTCGGTGCTTGATTGCGGCGGCGGCGGGCATATCAATCGGCGCGCAGGTGCGGCCACCGCGGCGCGTGGCTGAAATTCAGTAGAGAAAAGGAAGAAATCATGATGGATCAAATCAAGGCGGAAATCGCACCAACCGGCGTGTTGCGCGCCGGCATCAATATGGGGAATTTCCTGCTGGTCACCAGCCGCGCGGAAAATGGCGACCCTGCCGGCGTTTCCCCCAGCATGGCGCGCGCCATTGCCGATACGCTTGGTGTGCCGGTGCAATATGTTCCCTTCGCGCGCCCGGGCGATTTGGCCGATGCGGTGGATAACAACGTCTGGGATATCGGCCTGATCGGGGCTGAACCGCAACGCGCGGAGAAAATCGCCTTCAGCGCCGCTTATGCGGAAATTGAGGCGACTTACATGGTCCCGCCTGGCTCCCCCATCACGAAAATGGAAGAGGTGGACCGCCCCGGCAATCGCATCGCGGTGACGGCGCGCGCGGCGTATGATCTTTGGCTGGAACGCAATATCCATCAGGCCAAGCTGATCCGTTCCGCCACCCTGGATGCGGCTTATGATCAATTCGCCGCTGAAGGGCTGGAAGTGCTGGCGGGGCTCCGCCCGAAGCTGCTTTCCGATATTGAAAAAATGCCCGGCGCACGGATTCTGGATGGCAAATTCACCGCCGTGCAGCAAGCCATTGGCACATCACGCCGCAATAACGCCGCCGCTGCCTTCCTGGCGGATTTCGTCGAAAAGGCGAAGGCTTCCGGGCTGGTGGCACGCTTCATTGCCGAACATAAGGTGCGCGGCTTGAGCGTGGCGCCCGCCGCGTAAAAGCAACACACCGCTAAAGCATAAATCCCGATGGCCACTTGGCCATCGGGGCCAATATCAAAGACCAAAGGCGTTAAATTGGCAGCGCCAGCAATTCCTTGAGCAATGCCACCGTGCGCGCCGGTTGTTCCTGCTGCACCCAATGCCCCGCGCCCGGCACCAGATGCGCCGCCGCCATGCGGGTGCAGGCAATGCCCTGCATACGCTCAAAGGCGCCGGGGGCCTGAAACACGCCCCAATCCGCCGCACCGGCGATGAAGATGGAAGGTACATCAATGCTGCGTCCGGCAAATAGCGCCAAATCAGCATTCACTTCCGGCGCGAAGCGCGTGCGATACCAATTCAGCCCACCCTGAAAGCCGGTGCGGCCATATTCTTCGGCATATACTGCCATTTCCGCTTCGCTCATCCAGGCGCAGCGGGCAACCTGATCCGCGCTTGGCATTTCATGCGCGACGGTTTCCGGCATCGTCTCGGCGCGGTCCATCACGTAATAGGTGGGCAGCTTCGCCATTTCCTCGGCGGACCAATCGCGCAGCTTATGCGGTTTGTTCGCTGCCCAATCAGCGCTTTTGTGATGGTAATAGGCGCGCATGAAAGCGTGCAGCCCTTGCGCCGCGCCCATCATATCGGCATTGGCCGGGCGCGTGGCGTAATAGGCATGGTAGTGTTTGCGCGGGCGCGCCAGCGCGGCCAAAGCCTCATCCAGCCCTGGCATGGCGGAAGAACCGCCGGATTGCTGGCCGGGCTTCGGCCAATCCGGCCCGCCGGCGAAAGGCGCGCTCATCAAGGCAACACGGCGAAATACATCGGGGCGGGTCAGCGCGCACCAGGCCGCGACGGGTGAGCCAAAATCATGCCCAATCACCGCCGCGACTTCCCGGTAACCAAGCGCCGCCACCACCCCCAGCGCATCGCGCACCAGATTGGTCAGGCGAAACGGCGCCAGCGGCGCATCGTAATCCGTCTCGGCCCCCGTGGTGCGGCCGTAACCGCGCTGATCCGGCGCCACCACGTGATAGCCCATGGCGGCCAGCGGCAGCATCACATGCCGCCAGGAATAGGCGAGTTCCGGAAAGCCATGCAGCAGCAAAAGGCAGGGCCGGCCCGGCGTTTCATGACCCGCTTCCAGCAGATGGACCCGCAGCCCATTGATGCCTTCAATGAAGCGGGAATGAATGCCTGGCGGCAGGGTAGGCGTGGCAAGCGGTTGCATGGTGGGCTTCCTCATCTTTACCACATCCCGCCCGAAGCGCGCGCCAGGATCAAGCCCCATAGATTGACGTCAGCGCATAGCGGCGTGACTTTGCCGCCATGCAGGATGGTATCCCCTGGTCTTCGGACCTTCTGACCTTGGCGCGGCGCTTCGGCCCGCGCGTCGCGATTACTGATGGCAGCGCCAGCATCACCTATGCGGCGCTGTCCGCCCGCGCCCATGGGCTGGCGCGCCGCCTGATGGCGGAAGGCTTTGAACCCGGCCAGCCGGTCGCAACCTTCGTTCCCAATGGCTGCGATGCGCCCTGGGTCAGCTATGGCCTGACCATGGCGGGCGTGGCGGAAACCCCCTGCAATACGGGGTCCACCGATGCCGAATTGGGCTGGTTCGCGGAACTTACGGGCTTCAAGCGCATCATCGCCCCGCAGGCTTCCTGCGCGCGGCTGGCGGGGCTCGGGTTCGCGCCCCTACCGCTGGAAGACATCACCCCGGATGACAGCTTCGCCCCCCTGCCGCCGGTGCCATCCGATGCCTGGGGGCGGATCATTTTCACCTCTGGCACCACGGGCAAGCCCAAGGCGATTTTACACAGCCATGGCGGGCGGTACCTCGCCAACATCTTGCAACGCGCCGTGCTGCCCTTCACGCCCGAACCCGGTGAGCGTGTGTTGCTGATGACCCCCTTCACCCATGGCGCGGCGCTGATCACCTATGCCTGGCTGGATCACGGCGGAGAGGTGGTGTTGCAGGATGGCGTGCGCGCTGAACGCATCGCGCCGGTGCTGGCCGCGCCACTTGCGGCGATTTTCGCCCCGCCGACGGTTTTGGCGAAGTTCCTCTCGCTATTTCCTGGTCAGACCGTGCCGGGGCTCAAGGTGATTTTCTGCGGCACGCAAACCCTGACGCGCGATCTTTACGCCCGCGCCGCGGCGCAATTCGGCCCCGTGGTGCGCGTGACCTATGGCATGAGTGAATGCTTCAACCCCATCACCGTGCTGGAAGGCCCCGATGTCGCGGTGGCCATGGCGGAAGATGATGATGGGCTAGGTGCCAATCTCGGCTGGCCGGCCACCGGCGTTGAAATCGCCATCCGGGATGAGGCCGGTGCCCCCCTTCCCGCCGGCGATTCCGGCGATATCTGGCTGCGCGCCCGGCACATGAATATCGGCATGATCGGCCCGGATGGGCTAGTGCCCCGCCCTGCCGGCGCCTGGCACCGCACCGGCGATTTGGGGGCGATTGACGCGCATGGCCGGCTGCGGCTGGCGGGCCGGGCTTCGGATGTGATGAAAACCGGCGGCTATCGCGTCCATCCGGCTGAGATTGAAACCACGCTGGAACCCGCCGCCCAAGGTCGCGCGCTTTGCGTGCTGGGCCTCGCTTCGGATTATTGGGGGGAAGTCATCATCGCAGTGGCTGAGGGCTTGCCGGAAGGCTGGGAGAAAGCCGCGCTGCCGCTGGCTGAGGACCTCGCCAAGCATAAGCGCCCACGCGCCTGGCTCAGCTTGGAGGAATTGCCGCGCAATGCGCAGGGCAAGGTGGTGCGCGCCCGCGTGCGAGAAGCCGTGCTGGCGCGCTGGCGGCTGGAAGATGGGCCGCATCCAAGGCTAATTAAGGATGGATAACTCATGGTGATCGAAGCCCTCGCCCCCTTCTATGCCTGGACCAAGGCGCTGCATCTGATCAGCGTTTTCGCCTGGATGGCAGGGCTTTTCTACCTGCCCAGGCTTTACGTCTACCATACGCAGCAACCCCCCGGTGCCGCCCAGGGGGAGTTGTTCAAAACCATGGAACGGCGCCTGCTGCGCGCCATCATGAACCCGGCCATGATATCGGCCTGGGTCTTCGGCCTGCTGCTGATCCTGACCCCCGGCGTGGTGGATTGGCGGGCCGGCTGGTGGCACGGCAAGCTTCTGGGCTTGCTTGGCATGACGGCCTTTCACATGGATCTGGCCCGCGCGCGGCGGCTTTTCGCCGAAGACCGGAACACCCGTAGTGAGCGAGGCTGGCGCATCGCCAATGAAGTGCCAACCCTTTTGCTGATCCTGATTGTTATTATGGTGATTGTGAAGCCGTTCTGAGCACCCGTTGACGGAGAGGCTTCGACTCCATAAGTAAAAGGTCCTTCCTTCCGCGATCCCGCCGGGCCATCTCCGGCGCTTTCGCATTCCCCTTCTACCCGTCTACGGGACATTTACGGATATGCCGCCTTGTGAGGGGTGTATCCGGCAACATCGGTTAAGCCGCCTTTTGGGCGTGCGGCGCCGCGGTTCGGGTCCCGTCATCTTCAGCCTCTCGAAACGCCAAGGCACCCAATGCATCTTTCAGAACTCAAGGCAAAAAGCCCCGCGGACCTCCTCGCATTCGCTGAGGAATTGCAGATCGAAAACGCATCATCGCTGCGCAAGCAGGATATGATGTTCGCGATCCTGAAGACCTTCGCGGATAATGAACAGGCGATTTTCGGGGAAGGGACGCTGGAAATCCTCTCCGATGGCTTTGGCTATTTGCGCAGCCCGCAGGCGAATTTCTTGCCCGGGCCCGATGATATTTATGTCTCCCCCGCCCAGGTGCGCCGCTTTGGTTTGCGCACCGGCGATACCGTGGAAGGCCAGATCCGCGCGCCCAAGGATGGGGAGCGTTATTTCTCTCTGCTCAAGGTCAATGCGATCAATTTCGAAGACCCGGAAAGCCTGCGCCACCGGATCAATTTCGATAATTTGACGCCGCTTTATCCGAACCGTCGTCTCAAGATGGAAAATCCGGAAGTTGAAAGCGTCGCCAAGGGGCCGACCAAGGATAATACCCATCGCGTCATTGATTTGATCTCCCCCATCGGCATGGGCCAGCGCGCGCTGATCGTCGCGCCGCCGCGCACGGGTAAAACCGTTATGCTGCAGAATATCGCCAAATCCATCACGGCGAATAATCCCGAAGTCTTCCTGATGGTGCTGCTGATTGACGAACGCCCCGAGGAAGTGACCGATATGGCCCGCACCGTGCGTGGTGAGGTGGTGGCCAGCACCTTTGACGAACCGGCGACGCGCCACGTGCAAGTGACCGAAATGGTGCTGGAAAAAGCCAAGCGCCTGGTCGAACACAAGCGCGATGTGGTGATTTTGCTTGACAGCATTACGCGGCTTGGCCGCGCCTATAACTCCGTTGTGCCATCATCGGGCAAGGTGCTGACCGGCGGTGTGGATGCCAATGCGTTGCAACGCCCGAAGCGCTTCTTTGGCGCGGCGCGCAATATCGAAGAAGGCGGGTCTCTCACCATCATTGCGACGGCGCTGATTGATACCGGCAGCCGCATGGATGAGGTGATTTTCGAAGAATTCAAAGGCACGGGCAATTGCGAAATCGTGCTGGATCGGAAGCTTTCCGACAAGCGCACCTTCCCCGCGATTGACATCACCAAATCCGGCACGCGTAAGGAAGAATTGCTGGTGGATCGCGGCACGCTTTCCAAGATGTGGGTGCTGCGCCGTATCCTGAACCCGATGGGCACGCAGGATGCGATGGAATTCCTGTTGGACAAGCTGAAATACAGCAAGACCAACCAGGATTTCTTCGACGCGATGAATACCTGATTGGGGCGGGTCACCGCACGGTCATGCTGCTGACATAAAGGGCTGTTCGGATGAAGTTGTATTCGAACAGCCGGAATGGATGGGGCGCTTCATGGTCATTCTTCTGACAGGCGGTATGGGTTTCATCGGCTCTGCGGTGGTGCGGCATTTGCTGGCCACCACAGACGCCACCGTGGTGAATATCGATAAACTCACCTATGCGGCCAGCCCGGATTCCCTGGGTGATTGGCTGAAATCGCCCCGTCATATTCATCTGCCGCTCGATATCTGCGACCCGGCCGCGATGCGCGATGCCTTCACGGGCTTCAAGCCGACGCGCGTCATGCACCTGGCCGCCGAATCCCATGTGGATCGCTCCATTGATGGTCCGGCGGAATTCATCCGCACCAATGTGGTTGGCACACAGGTGCTGCTGGAAGCGGCGCGGGAATATTGGCAAGGGCTGGAAGCCGGCGCGAAGGCGGATTTCCGCTTCCATCATGTCTCGACGGATGAGGTTTTCGGCTCCCTCGAAAGCGCCAATGACGCACCTTTTGATGAGCATACGCGCTATGATCCGCGCAGCCCCTATTCCGCTTCCAAAGCCGCATCAGACCATCTGGTGCGCGCCTGGCAGCATACTTACGGCTTTCCTTCCTTCGTATCGAACACCACGAATAATTACGGGCCGTGGCAATTCCCGGAAAAGCTCATTCCGCTGGTGACACTGAACGCCTTGGAAGGCCGCCCGCTGCCCGTCTACGGCGATGGATCGAATATCCGCGATTGGATTCATGTGCAGGATCACGCGGAAGCTTTGGTATTGGCGCTGATGCGCGGCGTGCCGGGCGCCACTTACTGCATCGGCCCACGCCAGGAACGGACCAATTTGCAAGTGGTGCAGGCCATTTGCCGCACCCTGGACCGGCTGCGCCCAGACCCCGCCGGCCCGCGCGAACGCCTGATCACCTATGTGAAGGACCGCCCGGGCCATGATTTCCGCTACGCCATGGACCCAAGCGGCGCGGAAGCCGCCCTTGGCTGGAAGGCGCGCTATGATTTCGAAAGCGGCCTGGATCAGACCATCCGCTGGTATCTGGACAATGAAGCCTGGTGGCGGCCAATCCGCGATAAACGCTATGCGGGCCAAAGGCTCGGGGGAGTGAAATCGTGAAGGGTATTCTGCTCGCCGGCGGGTCCGGCACACGCCTCCATCCCATGACCCTGGCAGCATCCAAGCAATTGCTGCCGGTCTATGACAAGCCCATGGTCTATTACCCGCTGGGCACGCTGATGCTGGCGGGTATCAAGGATATTTTGCTGATCTCAACGCCGGCTGATCTGCCGCAATTCCGGCGCCTGCTGGGTGATGGGGCGCAGTTTGGGGTCCGCATCAGCTATGCCGAACAACCAAGCCCGGACGGCATCGCGCAGGCCTTTCATATCGGCGCGGAATGGATTGGTGGCGAAGCCTGCGCTTTGGCTTTGGGCGATAACATCATCTATGGCCATGGTCTGGTGGAAAGCCTGAAGGCCGCTGCTGCGAATGCACAGAATGGCCAAGCTTCCGTCTTTGGCTATCGCGTGGCCGATCCGGAACGCTATGGCGTGGCGGAATTCGATGCCGCCGGGCGCGTGCTTTCCATTGAAGAAAAGCCTGCCAAGCCGAAATCCGATTGGGCCGTGATTGGGCTTTATTTCTACGACAAGCGCGTGACGCAAATGGCGCGTGACCTGAAGCCCTCGGCGCGCGGTGAATTGGAAATCAC
>JBEDHL010000271.1:0-9077 GCA_041174145.1 Pseudomonadota bacterium
ATGTAATCCAGGAAATCAGCACCTACCGTACCCGGATAACCAAGATAGCTCACCTGCAGCGGTGCCACCCGCGCGGCAAAGGGGCCAAGCCGCGCATCCTGCGTATAGCCCTTAAGATCAATGGCGATATCAATCCCGGCCTTGCGCGCCGCGGCAATGATCGCGCCATCAGAAAGCCTGGCGCATTCATGGAAATGATCCACGGTGGCGCGGGCGCGGGCGCGCATCGCATCCTCAATATCTGGCCCGTAGGAAAAGGCGTGGATTTCGAAAGCATCGCGATCATGGCATTCAAGCACGCCGGCCAGCAGATGCATGGTGGCGTGATTGTGCAAATCAGCCGAGAAATAGCCGATCCGCAGCTTGTCGCGCGGTGCCGCCGGCGGGGGCTTGGCTGCAGGCGCAAGCGGCAGGGTTTCACGCGTATAGGCGCGCGCGGCAATCTGGTGCAGTGCCGGGTCATCGCAAATGCCAAGCAGCGCGAAGGGGTTGGCGGTATATTGCCGCGCCCGCACGCGATCCAACAGAAATTGCCGCTGTTCCGGCAGGCCGCCCCAATCCCAGCGCCGCTGCTTCGTATAGACCAAGGATGAAAGCGCTTCCGTGACACCGGGGTCGAGCGCCACGGCTTTTTCAAACCGCGCCACGGCTTCCGTTTGCCGGTTCAGCGCATTCAGCGAATTGCCTTCATAATTCAGCGCTTCAGCCGAATTCGGGTCCAGCGCCAGCACGCGTTCATAACAGGCCAGCGCTTCCTCATGCCGATTGAGCAGCGCCAGTGCATTACCAAGGTTCAGATGCGCATTGGCTGCGCGCGGCGCGATTTCAATGGCGCGGTGATAGGTCTCAATCGCCTCAGGCAGGCGGCGCAGCGCCTTCAGCGCAACGCCCTTGCCGATCAAAGCGTCTGCATCACGCGGATCAAGCGCAATCGCGGCATCAAGCGTCGCAATCGCTTCCTCATGGCGGTTCTCACCACTTAACGCGAGGCCCTTGCCGATCAGCGCCTTGGGCGCAGGCGGTTTGGCGGCGGCAAGCCGTTCAAACAAGCCAAGCGCGCGGGGATAATCGCGAAGCCCCAGAAAGCCAGAGCCGAGTGAGAGCAAGGTTTCAAGACTGGCGCGCTGCTTATCCAGAAAGCCGGTCAGAAACATTACCGCGTCGCGATGCTGCCCGAGCATTTGCAATAAATCAGAAAGCCGCGTGGCGGCGCGGGAATGGCCGGGTTCCAAAGCCAGCGCGGCGCGAAAGGCTTCCAGCGCGCCCGGCGCATCGCCAAGCCGGAAGCGGCAAAGCCCGCGATTGACATGGAAATCGCCATCAATGCCGGCAAGGCCGCGCGCGATGATGTCATCATAAGCCGCGCTGGCGCGCTGGATATCGCCCACTTCAAGCAACGTATCCGCCAGGTTGAAATGCGCAAAGGCAAAGCCGGGTTCGGCCTTGATTGCTGCGCTAAAGGCTTCAACCGCCGCCGCCTTGTCGCCGCTTGCGCGCCGCGCATTGCCAAGATCATTCAATAGCGCGGCATCGGGTGGGGCCAAGCCAGCGGCGTTTTCCAATGCCGCACGCGCCGGCGCCACCTCACCGCGCCCAAAAAGCGCCAGGCCAAGCAGCCGATTCGCCTCGGCATGCTGGGGTTGCTGCTGCAAAAAGGCACGATACCCCGCAATGGCTGCATCCAGATTACCGGCCTGATGCTGGCGAAAAGAGGCTTGCAAATCGGGCAGGGCCAAGGCGATTCCTTCCGGGCTGAAACGGCGCTTCTTTCCTTGCCCGGAAAAGCCCCTGCCCGTCCAGCAGGCCGGCGCGAAACGCCTAGAACAGCGACATCTGCGCCCCAGGCACGGCAAAGCGGGAGCAATCCAGCGCGCCCGCCCCACCGCCGCGCCTTTCCAGGCCAAGCCGACGCATGGCAACCGCGAAGCGCCGCGCCAGCAATTCCGCATAAGGCCCGCTGCCGGTTTGGCGCTGGCCGAAGCGGCTATCATACAATGCGCCGCCGCGCGTCTGGCGGATCAGGGACAGCACGCGGGCTGCGCGGTCCGGCATATGGCGCGCCAGCCATTCCTCAAAAATCTGCTTGATTTCCAAAGGCAGGCGCAACAGCACATAGCCCGCGCTGGTCGCGCCCGCCGCTGCGCCCTGTTCCAGCAGCTTTTCCAATTCCATGTCATTCACCGCCGGGATCATGGGCGCAGCCAGAATGGCTGTCGGCACCCCTGCCGCCGTCAGTTCCCTGATCGCTTGCAAGCGCCGCGTGGGCGTTGCCGCGCGCGGTTCCATGATGCGTGCCAGGCCAGGGTCCAGCGTGGTGATGGAAAGGCAAACCCGCACCAGATTGCGGCTGGCCAGGCGCTGCAGAATATCCATATCGCGCAAAACGCCTGCGGATTTGGTGACGATGGTAACCGGGTGGCTGAAGCGGTCCAGCACTTCCAGCACTGCCCGCGTCAGCCCCAATTGCCGTTCCACCGGCTGATACGGGTCTGTATTGGCGCCGAGCGCGATGGGGCGGGGCTGATAGCCTGGCTTGCGGAGTTCCTTTTCCAAAAGCGCGGCGACATCGGGCTTGAACATCAGCCGCGTTTCGAAATCGAGCCCCGGTGACAGCCCCAAATAGGCATGGGAAGGCCGCGCATAGCAATAAACGCAGCCATGTTCGCAGCCGCGATAGGGGTTGATGGACCGATCAAAGCCAAGATCGGGGCTTTCATTATAGCTCAGCGCCGATTTGGCGCGGTCTTCGGTCAGGCTGGTCGGCAGGGGCGGCAATTCGGCGAAGCTTTGTTCCAGCGTGGCCCAGCCATCATCAAAGGCTTCCCGCCGCGCGGCTTCAAAGCGCACCGGCGGGTTGGAAACGGCACCCCGGCCCTTGCGCGCCAGCGATGGCATGGCGAAGGCACTTTCACCCTGGATCAGGTTGGGCATACCATCAGGCATGTTGTGTTCCCCTTTCCGAACCAAGCCAGAGTGGCGAAAGGCGCCGCCCGAGTCAAGAACAAAATAAGAACAAATGCGCCCTCTGCCCGTCTCCGCCCTGATCCCAACACTGAATGCCGCCGCGAGCCTGGGCGCCACACTGGCGGCACTGCAGGGGCAGGTTGCGGAAACCATCATTGCTGATGGCGGCAGCACGGATGGGACTTGCGACATTGCAACCCAATACGGCGCGCGGGTTATCCCTGCTGATCGAGGGCGCGGCGTGCAGCTCCGCGCGGCGGCGGAGGCCGCAACCCAACCCTGGCTGCTCGCGCTACATGCCGACACAAGGCCCGGTCTGAGTTGGCAGGCCGCCATTGCGGATTTCATCTCCCGCCCGGAAGCGCGCCGAGAGGCCGGGTATTTTCGCTTCACCCTGGATGATCCCGCACCCGAAGCCCGCCGCCTGGAAGCCATGGTGGCTTGGCGCTGCCGCTGGCTTGGCCTGCCCTATGGCGATCAGGGCCTACTGATCGGGCGGGATTTCTACCAAGCAATTGGTGGATATGAGGCGATACCGCTGATGGAGGATGTCGCTCTCATCCGCCGCATTGGCCGCAAGTCCCTGGTGGCGCTGCCGTCGGATTTCGTCACCTCGGCCGAGAAATGGCAGCGCGATGGTTGGTATGCGCGATCCGCGCACAACCTGTTTTGCCTCTCTCTCTGGTTTGCCGGCGTCGCGCCGAAACGCATCGCGCGCTTCTATGCACGCCGGCGCTAATCCGCTTTGCTGAAGCCATGCGCCGCCCGGTTGTCATCATTTTCGCCCGCGCGCCTCGGTTGGGTGCCGTGAAGCGGCGCCTGGCCGCGGGCATTGGCGCAGGCGGGGCGCTGCGCTTCTACCGCGCCATGTTGGCGGCCACCGCTTGGCCTATTGCGCGGGATAGCCGCTGGCGAACCATCCTTGCCATCACGCCGCCTGGGGCGCGGGCAGATTGGGCGCGCCTGGCACCGCCTGGCACACCACGCATGGCGCAGGTTGCGGGCGATTTGGGGCGACGCATGGAAAAGGCCATGGCCCCCTTCCCGCGCGCCATTCTTATTGGCAGCGACATCCCCGGCCTTGGCCCCGCCGATATCGCCGCCGGGTTTCGCGCCCTTGGCCGCGCAGATGCGGTATTCGGCCCGGCTTTGGATGGCGGCTTTTGGCTGGTGGGTTTTGGTCCAAGGCGCCCGCAGCACCCCTTCGCCAAGGTACGCTGGTCTGGCCCGCATGCACTGGCGGATACCTTGGCCAATTTCCTCCAACACCGCGTCGCACTGCTGCCACCCAAGCGGGATGTGGACACCGCCGAGGATTTGGTGGCACTCATGCCAAGCGCGCTGCCTTAGCCCCTGAAGCATAATTTATTGCTATAAATTGACATAAATTTAAGTTTAATAACCTAGGCTTTCATGGGGAGGTACCCAATGGAACCTACAAGCAACGCCACCGATGATAGCGGGCGCGACTGCCGCCAGCGCATCGCCACGCATCTGCAGGATTTGCACCGCGTCCATCTGGCGCTCGCCGAAGACAGCCGCGCGCTCAAGCGCTTCACCACTGAAGGCAATGCACGGGTGGAATTGGAATTAGCTGCCGAAATGCTGGAACTCTATATGGCCTCCAGCGCGGCGTTTTTGGAAAATATGCGCGGGCGTTTCGAAGCGCGCTTGCCGCTGCTGCGTCGGGGCGAGCCCGCCTTCGGCAATCACCCGGAACGCGCGCCGGAACATGGCACCTTTTGGCTAAGCTTTTCGCGGCTTTGCGCCACGCTGCGCCGCGCAGCAAAACAGGTGGAAGCCTAAGCCTGCACCAAACGCTCGGCCAGGCTTTGGAACATGGGCAGGCCATCCACGCCGCCCATGAGCGGGTCCACCAAATCTTCCGGATGCGGCATCAGGCCGCAAACGCGCAGATTGGGGGAGAGTACGCCAGCGATATTGCGCGCGCTGCCATTTCTATTCGCCGCTGGTGTGGCTTCACCCGCTTCATCCACATAACGGAAAGCGACCAGACCTTCGCCTTCCAGACGATCCAGCGTTGCGTCATCGGCGAAGTAATTGCCATCGCCATGGGCCATGGGCGCGCGGAAGCAATCACCCTTTTGCCAGTGCCCCGTAAAGGCCGTGCCGGGCCGTTCCACGCGCAACCGGCAATCCATGGAAAGAAAGCGCAGCGTCGCATTGCGGAGCAAGCCACCGGGCAAAAGCCCGGCTTCAATCATGATCTGAAACCCATTGCAGACGCCAAGCACATGCCCGCCCGCCGCAGCAAAATCCTTCACTGCACGCATGATGGGCGATTGCGCCGCCATGGCACCGCAGCGCAGATAATCGCCATAGGAAAACCCGCCGGGCAGCACGACAAGATCAAGCCCCTTGGGCAGCGCTGCTTCGCGGTGAAACAGCATAACGGGGTCCCGACCTGATGCGCGCTTGAGCGCAAGCCGCATATCCCGTTCCCGATTAGTGCCGGGGAATACAATAATCGCAGCCTGCATGGCTTTCAGGTCCTGATCAGGCGCAGCCAATGCAGCCCGCCCATGAATATCATCGTCACCAGCGCAGCCAATGCCGCCGCCGTCACCCAGCGATTGATCGTCCGCTTGCCGCGCGCCACGATATTGCCGCGGGCCACCACCGGCGCGCGTTGTTCGCGCCAGCGCAGCCCCATGGCGATCAGCACCGTCAGCACCAGCATCGCGATCAGGCTGGCCTTGATCACCTTAGATGATCTCCACCCGGAAGCTTTCGATCACCGTATTGGCCAAAAGCTTGCGCGCCATATCCTCAGCCGCCTGTTTGGCGCGGGCCGGATTGGTTTCCACAAGGTCCAATTCAATCACCTTGCCCGCGCGCACATCGCGCACGCCGCCAAAGCCAATCCCTTCCAGCGCATGACCGATGGCCTTGCCTTGGGGGTCGAGCACGCCCGTCTTCGGCATGACAAAAACTCGAGCTTTCACTGTATCGCCTCCGGCCCCTTCATGTCGCGCACACCCGCTTCTGGCAGAATCCCCAAGCGCCGCGCGACTTCCTGATAGCCTTCTTCCACCTTGCCGAGGTCTCGGCGGAAGCGGTCCTTGTCCATTTTCTCGCCGGTCTTGGCATCCCAAAGCCGGCAATTATCCGGGCTGATCTCATCGGCCAGCACGATGCGCATTTCCTCATTTTCCCAAAGCCGGCCGAATTCCAGCTTGAAGTCCACAAGGGTAATGCCGACGCCCAGCAACAGCCCGGTCAGGAAATCATTGATGCGCAGCGTCAGCGCAATCATGTCATCCAGATCATGCGTCGAAGCCCAGCCGAAGCAGGTGATGTGTTCTTCCGCCACCATCGGGTCATTCAGCGCATCATTCTTGAAATAATATTCAATAATGGAACGCGGCAGACGCTGGCCTTCGGGGATGCCCAAACGCTGCGCCAGCGAACCGGCAGCCACATTACGCACCACAACCTCAAGCGGGATGATTTCAACCTCCCGGATCAATTGTTCGCGCATATTGAGCCGGCGGATGAAATGCGTCGGGATGCCAATCTCGGTCAGACGCATCATCAGGTATTCGCTGATGCGGTTATTCAGCACCCCCTTACCGGTAATGGTGCCTTTCTTCTTGGCATTGAAGGCGGTGGCGTCATCCTTGAAATACTGAACAAGGGTGCCGGGTTCCGGCCCCTCAAACAGAATTTTCGCTTTACCTTCATAGAGTTGGCGGCGACGTGCCATGGTTCCAGAATCCTTGGGCCCGCCGTCCAGACGCGGATGGCAGTGGTGGGGATTATATAGCAGCCCCGCGTCCAGGTCGCCACTTTGGCCCGAGTCGATGGCAAAGGGGCATTATCGCTTGGTCGCCCACGCCTAGACCCAACTCCCCAGCATCAGCATGCGGCCCCCGCCACGGCTTAAGCCCCACCCTAGGCCCCAGGCACGCCCAGGTTACGCCAACCTTAAACCCTTAGGCCTGTTGCTTGCTTGCGCAGACGCGCTTCTGTGAAAAGGTCAAACCATTTGCGCGCGATGGTTGCGATTGAATAGTTTTGCAACACAAAATCCTGCGCCTTATCCAGATAGCTTTCCCTTTCCATAGGGTCTGACAATCGTCTGATAGCATTGCGCAGCCCCGCCACATCGTCGAAGAGAAACGCCTCCAGCCCACAGGCACGAAAAAGTCGTTCATGCGCCGGCGTACGGGATGCAACGACAGTGACCCCCCTATTGATCGCCAAAACCGCCTTGTTTTCTGATTTCCAAAACGTGCTCATGCTGAAATCAAGCGGTGCGTGGCTTGAAACGCAAATATCAAAATCACCCAGAAGGTCTGGAAAGGACTTATAATCATAGGCAATAACATTCGGGACAGGCGTTTCACCAAATTTCTCCGGATTGGTGATGATGCTCAACTCAATCTCCCGCGCGGCATGCATTTCAAGTAATGCGCTTTCAAAAGCTGACATCGATTTATGATAGGATTCCGGATATCCAAACCAGCACAGCTTTGGTGGCAGATTAACCGATGCCTTGCGTGACGACGCCACGAAGCCAAAATCGATGGGATCTTCCAGCACCCTGACATCTTTTGCGGTTAAGGCGCGCACCTGCGAAGCAATTTCCCGCGTCGCCACCAGAAAGACATCGACGATTTCCGACCATTCCTTCAGTCTTGCTACTGTTACCGTGTAAAGATCCGGAAGAAACATCATAATAACGCTTTGCGGGACGCGTTTGAGCAAAGCGTTATTTATCATTTCATTTTTCTTGAAATTGACGCGAAGTCCATTGACCATCACGCAATCAGGAATGCTGCCATCCGGATCAAACCGCTTGAAATCAAAATGCCCGGATAAGCACCTGCTCAGACCAATCACCTTCATGCGTTGGATGGCTTCATCTGGCCCGAATGGTGAGAGGACTTCGATGAGCCCTTTCCGGCTCGGCTCGGCTTCGGGCGCCCAGAATTCATTCATGATGCTCGCCTGAGCCCATTTTCTGCGGTTTACCTGCCAGCGTGAGCAGCAAAAAACCTTCCAAGTTGCGCCAAGCCCTTCAGAACGGCGAAACCGCGAAAAGGCTTCTCATCTCCGCACGGCACCCCTTACCAAAGGCGCGGCACCAAACGGAGAATGCGTAATTATACTCACCAAGCTTTAATCAATTATTGATTTATAAAAAATGATATGCCAGCAACCTTGATAGCCAAATGGTCCAGAAAATGCGGCCTTAAAGCTCTATGGACCGAAATACCCCCTCACCTGGCGGGGCCGCACAGAAGCGCCAAAGCCTTTCGCCCGCGGCACAAAAGCCGATCAAGCTCGCGGAAACCGTGCCATAACCATTCAATAACGGCACCTTCAGCGTTGCCGCTAAATCACCCTCATGGCTGTCATCGGCCAGGCGTTCTTCCCAGGCGCGCCAATCGCCGCGCGTTGGCTCAGGCGCCGCTGCCGCGCGAAAGCGTGACAAATGGCGGCGCGTTCGGGGGTGGGTTTCATCATTGGGCGGATGCGATGTCACCATGGAAAGCCCCGGCGCCAGCGCCACTGCCTGCGGGCGCCCTTCCCCCAAGGCTTCGATGTAGAAGGCGCTGCGCCGATCCGCGATCACCAGATTAAAGGGGCGCCAGGCGCCGGCATCTAGCCGCGTCATAGCCTCAGTCGCCGCTTCGGCGCTTTCAGCGCTGGATGCCCTTAACGGCAATTCGCCGCGGCTAAGCTTACCGGGCGCGGGGCCTAGGCTGCCAGGGCGGTTCAGCGCCGCGGCCATAACGCCATGCGGGCCAAGCGCCATCCAAGAACCGCCCGCACTGCGGTCTCTCCCACCAATCACCCCCGGATAGTCGGCCCACCACGCCGCCGGCGCATCCCAGGCGCGGTCCGCCCTCTCATCGCGATTGGCGGCAACCAGTATCGGCCATTCATGATCCGGCCGATTGAGTAAAATCAATGTGCACATGCGGGGCGAAATTGCGCGGCGCGGCAGCCGCGCGCAAGACCCGCTTCAGAACCGCAGATTAAGCGAGACGCCAGGCCGGCCGTAATAGCCATAATGCGGATAGGGCGCGGGCACGTAATAGGCCGGCGGTGGCGCGTAATAGGCAGGGGGCGGCGCGTAATAT
>JBEDHL010000272.1:0-18351 GCA_041174145.1 Pseudomonadota bacterium
AAGAAAAGCCTGCCAAGCCGAAATCCGATTGGGCCGTGATTGGGCTTTATTTCTACGACAAGCGCGTGACGCAAATGGCGCGTGACCTGAAGCCCTCGGCGCGCGGTGAATTGGAAATCACGGACCTCAACAAGGTCTATCTTGCCGATGGCAGCTTGCGCGCCGAACAATTGGGCCGCGGCTGCGCCTGGCTTGATGCCGGTACGCCGGGTTCCCTGCTGCAAGCGGCACTTTTTGTGCAGACGGTGCAGGAACGCCAAGGGCTGCAAGTGGGTTGCCCGGAAGAAATCGCCTTCCGTATGGGCTTTATCGATGCGGCTGCGCTACGCGCCCAGGCGGATCGTTTGGGTAAAACCGCCTATGGCGGTTACCTCCGGGATTTGGCGGAAGGCAAACACGCGTGAAGGTCGAACGCCTTGCGATTGCCGATGTCCTGCTGATCGAACCGGCAAGGTTTGGCGATGATCGCGGTTTTTTCAGCGAAGTCTGGTCACGCCGCACGCTGGCCACGCATGGGATAATGAATGATTTCGTGCAGGATAATCATTCGCTTTCCCGCCAGAAGGGAGTAGTGCGCGGCCTGCATTTCCAACGCCCGCCAAGCGCGCAAGGCAAGCTCGTGCGTGTGGTGCGTGGTTCCATCCTGGATGTGGCGGTGGATATTCGCGAAGGCTCCCCAACTTATGGCCAGCATGTGGCGTGTGAATTATCGGCATCCAATTGGCAGCAGCTTTGGGTCCCGCCCGGCTTTGCGCATGGCTTTGTGACGCTCGAAGAAGATACTGAAGTGCTCTACAAGGTTGATGCCTATTATGACCGGGAAGCGGATGCCGGCATTGCCTGGAATGACCCCGCGCTTGGCATTGATTGGCCAGTCAATGACCCGATCCTGTCAGACAAGGACCGCAAAGCACCGAAGCTTTCCGATATTGCGCCGCCCTTCCCGAAAGGCTCCTGGTGATGCGCCGCATCCTTGTCACCGGCCGTGGTGGGCAATTGGCAACCGGCCTTGAAGCCGCCCTCCCGGCGCAGGGATTTGAAGCGCTGCTGGTTGGCCAGCCGGAATTTGAATTCGACAAGCCTGAAACGGTGGTAGCCGCGTTTCAAGCGCTAAAACCCGATGCGGTGGTGAATTGCGCCGCCTGGACGGCAGTGGATGCGGCGGAAGATGATGAAGCGGGCGCCTTCCGCGCCAATGCGCTGGGCCCCGCCTTGCTTGGGCGGCTTTCGCGCGAAGCGGGCATTCCGATCATCCAGATCTCCACTGATTACGTCTATGATGGCCTGAAGGGCGCGCCCTATCTGGAAAGCGATGTGCCCAATCCGCTCGGCGCCTATGGCCGCACCAAGCTTGCCGGGGAATGGGCGGCGCAGGCGGCCAATCCGCGCTGCATTGTGCTGCGCACCGCCTGGGTCTTTGCGCCCATGGGCAAGAATTTTCTGCGCACCATGCTGGCGCTCGGGGAACAGCGCCCGGAACTCCGCGTCGTGGCTGACCAATGGGGCAGCCCCACCGCCGCGCCCGATCTGGCCGATGCCATTGCCGCCATTCTGGGCCGCATCCGGGGCGAAGGCTGGCGCGATGATTTCGCCGGCACCTATCACGCCACGGGTGGCGGCTTTACCAATTGGCACGGCTTTGCCGAGGCGATTTTCACCAAATCCGCCCGCCATGGCGGCCCGCGCCCCAAGGTCCACGCCATCACCACCGCTGATTACCCCACCAAAGCCAAGCGCCCCGCCGATGGCAGGCTGGATAACGGCAAGCTCGCCCGCGTTTTCGGCGTGACGCTGCCCGCTTGGGAAGCAGGCTTGGCCCGGGTGATGGCGGCGCTCCGCCAAGGCTGACCATAAAGGCGCCTTCCCCTATGCCCGACTAAGCGGCATTCTGACCATAAGACTTCAGGGAGGATCCAAATGACCAAGCTTTCTCGCCGCGCGGCGCTCGCCCTGCCGCTACTCGCTGTCCCCGCCATTGCCCGCGCGCAATCCTGGCGCCCCTCGGGCCAGGTCCGCATCATCGTCCCCGCTGCCGCAGGCGGCACCACGGATATCATGGGCCGCTTGCTCGCGCAGTTTCTCCAGCCGCGCTGGGGCACGCCGGTGGTGGTGGAAAACCGTACCGGCGCAGGTGGCACCATTGGTACTGTGGAAGCCGTCCGCGCGCGGCCCGATGGTTTGACTTTGCTGATGGGCAATATCGGCCCGCAAGCGATTGGCTATTCGCTGTTCCGCAATCTGCAATATCGGCCAGAACAATTGGCACCCATCGCCGGCACCATTGCCGGGCCCAATGTGCTGGTGGTGAACAATAATGTCCCAGCGCAGAATGTCGCGGAATTGGCCGGCATGCTGCGCGCCAAGCCGGGTGAGATTCCCTATGTCTCAACCGGCGTTGGCCAATCCACGCATCTTTCGCCGGTATTGTTCCTGCAAATGCTGAACGCCCAGGCCATCCATGTGCCCACGCGCGGTTCCGCCCCGGCGCAGATTGAATTGCTCGCCGGCAATGTCACTTTCCTGATTGATAACCTGACCGGCATCATGGGCCATATCCAATCCGGGCGGGTGCGCGCCCTTGCGGTCACCAGCAAGGAACGCCACCCGCTACTGCCCAATGTGCCAGCCATGCGCGAAACCATGCCGGAGCTTGCAAATTACGAAGTGAATACCTGGTTCGGTGTTTTCGGCCAGGCCGCGATGCCGGCCGAAATGGTCAACAGCATCAATGCAGACGTGATGGCGATGCTTGCCCTGCCGGAAACGGTGAAGCGCTTTGAAGAATTGGGCGGCGTGCCGATGGTTGGCAACCCGCAGCAATTCGGCGCTTTCGTTGCCAGCGAAATCGTGAAATGGGGTGATGTGATCAAGAAGGAAGGCTTGCAGATCGACGCAAGCTGAAGACTATTTCAGCAATCCCACCAAATGCGCGACACAGCGGGTAAAACCGCCAAGGTCGCGCCAGCGTGCCGCTTCTTCAATTGCGTTCACCACGAATACGCCACCAGCAGCGGTAATGCCGCCATCAATCATGAGGTTATCGGTCAGGCCGAAATCCTCCACCTCCATGCCATCGGCATCTTCCCAAGCGCCATTGGCGCGCCGGCCTACTGCGCCGCGCAAAGCCGCCAAGCTACGTGTCGTGAAATTGCCCGGCGCATTGCTATAGCCAAGCACGGGCCGCCCAAGCGCACGCATGAAGCCAAGCTCATAAGCCGTGCCCAGATCAGCCGAAGCTCCACGAAACGGCGTTAAATTCGCAATCAGCGCATCGCAACCCCGGATATGCGCCTCATTGCCAAGATAAATCCGCATCCAATCGGCATCCGCTTGTGGCGCAGCCGGCGCGGGGTCAGTCGGAAATACGCCAATTAGCCCGTGCTCGGCGCAAATGGCCTTCTTAGCCGCCGCAATCGCCTCTCGATCGGCCAGAAATACTTCCGGCCCCGCCAGATAAACGCGCATCACCCCGCCTTGCCTGTCATGGCTTTCCTATGCGCAGATAGGCGCATGGATGCTGAACGGGAATATAATAATCGGGCCCGCGTGCCCGAAAGCGCCGAAATCATCGCTGCTTGGGCGCGTGATGCCGCGGCCTTTCGCGAAAGCGGGGTGCGGGCCGAACTGGGCCTTGCCTATGGCGCGGGAGAACGGGAAAAGCTCGACCTCTTCCTGCCAGCCAATGCCGAAGCCGCGCCCACCGCGCTCTTCATCCATGGCGGCTATTGGCAGGCCTTGGATCGGTCCTTTGTCAGCCATTGCGCCCGGGGTTTGCTCGGCCGGGGGATGGCGGTGGCGGTGCCTTCCTATGATCTGTGCCCCGCCGTGACGCTGGGCGAGATCGCTGAGCAAATGCGCCGCGCCGCTGCCTTTTTGCACCGGCGCCGAGGCGGGCGCCTGCTGGCCGCAGGGCATTCCGCCGGGGGGCAGCTTGCCGCGCTGCTTTTGGCAACTGATTGGCCCAGCTGGGAAGCTGGCCTGCCGGCTGGGATGGTCGGCGCGGCGCTACCCATCTCGGGCGTGTTTGAATTGGGCCCGCTGCGCGGGACCAGCATCGCCCAGGCGCTCCGGCTGACGGGGGCTGAGATCGCGACGCTTTCCCCCCGCCTGCTCCCCCCGCCGGCCTATGAAAGCCTGCATGTCGTCGTCGGCGGGGCGGAAAGTGACGAGTTCATCCGCCAGAGCCGCGATTTCGCAACCCATTGGGGCGGCAGTTTTGAAGCCCTGCCAGGCGCCAACCACTTCACCGTGCTGGACCCCTTCACGGACCCCGCCCATCCCTTGATGATTCGCACAGGTGAAATGGCGCACCGCCTTGCCTTGCGCCCGGGCTTCGCGCAGTAAGAGGAAACAGGGATTTCAACTGGGGAGGCTTCAACATGAGCTTGATTTCGCGTCGTGGCGCCATGGGTGGCGCTTTGGGGCTGCTGGCAGCGCCCGCCATTCTGCATGCGCAGCCCGCAGGCGGGGTGAAGATCGGCCTGGTTGCGGTGCAAACCGGCCCACAAGCCGCGCTGGGTAGCCAGTTGCGCGATGGGTTCCTGATGGGCCTACGTCATCTTGGCGGCAAGCTTGGCGGCCTCACGGCTGAGACCGTGATGATTGATGATGAATTGAAGCCCGATGTGGCGGTGACCAAGGTGCGCACCGCGCTCGAACGCGACCGCTGCGATTTCATCGTGGGCGTGGTGTTCTCCAACATTCTGCAAGCCATCATCCGCCCGGTGACGGAAGCCAATACCTTCCTGATCAGCACCAATGCCGGGCCTTCCACCTATGCCGGGCGCGGCTGCAACCCCTTCTTCTTCACCACATCCTACAATAACGACCAAGTGCATTCCGTGATCGGCCAGGCCTGCGAAGACCAGGGCTATAAGCGCGTTTTTGTGATGGTGCCGAATTACCAGGCCGGGCGCGATGCCGTGGCCGGCTTCAAATCCCGCTTCAAGGGCGAAGTGGTGGATGAGGTTTATGTGCCGCTGACGCAGCTTGATTTCGCCGCAGAGCTCGCGAAGATCGCCGCCGCCAAGCCGGATGCGATTTTCACCTTCATGCCGGGCGGGCTTGGCGTGAATCTGGTGCGGCAATATCGCCAAGCGGGCCTTGCCAATATCCCCTTCCTGTCCACCTTCACGGTGGATGAAGCTGTGCTGCCCGCGCAGCAGGATGCGGCGGTGGGCTTCTTCTCCGCCGCAAGCTGGGCGCCGAATATGGATAATGCAGCCAATCGCCGCTTCGTCACGGATTTCGAAAGCACCTTCAACTACGTGCCGGCCAGCTATGCCGCGCAGGCCTATGATGGCGCCATGCTGCTCGATTCCGCCATTCGGCGCGCGGGTGGCAGGCTGGCTGATAAGGACGCGCTCCGCGCTGGGTTGCGCGCGGCGGATTTCGCTTCCGTGCGCGGCAATTTCAAATTCGGCGTGAACCATTACCCGGTGCAGGATTTCTGGCTGCTGAAAGTGGCCAAGCGCGCCGATGGCAAATTCCAGACCGAAACCGTGCGCAAAGTGCTGGAAAACAACGTGGACCCCTGGGCCGCCGAATGCCGCATGCGCTGATTTTGGCGCCTGATCCGCAAAGGTGAGTACAGGTCTTTTCCTGGTGCAGGCCTTGAACGGCCTGCAACTTGGCATTCTGCTTTTCCTGGTGGCGGCGGGGCTGACACTCGTTTTTGGGGTGATGGATTTCATCAACCTGGCCCATGGGGTGCAGTATATGCTGGGCGCGTATCTGGGCGCTGCTTTGGCCGCGGCGACAGGTTCCTTCTGGCTTGGGCTTTTGCTGGCGTTGCCCGCCGCCCTTCTGTTCGGCCTGCTGCTGGAAGTGCTGGTGTTTCGCCACCTTTATGATCGCGATCACCTGTCGCAGGTGCTGGCAACTTTTGGCGTGATCCTGTTTCTCAATCAGGCGGTAAAGGCCATTTGGGGCGCGGCGCCGCTGCAAGTGCCGGTACCTGCGCTGCTGGAAGGTGGCTTAGTGCTGATGCCGGGGTTGCAATACCCGCTTTATCGCATCGCGGTGCTTGTCGCCGGCATCGCCGTGGCGCTTGGCTTGTGGTTTTTGGTGGAGCGCACACGCATCGGCATGTTGGTGCGCGCGGGCGCGAGCAATGCACCCATGGTCTCCGCGCTAGGCGTAGATATCCGCCGCCTGTTCATGTTGGTGTTCGCCTTCGGCGCGATGCTGGCGGGTTTTGCCGGTGTGCTGGCAGGGCCGATATTTTCGGTTGAACCCGGCATGGGCGACCATGTGCTGATCCTTGCCTTTGTGGTGATTGTGATTGGCGGCATCGGTTCCATTCGCGGCGCCTTCATCGCGGCGCTGATTGTCGGTCTGACAGACACGCTCGGCAAATCGCTGATGCCCGATTTCATGCGGCTATTTCTTGACCCATCTGCCGCGCGGCAAACCGGCGCGGCGCTGGCTTCCATGCTGGTATATGTCGCCATGGCGGCAATCCTGGCTTTCCGCCCGCGCGGGCTTTTCCCGGTCAGGGGCAGCTAGAATGCCGCGCGGCTTGCGGCTGGATGTGGCGATCACGTTGCTGGTGTTGGCCGCGCTGGCTTTGGCGCCGCTGCTTGGCTTCGGCGCCAATCATTACCTGACGCTTTTCGCGCGCATCATGATTCTGGCTGCCGCGGCGGTTTCCCTTTCCTTTCTGGTGGGCGGTGCGGGGCTTGCCAGCCTTGGCCATGCGGCGGCGATGGGCGTTGGTGCCTACGCGGTCGCCATTCTGGATGCGCATCGGCTGACCGATATCACCATCGTTTTGCCAGTTGCCCTTGCCGCCGCCGCGCTGTTTTCGCTGCTGACGGGTGCCATTGCCATTCGCACCGAAGGCGTGAATTTCATCATGATCACGCTTGCCTTCGGGCAGATGGCGTTTTTCACCGCGTCATCGCTTGCCGCTTATGGCGGCGATGATGGCTATACGCTCTATGACCGAACCGAGATCTTCGGTTCACGGCTGATGGAAAACCGCCTGTTCTTCCATTACCTCTGCCTTGGCTTTTTAGTGTTCTGCTGGGGCATTTGCGCCATGCTGCTGGCATCGCGCTTCGGGCGCGTGCTGCGCGCGGCACGGGAAAACCCGCTGCGTGCGCAAGCGGTGGGCTTCGCGCCTTATCCTTACCGACTGCTTGCCTATGTCATTGCCGGCACGCTGGCGGGATTGGCAGGTGTGCTTTTCGCCAATGCCACGGAATTCGTCGCCCCTGCGTATATGAGCTGGCAGCGTTCCGGCGAATTGATTTTCATGGTGATCCTGGGCGGGCTTGGCCGGCTTTCCGGCGCCATCCTGGGCGCGGTGCTTTTCGTACTACTGGAAACCTGGCTGCCCAACCTGACCACGCATTGGAAAATGATCTTCGGCCCGCTGCTGATCCTGGCGGTGCTGTTCATGCGCGGGGGGTTGATTGGCTTTTTGGGGGCGCGCCGTGGCTGACGCGCTGCTTTCCGTCCAAGGGCTCCGCAAGCATTATGGCGGGCTGGCCGTGACCAATAATGTCAGCCTGGATGTGCAGCCTGGCGAAATTCACGCGCTGATCGGCCCCAATGGCGCGGGCAAGACCACGCTGATCCATCAAATCACCGGCACCGTCATGCCCGATGCCGGGCGCGTAGTTTTCGCCGGGAATGACATCACACGGCTATCGCTGCCGCGCCGCATCCATGCCGGCCTCGCGCGCAGTTTTCAGATCACCAGCATCATCGCCGGGTTTTCAGTGCTGGAAAATGTCGCGCTTGCCGCGCAGGGGCAAAGCGGGTCTTCCTTTCGCTTCTTCCGCGCGGCGGCGGATGAGGCCGCCTTGAATGAAGCCGCGCGCGCGGCACTCGCCGAAGTTGGCCTTGCGGAGCGTGCCGACATCATCGCCGGCGCGCTCAGCCATGGTGAAAAGCGCGCGCTGGAAATCGCCATCGCGCTGGCCACCCGCCCAAAATTGCTGCTGCTGGACGAACCCTTGGCCGGCGCGGGGCCTGAGGAGACCGAAAAGCTCATCACCCTGTTGCGCGGCCTGAAATCCCGCTACGCCATTCTGCTGGTAGAACATGACATGCAGGCGGTTTTCGCCCTGGCGGACCGCATTTCTGTCCTCGCCGAAGGGCGCATCATCGCCAGCGGCAGCAACGCCGATATCCGCGCCAGTGCCGAAGTGCGCGCCGCCTATTTGGGCGAAGAAGAAGTGCCATGCTGACCCTGGAAAATATTGTCGCCGGCTATGGCGAAAGCCAGGTGCTGAATGGCATCAGCTTTAGCGTGGGCGCGGGCCAGGTGGTGACGCTGCTTGGCCGCAACGGCATGGGCAAGACCACCACAGTGCGCGCCATCATGGGCCTGATCCGCCCGAGTGCCGGCCATATCCGCTTTGATGGCGCAGAGATCACCGGCGCCGCGCCCTATCGCATCGCACAGGGCGGTATTGGGTTGGTGCCGGAAGGGCGGCAGATTTTCCCGACGCTGAATGTAGAGGAAAATCTGGTCGCCACGGCTGCCAATCGCGCCGGCGGCGCACCGCGTTGGGATTTGCCTGCGATCTATGCGCTATTCCCGCGCCTAGCTGAACGGCGCCGCCAATCCGGCGCCAAGCTTTCCGGTGGCGAACAACAAATGCTGGCCATTGGCCGCGCGCTGATGACCAATCCGCGCCTTTTGATATTGGATGAGGCGACGGAAGGCCTAGCCCCGCTGATCCGTGCCGAGATTTGGCAGGTGCTGGCGAAGCTCCGCGCTGAAGGTCAGGCGATATTGTTGATAGACAAGAACCTCGCCGCCGTGATGCGTCTTGCCGATTGGCATGTGGTGATCGAAAAAGGCCGCGTGGTCTGGCAGGGCGATAGCACGGCACTGGCCGCTGCACCGAAAATCCGCGATACTTATTTACATGTGTAAAACAGGGAGATTGCTGAAATGAGCATGACAGCAGGTGTAACCCCATCCGGCGCGGGTGAAGGCGGCGTAGTATGGTCCATTCTGGGCCAGACCTATAAGCCCGTGGCACATAGCGAAAGCTGCTTCGCTTTCGATACGCTATTTCCGCCCGGCACCTTCGTGCCGCCGCATATCCACACCACGCAGGATGAATTCATTCGCGTGTTGGAAGGCAATTTTGATCTGGTGCTGGATGGCCAGGCTGCCACCGCCAAGGCCGGCGATTTGATCCGCCTGCCCATGGGCATTGCCCATGGCATCTTCAACAAAACCGAAGCACCGGTGCGCGCGCTATTTTGGGTAAGCCCGGCGCGGGGGCTCTACACGCTTTTCACCCGCATCCATAACGTGCCGGACCCGGCGGAAGTGGTACGGCTGGCGGCAGAACATGAGGTGAATTTCCTGCCCCCGCCGGGCTGATCACTTCTTCGATTTGCGCGCCTTCTGTTCTTTCAGGAAGGCGCGCATCATGCGTTTCGGTTCATCACTGTTCCAGGAAGCGGCAAAGGCATCTATGCCCGCCGCGATGGCTTCACTGATTGGCCTATCTTCCCATTGCCGGATCAGCGCCTTTTGCGCGCGTATCGCCTGCGGTCCACCCGCCAGCAAATGCGCGAGCCATTCTTCCACCCGCGCGTCAATTTCCGAAAGCGGCGCCACTTCTTCCAGCAAGCCCCAGGCAAGCGCTTCGGCGGCGGAGATGGTTTCCGCCAGCAGCAACAAGCGCCGCGTGCGCCCCCAACCGATCAAGCCCGGCAGCAAGGCCGCTTCCACCACGGAAGGAATGCCCACGCGCACTTCCGGCATGCCGAATTTCGCATCCCGCACCGCGATCCGCATATCGCAAGCCGCCGCCACTTCCAGCCCAGCGCCCAGGCACCAGCCATTGATGCGTGCAATCACCGGCACCGGCAAATCACGAATGGCCGCACAAATACCGTGTACACGGCGAATGAAAGCCTCGGCCTCTGCGGGCGTTTCCAAAGCGGCCATGGCGCCGATATCCGCGCCACCAATAAAGGCGCGCTGGCCTTCGCCTGTCAGCACCGCCGCGCGCAAATCATCGCGCCGCGCCAAATCACGCAGTGCCGCAATCGCCTGATCCAGCAGCACGGGATTGAGCGTATTAAGCTTGGCATCATGCGCAACCGTCAGCCGCGCCACACCACGCGAATCTATCGCAATGTCAAAGCGACCACTCATGCACGCTTCCCCGCTGCAAAACCCGCCATTTGCGCGTAGCCACCGGCGATGGCGGCCAATTCCTCGCGCGAAATCACATCTTCCAGCCGCGCAAATCCATCCGGCGCGCGGGCGCTGACTTCATCCACCACACGTTCCGGCCCACCCTTGCGATTGGCGCGCACAATCTCTGCCGTTTTCGGCAGGCGTTCAGCCGCATAGGCCGCCAGCGCCGCTTCTGGTGATGCTTTCGCCAGCAAATCCGCCAGGCAGCGCGCATCAATCACCGCCTGAGACGCACCATTCGACCCCACCGGATACATGGGATGCGCGGCATCACCCAAAAGGGTCACGCGGCCTTGCGTCCAGAAGGGCAAGGGGTCTCGATCGCACATCGGATATTCCCAGAATTCGCCCGTGGCCCGTACCAGCGCAGCAACATCCAGGAAGGGAATGCGAAACCGCGCGACATGCGGCAGCACTTCATCCAGCTTGCCGGGGCGCGACCAATCTTCCCGCCGCGGCGGCGGCTTGGACGCATCACCAATCTGCGCGCAAACCACCCAATTCAACAATCGCCGATCCGGCGCGCTGCCGGCAGCGATTGGGTAAAGCACGAGCTTTTCCTTCATGTCACCGGCGACAATCATGGTGTCGCCACCTTCAAAGGCCGGCCAATCCAACGCGCCGCGCCACATCTGAATGCCATTCCAGCGAATGCCGCCATCATCAGGATGCAGCGCCGCACGAATGGCGGAATGGATGCCGTCAGCGCCAATCAGCACATCACCACGCAGGCTGCGCCCATCCGTCAACTGCACCGTGACGCCAGCGGCATTCTGCGTGAAGCCTTGCAAACGCGCATTGCTGAGCAAAGCGCCCACTGGCAAGCGTGCTTCTGCCGCCTGCCACAGCACTTGATGCAAATGGCCGCGATGGATGGAAAATTGCGGTACATCATGCCCCGCCCAAACTCCGCGCGGTTCTTTCCAAATCTCCTGCCCGAAGCGGTTCAAATAGCGCAATTCGCGCGTGCGAATGGCAACCGCATCCAGCGCCGGCAGCAGATCAAGCGCGGCCAATTCGCGGATGGCGTGGGGCAGGGTATTGATGCCCACACCAAGCGGCTTCACCGCCGGCGCTGCTTCCAATACCGTGCAAGCTATGCCGCGCTGATGCAGCATAAGCGCGAGCGCCAAGCCCCCAACGCCACCGCCCGCAATCAGCACATTCATCGCCGCCACCGTTACGCCGGCAGTGTCACGGCAATATGCCCAACCGGCTTGCCATTGCTATCCGCGATATCGCCTTCCACCGCCTGCACCAGCGCTGCCGTTGCCGCCGCATCCAGCAAGCCAAGCCGGCCCAGAATGGCAGCGAAAACACCCATCTTCGCGCGCGATGCACCATCGGCAAGCTTCACCGCAATGCCCAACCCCTGATCCGGCACAAAGCCCACCACAAAGCCTTCCGCACCACCCTTCAGCAGCACACGGCCATTGGTCGCGCGAATAATCTTACTCGTTGCCTGATCCCGCCCGGAAAGATGATCCGGATATTTCGCAATGGCTGCCTGCAATCTTTCAATCGCGGCACGCCGTGCAGGGCTTGCCACCTTACGCGCGGCCCAACGCGCCGCAGCACTTGCCATCGCTTCCATGGAAAGTGCCAGTGCTGGCAAGCCACAGCCATCAACACCGGCCTGCAAGCCGCGCGCATCACGCCCGAGCAGTTCCGAAAGGATTTCCAGATAAAGCTTCTGCGTCGGATGCGCGGGATCACCATAGCCGGCCACTGGCGCGCCCAACTTCTGCGCCACGCTCAAGAAGCCGCAATGCTTGCCCGAGCAATTATGATAAATGCGCGAACGATCGCCACCCGCGCGATAAATCTGCGCCTGATCCGCCGCAGCGCGCGGCATATCCGGCCCGCAGACCAGCGCGGATTCGGAAAGCCCCATGCGCCCCAGCCAATCGCGCACCAGCGCCACCTGAAAATCCTCGGCACTATGGGATGCACAGGAAAGTGCGAGATGTTCTTCACTCAATCCCAGCGCGTCCGCCGCCCCGGTTTCGACCAGCGCCACAGCTTGGTAGGGCTTCAGCGATGAACGCGGAAAGGTGACGAAGGCAGGATCACCCATCGCCAGCACCTGCCGACCATCACTATCCATCACCACGGCAATGCCGTGATGAATGCTCTCCACCGCCGGACCGCGATGGATTTCCGCCAATTGCACAAAAGGGTTTTGCATCATCATCGCCTTATCAAAGCCAACCAGGCCTAAAAATCTTCCAGCACAACCTTGCCGATCATGCCGCCGCTTTCTACCAGCGCATGGGCCTGAACCAGATTAGCCGCTGAGATCTTCCCCAGATTGCGCGTCATGGTGCTGCGGATACGGCCAGCTTCTATCAGGCCCGCAACCTCATTCAATAGCCGGTGCTGTTCGATCATGTCTGGCGTGGCGAACAGCGGGCGGGTGAACATCAGCTCCCAATGGATAGAAACCGATTTGCGCATCACATCACGCGCATCCACCGGCGCCTGGCTTTCAATCAACAGAATGCGCCCTTGCGGCGCCACCGCATCCACCATCGCGGCCCAATTCTTCGCCGTGGTATTGGCGGAATAGATCAGATTGGCGCCGCGCAAGCCAAGCGCCTTCATCTGCGCAGCGATATCACCATGATGATCCACCACATGATGCGCGCCCAAATCACGGCACCATTGCGCCGTTTCTGGCCGAGACGCTGTTGCCACCACGGTCAGGCCCGTCACCGCGCGCGCAATCTGGATCACCATGGACCCAACGCCGCCCGCGCCACCAATCACCAGCAGAGTCTGCCCCTGCCCGCCGCCCTGCGGCACGCCCAGACGATCAAACAAGCCTTCCCAGGCGGTAATCGCGGTCAACGGCAATGCAGCGGCTTCGGCAAAGGTCAGGTTACGCGGCTTGCGCCCAACAATGCGTTCATCCACCAGATGCAATTCGGCATTGGTGCCTGAACGATTGATCACGCCGGCATAAAACACCTCATCGCCCGGACGAAACAAAGAACATTCCGGCCCCACGGCGCGCACCACACCAGCGCCATCAAAACCCAGAATGCGCGGGGTCGCGCCGGGATCATCGCGGCGGCGCACCTTGGTATCCACCGGGTTCACCGAAACCGCTTTTATCTCAACCAGAATATCGCGCCCGGTCGGCGCTGCAGGCGGCGGAATTTCCAGATCAACCAGCGCATCCGCCTGATCGATCGGCAGACATTTCGGATAGCCAATCGCCTTCATCGCAATCCCCTGTTTCTTCCAACGTCAACCAACGCGCAACAATCCTGGCCCTTCTTCGCGCAGCCAGGCTTCCGCTTCATCGCGATGCGGCGCCAACGCCTTCACATGCGCCCAGAAGCGCGGTGAGTGATTAAGCTCTCGCAAATGCGCGACTTCATGCGCAACCACATAATCCAGCACCGTGTCCGGCGCCATCACCAGGCGCCAGGAAAAAGCGAGCGTGCCATCCGGCGCGCAAGACCCCCAGCGGCTTTGCGTATCCTTCACGCGAATGGCCTTGATGGCGACACCCAATTTCGCGGCATGGTCAGTCGCCAGAGGAATGATGCGCCGCTTCGCCTCGGCCCGCAGAAAATCGCGCAAGCGACGCGGCAGAAATTCCGCGGCACCGGTCACGATGATGGCGCCGCTTTCCACAAAAGCGCCGCCACGCCGCGCCGGTTCATGCCGCACCGGATGTGGCACACCACCCAGCGGCACCTCTGCCCCATCGGTCAATACAACACTCGGCGCCAAGGCCTTCAGACGGTTCAGCACCCAGGCGGCGTGGGTGGTCAGCAATTCCAACCCGGCGCGACGGCTGGCGCGCATCGGCAGCGTCACCACCACATCACCGGCGCGGGGATCAATGCGCAGGCTGACCGCGCGCGCCCGCTGAGAACGCCGCCAGCGCACCGGGCAAAGCTCCGGCGGGCCCAAAAGGCCAGGGCGCAGCGGTACCATTTCCGAATCGGGCAAAGACATCCACGCACCATGCCGTCAAGCCCATGCAATTTTCAACCGCTTGACACTTGGGCGCTTTCGCGCGCGAGTGTCACAATGCGTTTCGCCCTTAGCGCCATCCTGCCTCTTTTGCTGCTTGGAACCATTTGGGGTGCCACACCAATTTTCGTGAAGACATTGGGTGGCATGGGTTGGCCGCCGCTCATGATCGCGCTTGGCGCTTCAGGCTTCAGCACCATCACCTTGCTGTGCGTCTGCTTCGCGCGGCGCGAAATGCCACCGCTGAAACGCCCGCATCTGATCCATTATGGCGTATCGGGCCTGACAGGGTTGGTGCTGTCCAATCTTTGTGGCTTCACAAGTTTGCAGCATATTCCAGCAGGGTTCTTTTCCTTGCTGATCCCACTTTCCCCCATGCTAACCGTGCTGGGTGCCATGGCACTGCGGATGGAAAGCGTTTCCTGGCGGCGCATCGGCGGCAGCGTGCTTGGCCTGGTCGGTATTGGCCTTGCCATGGCGCCTGGTGCCGCACTGCCAGACCCAAAGGCGCTGCCCTGGGCCTTACTCGCGGCGCTGACGCCGGTTTGGTATGCGGCGGCGAATATCGCCGGCGTCAAGCTTGCGCCACGCGGCGCCGCACCCTTGGCTTTGGCTGCCGGCACTTGCGGTGCTGCGGCACTGATCATGGCTGTGGTTGCACTCACCACTGGGCAAATCCGCGCCGTTGCCTGGGAAGGGCTGCCTGTCACCATGACGCAAGGCGTGCTGCTGGCACTGGCTTATCTGATCTATTTCCGCTCACTCGCCACCCAGGGCGGCGTGGTGACATCGCAGGTCGGCTATATCGTCACCATCACCGGCCTGATCTGGGGCTTTGCGATTTTTGGCGAAGTGCCGGGCTGGCTGACGATCCCCGCCGCCGCCTTGGTATTTGCCGGGCTCGCGCTGGTGACGCTGCCCGGCAAGAAAAAGCTCAGCCAATAAGGTGCTTGAGTTCGGTTTCCACGAAGGAAAGCGGCGCGCTGCCGGCATTGACGACATTATGTTCAACGCCCGCCATGCGCGCGTAAGGCACACCCGCCTTCAGCGTGGCGGTTGCGGTTTCGCCACCCGGCAATTCCAATAACAGCGTGCCATCCGTGACCGGCACCACCACATAAGCCATACCGTGGCGATGCCAGCCGGTTTCCGCCCCTGCTTCGAAATCCCAGCGCGTGACGCGCACATGCGCGTCATCAATTTCCACCGTGGCGGTGGCCGGCGCACGGCAGCGGAGCGGTTCCTTCATCGGCCTATTCCGCCGCCTTGGCGGGGGAAAGCCCCGGCAGCGGCAGCGCACCCGCAGCACCCCAAGCCGCCCACACCGCGTCAGCCTGCGCGGCATTCAGCGGCAGATGCGGCGGGCGAATGGTGCGCCAGCCGGCATCACCCGTGCTGCGCGCAATAATCTCACGCAGGCCAGGGATCAGCGGCACGGATGTCGCGGCCTTGCGGGTCGCGTTCAGCACGGCTTGCGCTGCATCCGCTTCTGGCCCGGTGCGCTTCGCGTAAACAATGCCGCCCCAATGCGAATTACCGTTGGAAGCAGCGGTAATGCAGCCCGCGCCACCTTCGGCCAGGATGCGTTGCAGGAATTCATCGCTGCCGGAATAAACCTCAAACCCATCCTTGGCGAAGGCCTGCACCATGGCTTGCATATTGGCGTAATCGCCCGAGGAATCCTTCACACCCTTGATGGTGCCAGGGAAAGCCTTGATCAGGCGTTCCAGCAGCGAAAGGCTGAAGGGCACCGCGGATTGCTGCGGGAAGTGATACAGATACACCTTCACCCCGCCGCCAATGCGGTTCAGCGCTTCCGAGAAATAGGCGAACAGCCCATCATCCGAAGGGCCCTTGTAGTAGAAGGGCGGCAGCATCAACACGCCGGGGCAGCCGGCATCGCGCGCATGCTTGGTCAGTTCCACACTATCCATCAGGCTGGCGCAGCCTGTGCCAGGCATCATGCGCGCTGCCGGGATGCCGCGCGCAATCAGCCCTTCCAGAATGGCCTTGCGTTCATGCAGGCCGAAGGAATTCGCCTCACCGGTTGTGCCCAATACGCCAAGCCCGGTGCAGCCATTGGCCAGCAGCCATTTCGCATGCGCCGCCATACGGTCCAGATCTGGGGTCAGATCAGGCTTCATCGCCGTCAGCACTGCGGCATTCACGCCGCCATAAATCGCATCTTTCATCGGGGGCATCCTTGCTAGGCCTAGGTCACCTTCGTCGCGCAGACAGCGCGCGGCGTCAATCATGCAGACGGCGCGTCGCGTCAATCAGGGCGCTTGGACTTGCGCGGCATCATCCCTGGCCAGCGCACCACATGATCTTCCAGCGCGCCCGCCTGGCGTTCATCAACCGCGCGCCCGCGCACGGAAACCCCCGCGCGATGCACGGTTTCCGGGTCGCCAGATACCAGCGGATGCCACCACGCCAAATCCCGCCCTTCCGCCACCATCCGATAGGCGCAGCTCGGCGGCAGCCAATCAATCGCGGCGAGCTTTTTGGGCGTGAGCTTCACGCAATCCGGCACGCGCATCTTGCGCGCCACGTAGTCGGAACATTGGCAGCTATGTAAATCCAACAACCGGCACGCCACTTCCGTATAGGCAAGCGCATCGGTTTCCTCATCGCGCAGCTTATGCAGGCAGCAGCGCCCGCAGCCATCGCACAGGCTTTCCCATTCTGCCCGAGACATCTCGGCCAGGGTTTTACTTTTCCAGAAGGGCGTTTTTTCCGTCACGCAGTAGCAATAACGCCCTTAGCGCCGATTGGCCGGCGGCGGCGCCAGGCTTTCCGTCTGCACACGCCCAGTGCCAGCACTGCCGGAAGAAGTGCCGCCCGAAGGCGCCGGCGCGGCGGAACTCCCGCCGCCACTGCCAGCCGCACCAAGGCGCATCAGCGCGCCGCGCAGCGGGTCACTGCCCGGGTTATGCGCTTCCATCGCCACCACCACCTGCCGCGCCGCCATCTCGCGTCCGAAATAGGCACGCATCTTATCGCTATCGGCCGAAAGCAGGGCGCCATCCAGCGTAAGGCCCGCAAACAGGCCGCGCGTCCTGGCGATGGTGACAATATCCGCACCCACCGCCGCTGTGGTCGCGCCTTCAATGCTGCGCCCGAGTGTGGCGAAAGCCACGCCCGCTTCAGCGCCGAATTTGAATTGGCTATCCAGCATGGCATTCAGCCCCTTCTGAGTCATGATCAGCATGACCACCTGGGCATCCTGCAAGCCGGCCTGAAAACCCAGGCTGCCGCTCACCAGATTGTAAAAGGCGGGGGATGACCAGGAACCACCGCCATCACGGGCGGCCAGCACACAGTCACCAAATTGACCCCCCACGATGAAGCCAGCGCGGAACACGCGGGGGCAGATCATGACCCCCTTGGCATTGCGGAGCAGCGCCTTGGCATCCCCGGTATTATCCGCCGGCCCCATCATTTCCTGGAGCGTCAAGGTCGCGCGATCCACCAATGCCTGTTCGTCGGCCTGGGCGCGGGCGCTGCCGGAAAAGCCAAACACGGCAAGGAGTAAGGCACTGAAAAGCATGACAGGGCGCATGAAAATCATTTCCCAACCCGTTGTTTCGGCAGACACTACACCAAGGATTCGCGTCGGGGGAAGGGTTTCTTGAAGCCTTGCTTCAACCCTCGGCAGGCGGCGGCGTCCAGGGTTCCTCATTCACCGCCGCAACGCGCCAATCAAGCCCATGCTTTTCAATCCGCGTCAGCGATAGATTCTTGATGCTGAAAATTAAGGCCTGATCCGGGGAAAGCCCCATGGCATGCGCAAGCGCGGCGCGGATGGACCCACCATGCGCCACAATCACAATATCCTGGCCTTCCAGTAGCGTCGCCAGGCGTTCCAGCACCGCCGATACACGCGCCTGAACCTCCCGGAAGCTTTCGCCGCCCGGCGGGTGTTCTTCCCCGGCGTGGGGCCAGAAGGGATGCGCCGGGCGCGTCAGCAGCGCGGGCAGGGCCTCATGCGGAATACCCTGCCATTCGCCCAAATGCTGTTCGGCAAAATCCGGCTCTGCTTCCAAATCCGCCGCGGGATAGCCCGCCGCAAACACCGCCGCCGCTGTGGCGCGGGTGCGCGACAGGTTGGTCACAAACCACCGCGCCGGCTGCGGTAGGCGCTCGGCCAACCAGCGATAGGATGCGGCTTCTTCCTGAAG
>JBEDHL010000273.1:0-6586 GCA_041174145.1 Pseudomonadota bacterium
ACCCGCGACTGGCGGCGGCATTTCGATCTTGGACCTGCTGCCGGAAGCCCCGCTTGGCATCCCACTGCTTGCTTGGGTGGGGGGCGCGATCTGGCTGGTTATTGTCGCGTTGATGCTGAAGTGAGCCTGCCCGCAAGCGTCGCCGAAACCCAGGCGCTCCTCGCCTCTGGTGGCTATGTCGCTGACCGCGCGCTGGCCACCACCATCCATCTGGCGCTCACCATGGGGCGCCCGCTATTCCTGGAAGGTGAGCCAGGCACGGGCAAGACGGAAATCGCCAAGGTGCTGGCCGCGCAATTGCCGCGCCGGCTGGTGCGCCTGCAATGCTATGATGGCTTGGATATTTCCTCGGCCGCCTATGAATGGAATCATGCGCGGCAATTGATGGCGATCCGGCTTGCCGAAGCCGCGGGCGATGTGGATCGCACTGCGCTTGATCGCGGCATTTATGACCGCAAATTCCTCCAGCCGCGCCCCTTGCTGGATGCGCTGGAAGGCAGCCCCGCCGTGCTGCTGATAGATGAACTTGATCGCGCGGATGAGCCTTTCGAAGCCTTTTTGCTCGAAATCCTCGCGGATTTTCAAATCACGATTCCTGAGCTTGGCACAATGAAGGCGGCAACCCCGCCCGTTGTCATCATCACGTCCAACCGCACGCGCGAAGTGCATGATGCGGTGCGCCGGCGCTGCCTCTATCACTGGGTGGATTACCCGGATGCGGCACGCGAAGGCGCCATTCTGAAGCTGCGCGCGCCCGGCCTGCCGGAAGCGCTTTCCGCGCAGGTTGTCGCCTTTGTGCAAAAGCTGCGTGAGGGCGATTACTTCAAGCTGCCCGGTGTCGCGGAGACGATTGATTGGGCGCAGGCTTTGGCCGCGCTTGATGCCAAGGCGCTGGAGCAAGGCGTGGTGGATGAAACCCTTGGCGTTTTGCTGAAATACCAGGATGACATCGCCAAGCTGAAGGGCGAGGAAGCGGCGCGGCTGATTGCGGAGGCTCGGGCCGGGTGACGCCAGATCGCGACCCTGCCCGCATCATCGCTGGCGGCCAGCCCTTGCTGGCCTCGGTGTCGGGCGCGGGCGGGCATATCGCGACCAATCTGCTGGCCTTCACGCGGTTATTGCGCCGTTCCGGCCTGCCACTCGGGCCGGGTGAAGCGCTCAGTGCGCTCGCGGCCTTGAACGCGATTGATATTGGGGATCGCCGGCAAGTCCATGCCGCTTTGCGTGCCGTCATGGTGCATCGGCGCGAGCATTTTGAATTATTCGACCAGGCTTTTCAGCTGTTCTGGCGTGACCCGGAAGCCGCCGCCCATGCCGCCGCCATGGCGGCTTTGGATGGCCATAAGCCACCATCGGAAAAGGCGCCGCCCGCGTCTCGACGCTTGGCGGAAGCCATGCAGGGCGAAAAGCCAAAGCCCCGCCCGCCTGAGGAAGAACCGCCGCGCCAGGATATGAGCTTCACGGTCAGCGACCGTGAAAAGCTGCAAAAGCTGGATTTTGAGGCCATGTCCGCGGCCGAGATCGCTGCCGCCAAGCAGGAAATCCGCAAGCTGACGCTGCCGCTTGATGAAAAACCAACGCGGCGCTTTCGCGCCCATCCCACCGGGCGGATTGTGGATTTGCGCGCCACCTTGCGCCAAAGCCTGAAGATGGGCGGTGAAATCCTGACGCTGGCGCGCAAAGACAGGCTGGAAAAGCCGCCGCCCTTGGTGGTGCTATGCGATATCAGCGGCAGCATGGCGCGCTATGCGCAAATTCTGCTGCATTTCCTCCATGCTGTGACCAATGACCGCGACCGGGTGCATAGCTTCCTGTTCGGCACGCGGCTGACGAATGTGACGCGGCAATTGCGCCATCGTGATCCTGAATTCGCGTTCGAGATGGTGTCCCACATCGTCCCCGATTGGTCAGGCGGCACGCGGATTGGCGAAAGCCTTGGCCTGTTCAACAAGCTTTGGGCGCGGCGCGTGCTTGGTCAGGGCGCGGTGGTGCTACTGATCACCGATGGGCTGGACCGCGAAGGTGCGGCGGGCTTGGCGGAAGCCACCGAAAGGCTCCGGCAATCCTGCACGCGGCTGATCTGGCTCAATCCGCTGTTGCGCTTTTCAGGCTTTCAACCAAAATCCCAGGGCATCCGTGCCATGCTGCCCCATGTGGATGATTTCCGGCCCGTGCATAATCTTGAAAGCCTGCGCGCACTGATCCAAACCTTATCAGACACGCGCACCGGCCAAAGCAGAAGGATGATGGTCGCATGACCCAGAATGACAATGCCGAAGATATCCTGGCCATTGCCGCCACTTGGAAGGCAGCCGGTGAGGATGTGGCCATCGCCACCGTGGTGGAAACTTGGGGGTCTTCACCGCGCCCGGCGGGATCGCGGCTTGCCATCACCAAATCCGGCAAGCTCGCAGGGTCGGTCTCCGGCGGCTGCATTGAAGGGGCGGTGGCGGATGCCGCGCGGCAATCCATGTCGTCAGGCGCACCACAACTGCTTGATTTTGGCATTTCCGATGAACGCGCCTGGGAAGTTGGGCTTTCCTGCGGTGGCAAAGTGAAAGTGTTTGTGGAGCCGCTTTCATGAAGGCCGCAACCCTTTCGCGGCTGCAAGCCGAACGCGCCGCCAAGCGCCCGGTGGTGCTGCTGACGCGCCTTTCCGATGGCGCGCAATTGCTCTGGCCCGGTGACGATATGCCGGCGGAATTGGTGGAAGCTTCCAAAGCCGCACTCGGCAGCGAAGAAGCGGGCAATGTAACGCTGGGGGATGAAACCTGGTTCGTCCATCCGCATAACCCGCCTTTGCGCATTATTGTGGTGGGCGCGGTGCATATCGCCCAGGCCATGGCACCCATGGCCGCGCCGCTTGGCTTTGCCATGGTGGCGGTGGACCCGCGCCGCGCCTTTGCCAGCGAAGAACGCCTGCCCGGTATCACACTTTCCACCGATTGGCCGGATGAGGCGATGGAAGCCCTTGCCCCCGATGCGCGCACCGCGGTGGTGACGCTGACGCATGACCCAAAGCTGGATGATCCCGCACTTGATGCGGCGCTGAAAAGCGAGGCGTTTTACATCGGCGCGCTGGGCAGCCGGCGCACCCATGCCAAACGCGTGGCACGTTTGACAGAATTGGGCCATGGCGCTGAGGCGATGGGGCGGATTCACGCGCCGGTTGGCTTGAATATCGAAGCGATCACGGCGCCTGAGATTGCGCTTTCGATCATGGCGGAAATCGTGGCTGCCCGGCGCGGTGCGGCGCTTGGTGCGGTGCGACCGATTCCGGGTGTCACGGCATGATTTTCGGCCCGACGCGGCTTGAAGAAGCGAAAGGCGCGATCCTGGCGCATACCATGCGCCTTGCCGGGCGTGTGCTGAAAAAGGGCACGGTGCTGGATGATGGCGCCGTCGCCGCGCTACGAGAGGGTGGCCATCGGGAGGTCATCGCTGCACGGCTTGAAGTGGGCGATGTGCCGGAAGATGAGGCCGCTGAACGGCTAGGCCAGGTATTGGCCGCGCCTTTGCTCGCGCGGTCCCGCGCCGCGACCGGGCGCGTCAATCTCCTAGCTGAGACCGCGGGGCTTTTGGTGCTGGATACCAAGCGCATCGCGCGCATGAATGCGGTGGATGAAAGCCTGACTTTGGCGACACTGCCCAATTTCACGCCGGTGAATACCAAGGAAATGGTCGCGACCATTAAGGTGATTCCCTTCGCCGTGCCGGGGCAAATGCTGGGTGTGGTGGAAGCGGTCGCGAAAAGTGGCGCCGGGCCGGTGCTTGCCATTCATCCCTTCCGCGCCTTGAAAGTCGGGCTGGTGCTTTCGGAACTGCCCGGCATCAAGGAAAGCGTCATGGAAGGCGCGGTAGAGGCCACGGAAGAACGCATCGCCGGGCTTTGCGGCACGCTATTGCCCGTGGAACGGGTGCGCCATGATACGGTCGCGATTTCCGATGCGCTATCGCGGCTGCGGCGCGCGGGGGCTGAAATGCTGCTGGTGGCGGGCGCTTCCGCCGTGGTGGACCGGCGCGATGTCGGGCCGGCAGCCATTGTGCGCGCAGGTGGCGTCATTGATCATTTCGGCATGCCGGTTGATCCCGGCAATCTGCTTTGCCTTGGGCATATCGGCAAAATCCCCGCCATGGTGCTGCCTGGCTGTGCGCGCAGCCCGAAGCTGAATGGCTTTGATTGGGTGCTGCAACGGCTTTTCGCGGGGCTTGAGGTAACGCCAGAAGATATCGGCGCCATGGGCGTTGGCGGCTTGCTCAAGGAAATTGAACTGCGTCCCCTGCCGCGCGAACAGGCGCCGCGCACGCCGCCGCCTGCGCTCGCCCCACGCCGAGGCCGCCGCGTGGCGGCCATTGTGCTGGCCGCTGGGCGTTCGCGCCGCATGGCGCCGCTGAACAAATTGCTTGTCACGGATAATGATGGCGTGCCCATGGTGGTGCGCGTGGTGGATCAGGTGCTGGCTTCCCATGCGCGCCCGGTGATTGTGGTGACGGGGCATGAACATGACAGGGTGGAAGAAGCCCTTTCCGGCCGCGCCGTGCAATTCGCGATTGCCGAGGATTACGCGCAAGGGCTTTCCGCATCGCTCAAGGCGGGGCTGCGCGCCTTGCCTGAGGATATTGAAGGCTTCATGGTCTGCCTTGGCGATATGCCGCTGGTAAGTTCCGCCATGCTGGACCGTCTGATGGCGGCCTTTGACCCGGAAGAAGGCCGGGCGATTGTGATGCCGACCTTCCGTGGCAAGCAGGGCAATCCCATGCTTTGGTCACGCGAATTCCTGCCGGAAATGCTGGCGATTACCGGCGATGTCGGCGCACGGCATTTGGCCGGCAAATACGCCGATCGCTGCGTGGAAGTTGAAATGGCCGATGACGCGGTGCTGCGCGACTTTGACACGACCGAGGCGCTGAAAGGCGTGCCCGGTTACAGTATGGTGAGGTGACGCGGGCGCTTTACAGCGCGCCGCGCAACCATTCCCCAATCGCCAGCACCTTGGCATCTTCGCCGATGCGCCCTGCGATTTGTACGCCAAGCGGCAGACCTTGCGGGCCTGTGCCGGCGGGCACTGTCACGCATGGCCCGTGCAGCAAGGTCCAAAGCGCATTGAAGGCAGGATCACCCGTCCAGCCAATCCCCGCCGGCGCTTCCCCGGCGGCAGAGGCCGTAATCACTGCATCAAAACCTTCAATGGCGCCAGGCAAAGCGGCGCGCGCCTTGGCCTGCGTGGCCTTGCACGCATCAAGCTGCGCGGTCGGGAAGCGCTTCGCCCAATCCAGCTTTTCCTTGATTGTATCTGAAAGCTGCGCCCGCGCTGCCACCAATTCCCAACCGAGTGACTGCACGCTTTCCATATTCGTTACATATTCATGCGCTTCAAACGCTTCCGTCATCACCTCGGGCAGGGTGATTTCCACCACCTCCGCCCCCGCCTTGCGGCAGGCGGCAATGGCGCGTTGCATCAGCGCCAAAGTCTCAGGCGCGGCCTTGGCGGCGGGCGGACCAAGCGTGAAAGCAAGGCGCGGCGCGCGCGGCAGCTTGGTTTCGGGGTTGCCGTAATCCCGCCCGGTCATCGCGCCCATGGAAAGCGCGCAATCGGCAACGCTGCGCGCCATGACGCCAATCGTGTCATGGCTTTCGCTCATTACCTTCATGCCGCCACGATGGATGGCGCCAAAACTCGGCTTGAAGCCGACAATGCCGCAAAACGCCGCCGGGCGGATGATGCTGCCGCCGGTTTGCGTGCCGAAGGCCAGCGGAAAGAACCCCGCCGCCACGCCAGCGGCGGAACCGGATGAAGAACCGCCCGGCGTATGGTGCTTATTGGCCGGGTTGGTCGTGGCCCCCGGATGGCGCGTGGCGAATTCTGTCGTGATGGTCTTGCCAATGATCAGCGCCCCAGCGGCGCGCGCCATGGCAACAGCGGCCGAATCACTCCGCGGCCTGTGCCCCGCCCAAATCGGTGAGCCATATTGCGAAGGCATATCGGCGGTATCCAGCACATCCTTCACGCCGAACGGAATGCCCTTGAGCGGTGCCGGCGGCCCGCCCTTATCCAAGGCCGCCGCCCCGCGCCGCACCAAGGCGGCATCAAGCCAGGCGAAGGCGCGCACTTCGGGTTCGCGTTCAGCGATGCGCGCTAGGCAAGCCTCAGCCAGGGCAGAGGCGGTCAGGGAACCAGCGGCGATGCGCCGCGCGGCTTCGGAAGCGGTGAGATCGGCGATGTCGGTCATGGTCCAAGAGTGGCGCTTGCCCGGCGCGCGTCAAGCGGGGGGAGGAGCAATTCATGGCTGGCGCGGCGCGCTTGGCCGGTCCAGAAGGGGGGCCATGACAAGCCCGATCAGGGTCATCCCCAGCGCAGATGGGGCGCTGACCTATGCCATCCCCTTCCCGCCCGAGGAAACGCCCGCCGTGACCGCGCGCGACCTACTGGGCGCCTGGGAAGCAGCGCGCGGGGCCGCGGGGGCCGAGATTTGGGGCAGCCCGCGCCGCCTGGTCTTTCGCCGCCCGGATGGGGAGGCGATGGAATTGCTGCTGGCCGATGCCGATGCCGCCTGCTGGGCGGAAGCGGTGGATGCGCGCCATGGG
>JBEDHL010000274.1:0-4641 GCA_041174145.1 Pseudomonadota bacterium
GCGTGAAATGGGTGCCGCTTCGCCGACCCAATCGGCCAGTTCCACCACGGCGCCGAGCAGCGCTTCAATTTCCATCGGGCGCCCGCGTTCCAAATCCTGCAGCATGGAGGTTTTATGCGCGCCAACCTCCGCCGCGCCGGCGATGCGCTTATCCACATCAATCGCAAAACGCACGCCAAGCGCTTCCGCCACGCGCTGGCCTTCCAGCATCATGGCGCGCGCGACACCGCGCTGGCCTTCATCGCCCGTCAGCACATCAAGCGTTGCGGTCGTGAGCGCGGAGATCGGGTTGAAGGCCATATTGCCCCAAAGCTTCACCCATAATTCATCACGAATCTTCGGGCGCACCGGCGCCTTGAAGCCAGCGGCGATCAGCGCTTCAGAGAGTGCTTGAGCGCGCGGGCTGCGGCTGCCATCGGGCTCACCCAGGCTGAAGCGGTCTCCATAGCTGTGGTCAATGACGCCAGGCGCAGTCACCTCAGCGGCAGGATAGACAATGCAGCCAATGGCGCGTGATGGCGGCAGCAGCGCGGAAACCTGGCCTTCCGGGTCCACGCTTTGCACAATGCGGCCTTCATAAGCGCCGCCAAGCCCGTGGAAATACCACCAGGGAATGCCATTCACCGCACTCACAATCGCGGTATCGGGGCCGAGCAAGGGCTGCATTTGCTTCGCCGCTGATGGCAGGGAATGCGCCTTCAGCGTCACCAGCACATAATCCTGCGGGCCGGCTTCCTCGGCACTTTCAACACAGCGCGGATGCACAATCTGTTCGGTGCCTTCGCTGATCAGCTTCACGCCCTGCGCGCGCATCGCGGCGAGATGCGGCCCGCGTGCAATGAAGGTGACATCCACATCACCCTTGGCGGCAAGCTTGGCGCCCATCAGCCCGCCAATGGCGCCGGCACCGAAGATGCAGATTTTCATGGCCGTTACCCTGTCAGCCCGAGCTTTTCCGCAAGCCCAATACGCATCAGCTTGCCCGTCGCGCCCTTTGGAATCTCCGGCAGGAACACGACCTTGCGCGGCACCTTGAAATCCGCGAGCTGCTGCGCGGCGAAATCACGCAATTCGCGTTCCGTGCAGGCAGCGCCTTCGCGCAGCACCACGGCGGCGGCGACTTCCTCACCCAGCTTGGTATGCGGCATGGCGAAGGTGAGCGCCTGCGCCACAGCGGGGTGGGCGGAAAGCACGCCATCCACTTCCAGCGGGCTCACTTTCTCACCACCGCGATTGATCAATTCCTTCAAGCGGCCCGTCAGTGTCAGATAGCCTTCCGCATCAAAGGCGCCCTGATCACCGGTGCGGAACCAGCCATGCGTGAAGGCCTTGGCATTGGCTTCTGGATTGGCTTCATAGCCCGCGGTCACATTGGGGCCGCGGATGACCACTTCGCCAATCTCGCCCTGCGGCAGGATGGTGCCGTCATCATCCATGATCGCCACTTCCGGCCCAGCGGCGCGGCCTACAGAACCAGGCTTGCGCGGCCCGGCCAGCGGGTTGGATGCCATTTGGTGCGAGGCTTCCGTCATGCCGTAGCTTTCTACCAGCGGGCAGCCGAATACCGCTTCCAATTGCTCCATGACCGGCCCGGGGAGCGATGCGGAGGATGAACGAATGAAGCGCAGCTTCGCGCGTTCGATGATTTCCGCATTGCGGTCCGCACGCGTCAGGATGGTTTGGTGCATGGTGGGCACCGCCGTGTACCAGCTTGGCCTTTCCTCATCCAACAGGCGGAAGAAGCGCAAAGCATCAAAGCCCGGCGTGCAAATCACCGCACCGCCTGCGCCGAGTGAGGAAAGCACCGCAGCGATCAGCCCATGAATGTGAAACAAAGGCATGATGTTAAGGCAGGCATCGGCGGGTGAAAGCGCCAGCGTCGCGCCAATATGCCGTGCGGAAGCGCAGATATTCGCCTGCGATAGTGGCACAATCTTGGGCCGCGCTGTGGTGCCTGATGTGTGTAGCACAAGCGCGATATCGCCAGCCTCAGCCGCACCTGGTTGCGCTGCTTTTGCGGTGCTGCCGCCTTCCAGGGTAAAGCTGCCCGCGTGTTCGCCGGGCACCAATTCCAGCACGGCCACGCCAAGCTTCGCCGCAACATCGCGCGCTTCCGTGGCTACACCCTTTTGCACTACCAGCGCCTTGGCCTGCAGATCGGTCAGATAGAAGTTGAATTCATCCGCGCGATAAGCAGGGTTGAGCGGCGCGGTAGTGGCGCCGGCGCCAATGGCAATAAAGGCCGCCGCCATTTCTGGCCCATTGGGCAGCACGATCGCGACACGATCATTGCGGCCAATGCCAATCGCGTTCAGCCGCGCAATGGTGGCGCCGGCCAGATCGCGCAGCCCGGCATAGGAAAGCGCCGGGCGGCCAGGCGCACGGATGGCCGGCGCTGCTGCGGCGCCGCTGGCCAGAAGGGCATTCAAGGTTGCGTTCACGCTTATCTCCTCGGCGTTTCCCGAGGCGATATTATGAACAAAAATAACGCTTCGTCAGCCCCCGGCCAAAGAAACGCGGTGCCGCCCGGCAAGCTGCACGTAATTTTTGGCCGTTCGGTCAAACCCCGCGCGCTGTTCTTCCGTGAGTACCCGCACCAGCTTGGCGGGGTTGCCCATCCAAAGCTCCATGGCGCCGATGCGCTTGCCGGGTGGCAGGACGGAACCGGCGGCAATCACGCCGCCTTCTTCAATCACCGCACCATCCAGCACGGTGGCGCCCATGCCGACAAAGGCGCGGTTCATCAGCGTGCAGGCATGCACAATGGCGGCATGGCCCACGGTGACATCATCGCCGATGATGGTGGGCTCCTTCCCAGCATTCACATGCACAATGGTGCCATCCTGGATATTCACGCGCTTGCCGATGGTGATAAAATTGGAATCACCGCGCAGCACGCAATGATACCAGATATTCGATTGCTCACCGATCGTGACATTGCCGATCACGGCGGCGGTCGGCGCAATGAAGGCGCTTTCATGCACTGTCGGCCAAATGCCTTCAAACACATAAAGCGGGCCGCGATTTGTGGGGTGTTGCATATCCATAACGCTTACTCCTTAAGCCGCCTTTGGCAGATCAGCGGAAACCGGCACGCCAAGCATCAGGCCGAGATTCTGCACCGCCGCACCGGAAGCGCCCTTGCCGAGATTGTCATACCGCGCCACCAGCACCGCCTGTCCGCGCTTTTCATTGCCATAAACACGGATTTCGAGGCCATTTGTGCCATTCAGCGCCTGGGGTTCCAGCTTGCCATTGGCTTCCGCCGTCACCACACGCACCACATCGCTGCCGGCATAGCGCTTGACCAGCACCGCTTCCAAATCAGCGGGCGTCACGCCACCCTTCAGCAAATCCAAATGCAGCGGGATGGAATCAATCATGCCCTGCGCGTAATCCGCGACTGAGGGTACAAAAATGGGCCGGCGTGTCAGCCCGGTATATTTCTGCATCTCCGCGACATGCTTATGTTCCAGCGCCAGGCCGTAGAGTTCAAAATCCGGCGCGGTCCGCGCTTCATAAGCCGCAATCATGGATTTGCCACCGCCGGAATAGCCCGAAACCGCATTCACCGTGACAGGGAAATCCTGCGCCATGATGCCGGCATCAATCAGCGGGCGCAGCATCAAAATGGCGCCGGTCGGGTAACAGCCGGGATTGGAAACGCGTGCCGCCGCCGCAATCGCGCCGGGTTGATCGGGCGTGAGTTCCGCAAGCCCATAAACCCAATTGGAATCAACCCGATGGGCGGTGGAAGCATCAAGCAGTTTGGGCGCCTGCGCACCAAGGGAAGCGGCCAGTGCTGCACTTTCCTTCGCAGCATCATCGGGCAGGCACAGGATTACCAGATCAACCTCGGCCATCATCTCACGCCGGGCATTCGCATCCTTGCGGTGCTCTGCGGCGATGGAACGCAATTCAACATGCGGATTGGCGGCAATACGATCACGGATTTGCAGCCCTGTTGTGCCGGCTTCGCCATCAATGAAAATCTTCGCAGTCTTGGCCATGATACGCTCTCCTTGCCGCGATATAGCGGCGCGAATGGTTCAGAAATGCAAGAGGGGCGGACCCTTGCGGACCCGCCCCTGATAAAAATCCCAGTATGGGACCGGCGCGTGACGCCGGTCCGCTGGCGTCAGCGCTTGGAGAACTGGAAGGAACGTCGTGCCTTCGGGCGCCCATACTTCTTGCGTTCCACCACGCGCGGGTCGCGCGTCAGGAAGCCCGCCTTTTTCAGGATGGAGCGCAGATCCGGTTCATAATTGCAGAGCGCGCGGCTAATGCCGTGGCGCACCGCGCCAGCCTGGCCGGACAGGCCGCCGCCGACGACTGAGCAAATGACATCGAATTGCTGATAGCGATCCGCGACCAGGAAGGGCTGGGTGATCAGCATGCGCAGCACCGGGCGGGCAAAATACTTCGCCGCCGGGTTGTCATTGATCGTGATCTGGCCCTTGCCCGGCTTGATCCAGACGCGGGCGACCGCGTCCTTACGCCGACCAGTGGCATAGGAACGGCCCTGCGCATCGCGCTTCGGTTCCCGCCTGATCGCTGCTTCCGCCGTGGCGGCAGGGGTGCCAGCCACGATTTCCTTGAGGTCCGCGAGGGTCTTGGTTTCGCCGCTCATAGCCTCAGCCC
>JBEDHL010000275.1:0-7753 GCA_041174145.1 Pseudomonadota bacterium
GCGAATTCAGACCCAATCGCACCAGACCCGATGACGATCAGCCGCTTCGGCAGCGCCGGCGCTGTCATGGCTTCGCGGTAGGACCAGATGAGTTTCCCATCCGGTTCAATCCCAGGCAGCACGCGCGCCCGCGCGCCAGTCGCCAAAATAATGTGCTTGGCCACAAGCTCCGCCACCGGCTTGCCATCCTTGCTCACCGCAACCTTGCCGGCACCGGCCAGCTTGGCGTGCCCATCAAATACCGTGACCTTGTTCTTGCGCAGCAAATGCTTGACGCCGCCGGAAAGCTGCCCCGCCACGCCGCGCGAACGCTTCACCACCTTGGCAAAATCAAAGCGAATATTGTCAGCCGCGAAGCCATAAGCATCCAGGCTATGCAGCATGTGGTTGATCTCAGAAGCGCGCAGCAGTGCCTTGGTCGGGATGCAGCCCCAATTCAGGCAGATGCCGCCAAGGTTTTCACGCTCTACCAGCGCGACCTTCATCTTCAATTGGCTGGCGCGAATGGCCGCGACATAGCCGCCAGGCCCACCGCCCACCACCACCAGATCAAATGCCTCAGCCATGTCTCAGGCTCCTTCCTCTATTCGGCCAGGCGATCAAGCGCCGCGCCGTCAACGCGTTGCATGGTCCATTGATCAAGCCCGCGCGCACCCATGGCGCGATAGGCGCCAATGGCGGGCTCATTCCAATCCAGCACACTCCATTCCAACCGCGCGCCGCCTTCTTCCTTCACCTGTTGCGCCAGCCGCTTGAAAATGGCGCGGGCAATGCCCTGTCCTCGATAGGCGGGCTCCACAAAAATATCCTCCACCCAAATGCCATGCCGTGCGGTGAAGGTGGAAAAGGTGCGATACCAAACGCAAAGCCCAACCGGTTTGTCATCCGCTTCCGCGATGATGGCAGCGGCACGCGGTGAGGGGCCGAAAAGTGCGGCGGTGAAATCCGCCTCAGTGCCCTTCGCCTCATGTAGCAGCTTTTCATAGTCAGCGAGCGCACGCACGAAATGCACCACCACCGGCACATCGGCTGGCGTGGCATCGCGTAGCGTGAAGCCTGAAGCCATCAGAGCATCAGGCTCAGCGGATCCTCGATGTTGCGCTTTAGCGCTTGCAGGAATTCTGCCGCCAGCGCGCCATCAATCACGCGATGATCCACGGAAAGTGTCAGCGTCATCACCGTTGCGATGGCCAACGCGCCATTCTTGACCACCGGGCGCTGTTCGCCGGCGGAAACGGCAAGGATACCAGCCTGGGGCGGGTTGATGATGGCGGCGAAATCCCGCACGCCATACATGCCCATGTTGGAGATGGAAAAACCGCCGCCCTGAAATTCCTCCGGCTTCAGCTTGCCGGTTTTGGCGCGCGCGGCCAGATCCTTCATTTCATTGCTGATGGCGGCCAGGCCCTTAATGTCGGCGTTTTTCACAATCGGCGTGATCAGCCCATCGGGGATGGATACCGCGACCGAGATATCAACATCATGCAATTGCAGAATGGCATCTTCGGTCCACATCGCATTCACATTCGGGAAGCGACGCAGCGTTACCGCCGTTGCCTTGATCACCAGATCATTGACCGAAAGTTTGTAAGCGCCGGGGCCATCCTTCGGGCTGCGTGCATTCAAATCAGCGCGGATTTTCAGCAGCGCATCAATTTCCACATCGGTGCTGACATAGAAATGCGGGATGGTCGCCTTGGATTCGGCAAGGCGTCGCGCAATCACCTTGCGCATGCTGCTATTGGGCACGGCGGTATGCGGCGCGGTAATCGCCACCGGCGCGGCAGGGCGCGGAGCGGCGGCGGGCGCAGGCGCGGCGGCTGGCGCAGCCACCGGCGCAGGCGCCGGGCCGCGCGACAGCGCCGCATCCACATCCGCCTTCACGATCCGCCCATTGGGGCCGGAACCGGCGATTTTACTGATATCCACACCAGCCTGTGCGGCCATACGCCGCGCGAGTGGACTGGCGAAAACGCGATCACCCGACGCAGGCGCGGGGGCTGGGGCAGGTGCGGCAGCAACAGGTGCCGCAGCCGGCGCCGGAGCAGCGGCGGGTGCAGGCGCAGCGGCCTTCGGTGCAGCGCCGGCGGCGGGCACGGCTTCACCGGCTTCCACCAAAACGGCGATCACATCATTCACCTTCACGCCTTGCGTGCCGGCGGGCACCAGGATGCGGCCCAGAATGCCCTCATCCACGGCTTCCACTTCCATCGTCGCCTTATCGGTTTCGATTTCCGCGATCACATCGCCGGCCTTGATCCGGTCGCCTTCCTGCTTCAACCAGCGCGCCAGATTGCCTTCCGTCATGGTGGGCGAAAGCGCGGGCATCAGAATATTCGTGGCCATGGTGCTTCTCCCTTACCGGCGATACGTCACGGAACGCGCCGCTTCCACCACCTGTTCCAGGCGCGGCAGCGCGAGTTTTTCCAGATTGGCGGCATAGGGCATGGGCACATCCACGCCCGTCACGCGCACCGGCGGCGCATCCAAATGATCAAAGGCGGTTTCCATGATCTGCATGGCAACTTCCGCGCCAATGCCGGCATAGGGCCAGCCTTCTTCCAGCGTCACCAGGCGATTGGTCTTGCGCACGGAAGCCGCGATGGTTTCCGTATCCAAGGGCCGGATGGAGCGCAGATTGATCACCTCAGCGCTGATCCCCTGTTCAGCGAGCTTTTCCGCCGCCTGCATCGCCATGCCGACCATGATGGAGAAAGCAACGATCGTCACATCACTGCCTTCGCGTTCCACCTTGGCCTTGCCAATATCCAGGATGAAATCATCCGCAGTTGGGCATTCAAAGCTCTGCCCATAGAGGATTTCATTTTCCAGCACGATTACCGGATTGGGGTCGCGAATGGCGGCGCGCAACAGCCCCTTCGCATCGGCGGCGGACCAGGGTGCAACCACCTTCAACCCTGGGCAATGCGCATACCAGGAAGCGTAGCATTGCGAATGCTGCGCCGCGACGCGGGAAGCCGCGCCATTCGGGCCACGAAACACGATGGGGCAACCAAGCTGCCCGCCAGACATATACAAGGTCTTGGCGGCGGAATTGATGATCTGGTCAATCGCCTGCATGGAGAAGTTGAAGGTCATGAATTCAACAATGGGCTTCAGGCCGGTAAAGGCCGCACCCACCGCCATGCCGGTAAAGCCATGTTCGGTGATGGGCATATCCATCACGCGGCGTGGGCCGAATTCTTCCAGCAAGCCTTGGCTGATCTTATAGGCGCCCTGGTATTGCGCGACCTCTTCGCCGATCAGGAACACATCCGCATCAGCGCGCATTTCCGCCGCCATGGCATCGCGCAGCGCTTCGCGCACCGTGATGGTCTTGGTCGGGCCCCAATCCTTCTCGGGCGTGGCAGTGCGCGGTGCCGCAGGCACGGAAGCCGGGGCCTGTGCGACAGGCGCCGGCGCTGCCACAGGCGCGGGCGCGGCTTTTGCGCCGCCAGCGCCGCCATCCAATTCGGCAATCGCCGTATTCACCGCGACATTTTCTGTGCCTTCCGGCACCAAAATGGCAGTCAGCACGCCTTCATCAACGGCTTCCACTTCCATGGTCGCCTTGTCGGTTTCGATCTCGGCGATCACTTCGCCGGATTTCACCTTGTCGCCGGTCTTTTTCAGCCAGCGGGCCAGCTTGCCCTCCGTCATGGTGGGGGAAAGCGCGGGCATGAGGATCACGGCACCCATATCAGTTCGCCTCCACCAGAATATCGGTCATCAATTCGGATTCCGGCGGTTCCGGGCTTTCCTGGGCGAAATCGGCGCTGTCCTGGACAATCGCCTTCACCTCATCATCAATCACCTTCAGATCGGCCTCAGTGACGCCCAGATCATCCAGCAGGGTCTTGCGCGCGGTTTCAATACAATCCGATGTTTCGCGCATTTTCTGCACTTCTTCGCGCGTGCGATACTTCGCGGGGTCGGACATGGAATGGCCGCGATAGCGATAGGTTTTCATCTCAAGCAGATACGGCCCCTTGCCGGCACGGCAATGCGCGACAGCACGTTCGCCCGCTTCCCGCACGGCGGCCACATCCATGCCATTCACCTGTTCACCCGGAATACCCCAGGGCGCGCCATTCTGTGACAGATCGCGCGAAGCCGAAGCGCGCTCCACACTCGTGCCCATGCCGTATTTGTTGTTTTCAATGATGAAAATGCAGGGCAGCTTGAACAGCGCGGCAAGGTTCAGGCTTTCAAAAACCTGGCCCTGGTTGGATGCGCCTTCCCCGAAATAGGTGACGGCAACGCGCCCATCCTGGCGGTACCAATTGGCGAAGGCGAGGCCATTGCCGAGCGAGACCTGCGCGCCAACAATGCCATGCCCGCCGTAGAAGCCCTTTTCGCGGCTGAACATATGCATGGACCCGCCCTTACCCTTGGAATAGCCGCCAATGCGCCCGGTGAGTTCCGCCATGACGCCGCGCGCTTCCATGCCCGTGGCCAGCATATGCCCGTGATCCCGGTAAGAGGTAATGACCTGATCGCCAGACTTCAGGCACATTTGCATGCCCACCACCACGGCTTCCTGGCCGATATAAAGATGGCAGAAGCCACCAATCAGCCCCATGCCGTAAAGCTGGCCGGCTTTTTCTTCAAAGCGGCGGATCAGCAGCATGTCGCGATAGGCGCGCAGCATTTCCTCGCGTGAAAGGCTTGGTGCCTTGGCTTTGCCGCGCCGTTTGGCAGTGGCTTCGGTGGCCTGGGGCATTGGGTGGTCCTCCGCAACTTAGCTTCCGGGAGCAATTAGCGCCCGGAATAACCGAAATTCAAGCCTTGAATTCCTAAAAAATCGTGTTTTTGCAATGCAATAATCAAATTAACCACAAATCAGTTAAGTGTTTGTTTCGCCTTATTCAACGGCGCAAAGGCGGCCATTGCGCAAGGCAAGCCAAGCGCCCTAAGGCTTGAAAAACCAGCAAAATTGATATTGGCGCCACCCCGGGTGCGGCGCGTTAATAAAGCCGACGTTCCGGCCCATAGGGGATGATCACCTCATCCCGCCCGACCATGTTCAAAAGGGACCGCGCACGTTCTTCAAGCTGGTCCCGGTCCAGTCTTTCGCCGCGCAGACCCACCACGCGGCGTTCCATGGCGTCACGCTCGGCTTCAGAACGGGCAAGTTCAGCCCGTGCAGCCACAATATCGGCCTGGCGCTTTTCCCGCGCCATCAAGCCGCGTTCACCATGCACGGCGTGCCAGGCGAAATAGCCGGACACCGCCAGGAAGGCGGTCGGCACCAGCATCCCTTTCAGGACCCGCTTGAAGGTGGAAAGCAGCGCCATGGGCGCGGTTACTCCGCAAACTAAGTAAGGCCTAAAGAATCAATTCCCGAGGCACTTGTCCAGAGGCGTTTCACCAAACCGTCAAGAAAGCCGCGAAATCTGCTGCCAAGTCGGATTTTCTTGACAGTGATCATCTGCGCGACCCCTGATGGGTTATGCGGAAGGCCACCTCGCCGAAAGCCGGAATAGCCCTTGCCTGAAATCAGCATCCTGATGGCCGCTTACGGCCTGCGCACGGAAATCGCCTCAGCCGTGGCTTCAGTCTTTGCCCATGCTGATGGCACGGCGATGGAGGTGATCATCGCATCCGATGACGGTACCGATTACCGCGATTGCCTGCCCGCTGATCCCAGGCTGGTTTTCGCCCGGATAGGCCCCATTGCTTCCGGCGCGCCCGCCGCGCGCAATCGCGCCCTTGCGCTGGCGCGGGGCGATTTCGTCACCATGCTGGATGCCGATGACGCATATGAAGGCCAAGCCGATGGGCTGGCCGCGGCGCTTGCACTCGCGCGCAACCATGGGGCCGCCCTGATCCCAAGCATCATCCGCACGCCAGACGGCGCCGCGCTGCGCCAGGTGCCCCCGCTAGGCACGCAAAGCCTGGGTTGGCCGGAATGGCGCGGGGTTTTTGCCTCGCTCCATCTGCTGCAGCCGCGCGGCTCGGCAAGGGCCTTCCGTCCCTTCCGGCTGATTGATGATGTCATCTGGGATTTGCAGGGGCTGGCGGATGCGGGTGGCAGGGCACCGGTCTGCGCGGCGCTCGCCTATCGCTATCAACTCCGCCCCGGCCAGCTTACGGAAGCCCGGGCGCAAAGCTTTGATGCCGATTACGCCCAGGCCCTTACCGAATTACGGGAAAACCCGGAGGATTTTGGCGCCGCCACGCCGGAAGTCGCACGCATCCTATGGCGCTGGCGAGCGATGAACCGGTTAACCGAAAGCGCCGCCAAGGGAAGGCCGCGCCCCCTTGGCCATTACCACCACTATGTCGCGGCCTATCTGGCCAGGCGCCGGGGTTAGCGCTTCAGCACGCCCCGGCCAGCATAACGCGCCGCCGGGCCAAGCCCTTGTTCGATGCGGATCAATTGATTGTATTTCGCCAGCCGGTCCGAACGGGAAAGCGACCCGGTCTTGATCTGCCCGCAATTGGTCGCGACCGCCAAATCCGCGATGGTCGCATCCTCGCTTTCGCCGGAACGGTGGCTCATCACCGCGCGATAGCCGGCGCGATGGGCCATTTCCACCGCTTCCAGCGTTTCGGTCAGCGTGCCGATCTGGTTCACCTTCACCAGAATGGCATTCGCCGTCGCCGTTTGGATACCCCGGCGCAGGCGTTCAGGGTTTGTCACGAAAAGATCATCGCCGACCAGCTGCACCTTGGCGCCAATGCGGTCCGTGAGCAGCTTCCAGCCGGCCCAATCATCTTCCGAACAGCCATCTTCGATGGAGACAATCGGCCATTTCGCCGTCAGCGCGGCCAAATATTCCACCATGCCGGCGGGGTCGAGCTTCTTGCCTTCACCTTCCAGGGCATAGACGCCATCATGGAAGAATTCGGTCGCGGCGCAATCAAGCGCGAAGACCACATCCTCACCCGGGCGATGCCCCGCCGCTTCGCAGGCCTTGGTGATGAAGGCCAAAGCCTCATCCGCGCTTTTCAGATTGGGGGCGAAGCCGCCCTCATCGCCGACATTGGTGGAATGCCCGGCATCATGCAGCGCCTTTTTCAGCGCCATGAAGATTTCCGAGCCGATACGCACCGCATCGGCCATGGTGCCGGCAGCGACCGGCATGATCATGAATTCCTGAATATCAATCGGGTTATCCGCATGCTTGCCGCCATTGACGATATTCATCATGGGCACCGGCAGTGTGCGGGCGAAAACGCCGCCGACATGGCGATAAAGCGGGATGTTCAAATCCGCCGCCGCTGCCTTGGCCACCGCGAGAGAAACCGCCAGCATGGCATTGGCGCCCAGCCGCGCCTTATTGGGCGTGCCATCCAATTCGATCATCGTCTCGTCAATCTTGATCTGATCGAGCGGATCAAGGCCGGAAATCGCGTCGAAAATCTCGCCTTCAACGCTTGCCACCGCCTTCAGCACGCCCTTGCCGCCATAGCGGGCCTTGTCGCCATCGCGCAGTTCCACCGCTTCATGCGCGCCGGTGGACGCGCCGGAGGGCACAATGGCGTGACCGCGGGCGCCGGTATCCAGCACCACTTCGGCTTCGACAGTCGGATTGCCGCGAGAATCCAGCACTTCGCGGGCGATGATATCGGCAATGGCAGCCATGGCGGATGATTCCGGTTGCAGGGGGTTATGGCGGCTGGCTACACCGCCCTGCCCGGGGCGCCAAGACCCGGCAAGAAAGGGCAGGTTCCCTCAACCGCGCGCTGGGGGTATGGCTTGCCGGACGTTGAGAAAGGAACCCCCCATGCTGGATCGCCCGCACCC
>JBEDHL010000276.1:0-7124 GCA_041174145.1 Pseudomonadota bacterium
TGGATGATTTTGAAGAAAGGTGCCGGCAGATTGGCGATGGCCTGCCGCAAGTCATGGGCATTGCGCTGCACCCTTATTTGGTGGGCCAACCTTATCGGATGCGGCATTTGCGCCGCGCTCTCGCGCATATCGCTGCCCGGCGCAACGATATTTGGATCACCACGGCGGGCGGCATTTATGATCATGTGCTGACGCTGCCCAAGGGCAGCATTCCGGGGGAATAAGATGCGTCGTTTTCTGCTGCTTGCCGTGCTGGTGCTTGGCGCTTGCGCCACGCAACCCGGCCCCAATACGCCGAAAACCGTGGGGCAGGTGGATCTTGGCCGCTATGCCGGGCTTTGGCATGAAGCCGCGCGCCTGCCGACCAGTTTTCAGGATAGCAGCCGCGTGCGCTGTGAAGCAGTTACGGCGCAATATACGCTCCGCCCCGATGGTGCGGTGGCTGTGCTCAATCGCTGCCGCAACGCTGCGGCGGGTGGCGTGGAACGCAGCGCTACCGCCATTGCGCACAGTGCCAGCCCAGGAAATGACCGGCTGCGCGTGAGCTTCTTCTGGCCTTTCTTTGGTGATTACTGGATCATTGGGCTGGACGCTGATTACCGCTGGGCCGTGGTGGGTGCGCCTGGGCGAGATTATCTTTGGGTGCTGTCACGCGCCCCGGTGATGGCGGAAGCGGATTACGCGGCGGCGGTGGCGATAGCGCGGCAGGAAGGCTTCCCGGTCGAGAAATTGCAGCGCACGGTGCAGCCGTAACAATCACCCCAGTTCAAAACTGGTAATGCCGTAGATCTGCGCCAAGGGTAGATCTGGCGCTTTGCCCGCATACATGCGTGCGGTTTCAAAGGCTGGCGTCATGCCGGCTTCGCGGGCCATGGCGATTGCTGCGGCATTTGGTTCCGGCACATCCAGGAAAACGGAGCCAGGCGGTGCCTCCGCCAGCAAGGCAGCGAAAACCTTACGCGCCGCTTCGGGTGTTTCCGCGAAAAGCGGACCAATTTTTGAACCCTCTCGGCAGGGACGTAGCACACCCACGGCCTGCAGCCCGTCCTTCCCTGGCAGGGCAAGACCAATATGCCCCGGCGCGGCCAGCCATTGCCGCAAAAAACCTTCCCGCGCCGCCGGAAAGAAACGCTGATCAAAGGCGGCAAGCTGGCTCAAGGGCAATGAAGCCGCTGCTATCGGCACTGTTCCCTTGAAGGGGGGTATTAGCGGCGCGGCGGCGCCATAGCGAATATTTCGGTGCAGCAGCGCGAAGCTGGATTTTTGATAATTGGCCTGCTGCGCCACTACCCCATCCAGCCCAATCACGCGCCCTTCCAGCCGCGCCATGGCAGCGCGCCACAACGCCATGCCATGCCCCATGCCACGAAATCCTGGGCGCATGATGTAGAAACCAATGAAGCCGAAATCCGTGCCGTAGCGTGTTGCGGAAATGCACCCAACCGCTTCACCGGCGATTTCACCCAAAAGAAAGCCAGCGGGGTCCGCGGCGGCGAAGCATTCGGCATCGGCAAGCCCTGGGTTCCATCCCTCGGCCGCAGCCCAATCAAGCGCCAGGCTGATTTCATCTGGCGCCATGCTGCGTATCGTAAGGCTCATCCCTCGGCTTCCGCGACCTGGCGCGGACGCCATATCGCTTCATGCGTCACGCGCGCTACGGGGCGCGCCTCATTCGCCAGCACCAGCGCTTCAATCGTGACGATGCGATGCCCCTTGCGTTCGATATTGGCGCTGATGCGCCCACGCGCCGTCAGGCGTTCCCCAAGCCGCGCTTCGCCATGAAAGCGGAGTTTGCTGCCGATATGAATCCACGGCCCAAGCACCACATTCTGCGTCAGCAACCAATTGCACATGCGCAAAACAAGGCCAGGATGGGCAATGCCCTGTTCGGCATAGATCGGCCCGGTTTCACGTACATCGCGCAGATAATCGGCCAGCACTTGTGGCGTCAGTTCCAGCGCGCGCGTGCCAAGCCACAACCCGGGGGCGAGGCTTTCCTCACTTGCCTTCGGGCGTGTCTCCGGGGGTATTGCCGCTGGCCATTCCGCCAGCGTCACGGCCTCGGGCGGCGCTGCGGGCAGGCTGGCATGACCACTGGCGCAGGCAATGCCTTCACTTGTCACTGCCAAGGCCAAGCCATCCGCATCCTCGGTCGCGGTCACAATCGCGATGCGGCCATCATAAACCGGCTTTTGGAAGCCGGCCGAAATCGCGCCCCGGCGCAAAAAATCGCGGCCCCATTTTTCAACCGGCAGATGGCAGCAATAGGCAAAAACCTCCACCCCCGGCACCAGCCCGCCAGTGAAGCCAAAGCGCTGCGCTGTGGCATCATCATGAATGCGGTTTTCCGATGCGTGGGAGAGGTTATAGGCTCGGACTTGATAGATCATCAGGCGCGCCGGATATTGTAGAACAGCGCCACCCCTTGAAGCATCCCGGTCAGATCGGCGCGCATCGCGGTGGGTGAGAAGAATTGGCCTAGCGGAATATAGGGCACCTGGTCAAAGCTCACGCGCTGCATCTGCCGGCCAATGGCGGCACGCGCCGCATCATCGGGTGCGGAGAACCACGCATTGCGGAGCGTTTCCAACTCCGGCACGGTTGGCCAGCCGAAAATGGCACTCCGCCCATGGCCCCGGATCAGGTTATTCGCCGCCGGGTTCACCTGAGCGCTGCCCGCGGTCCAACTCACCATAAAATTCCAGCCGCCCTGATCCACCGGGTTCTGGTTCAGGATGCGAGAGGTCACTGAACCCCAATCAGTCGCGACATAATCAAGATTGATCCCGATGCGGCGGAGATAATCCCCAGCCACCTCGCTCATCGCATTGATCACAGGGAAATCGGTGGCCGCCAGCAGGTTAATCTTCTCCCCGCGATAGCCCGCTTCCTGAAGCGCGCGGCGCGTATCCGCAACACTGGTTGGGTTACGGAAGGCATCCATCCCTTCATCGCTTGCCATGGGCGAACTCGGCGCAAAGAAGCCATAGGGCACGCGCCAAAGCGATTCATCCGTGCTGCCGGCCGCGGTCATGAAATCACGCTGCACAATGCCGCGCAGAATAGCGCGCCGGATCGCCGGATTATCCAAAGGCGGATTGAGGTGATTGGGCCTGAGGAAGCCGATTGACCCATTTGGATCCAGGATTTCCACCTTCAAGCCACGCGCGCGGCGAAGCTGCGGCACCAGATCAATCGCCGGCAATTCCCACCAATCTATCTCACCCCGCTGCAAGGCAGCGGAAGCGGTGGCGCCATCCGGAATGGTTAGCCATTCCACGCGATCAAAATGCACCTGCTTGCCGCCGGCCATATAGGAAGCGGCTTCCTGGCGCGGCACATATTGCTCATTCTTGGCATAGACATTGCGGCTGCCCGGCAGGCGTTCACTCGCCACAAAGCGGAATGGCCCGGACCCGATCATTTCAGGCACCGCCTGCGAAGATGGCAAATTCGCGTGCCGTTCGGGCATCATCACGCAAAGATGCGTGCCGACCTTGGCCAGCGCATCCGCCAGAAGTGGGAAGGGCTGCTTCAGGCGGATCAGAATGGTGCGATCATCCGCCGCACCGCATTCATCTGTTACCGCCCAAAGCGCCTGGCCAAAGGCATCACGCGTGGCCCAACGACGGATAGAAGCGGCGCAATCCTGCGCGCGCACGGGCTCTCCATCATGAAAGCGCAAACCCTCACGCAGGCGGATGCGCCATTCGCGGCCATCATTGCTGATGGTGTGACCTTCCGCCATTTGCGGGCGCGCGCGCAATTCGGCGTCCCAGCCATAAAGCGTGTCATAGACCATCATCGCATGATTGCGGCTTACAAAGGCCACTGAATGGATCGGGTCCAGCAAGGTCAGATCGGCCTGCGGCACGAAGCGCAAAACGCGCCGACCAGGCTGGCCTTGCGCTGCACCAAGGCGCGGTGCGGCCAAAGCCGTGGCCGTCGCCGCCAAAAGATTCCGACGAAGCATTTTCGTATCCCTCCCCAGGGTTCGCAAAAGGCTATTGTGCCTTTCCAGCCAGCGTCAAGGAAAAGTCCTGCGACAGTGCAGGCAAACCCAAGCTTGCCCGGCATGGCAGGCCGTTGCAGGCTGGCAATTGCAGGCCGCCGCGCCTGCGAGACGGAGGCAGCGAAATGAACCCGGATGATATCGGCTTTCTTGGCGTGCGTGACCTCATGGCGCTGTATCGCGCCCGCAAGCTCTCCCCGGTCGAAGTTGTGCAGGCCATCCTTGCGCGCATTGAACGCATTGAACCACGCGTGAATGCCATGATGCGCCTGACACCTGAAATCGCGCTGGCCGCCGCAAAGCGTTCCGAAACCGTATTCATGCAGCGTGAGACGCCACGCCTGCTGGAAGGTATTCCCTTCACCATTAAGGATTTGCAGCACACCAAGGGCGTGCAGACGGATTTCGCCAGCGCTGTCACGCAAGGCACCATCCCGGATGTGGATGCGCCTTGCGTCAGCCGGCTTTACGCTGCGGGCGGCATGATGCTCGGCAAAACAACCTCGGCCGCCGAATGGGGCTGGAAGGGGGTTAGTGAGGCGCCGATTTCCGGCATCACCCATAACCCCTGGGGGCATGGGCTGAATGCCGGCGCGTCATCTTCCGGTGCCGGGGTTGGGGCGGCCTGCGGCTATGGGCCCTTGCATCAGGGCGGCGATGGCGCGGGGTCCATCCGCATGCCGGCGCATTTTTCCGGCGTTTATGGCTTCAAGCCAACCCATGGGCGGGTCGCAAGCTGGCCCATGTCCAATAATGAACTCGCAACCCATATCGGCCCGCTGACGCGCAGCGTGGAAGATGCCGCGCTGATGACGGAAGCCATGGCCGGCCCGCATCCGTGGGATTACACATCACTTGAAGCGCCGCCGCAGCATTACGCCGGCCAATTGAAGGCGGCTTCCATGCGCGGTAAGCGCATTGCCTATTCGCCCGATCTTGGCCATGCGCGTGTTGATCCGGAAGTAGCCGAAGCCGTTGCGCGCGCCATTCATGTGTTTGAGGAAATGGGCGCGATCATCGAAGAAGTCTCCCCGCCTTGGGGGAAGCTGGGGCCGGAGCTGATCCGCTTTTTCTGGCCGGCTGTCTATGCAGGCCGCGTCGAATACCTTCCGCAATTCGCCAATCGCATGGACCCCGGCTTTGTCGCCATGCTGCGCGACAATGCCAATGTTACCACCGCGCAATTCATGCAAATGCGCACGCGGCGCTTTGATTACGTGCAGCAGATCCATGATTTCATGGAAGGCTATGATTTCCTGCTGACGCCTGCCGTCAGCGTCGCCGCCTTCCCCGCTAATCGCCTGCAACCGGCGCATTGGCCGCAGCATGATTGGGATTGGCTGATGTGGGCGGAATTCTCCTACCCCTTCAACTGGTCCGGCAGCCCAGCCGCCAGCCTGCCTTGTGGCTTCACCCCGGCGGGCTTGCCCGTGGGTCTGCAAATCGTGGGAAGGCGCTTTGATGATCTTGGCGTATTGCAAGCCAGCGCTGCCTTTGAAGAGGCGCGCCCCTGGGCGCATCTGCGCCCGCCCTTGGCGCAATAGAAGGGTAATGCAGATCCGCCGTTTTCATTTGGTGGGATAGTGCTCTAGCCTCTCCCAAACACCGCTACCGGAGCCCGCGCCATGTCCAGCACCGCCCCTTCCGCCGAAGAACAGGAATTGCACGCCCTTGCCAAGCGCGTGTTGCCGGGGGGTGGTTTCGGTAATTTCCCGGCTGAGGTGATTTTGCGCGAAGGCCGTGGCGCCCATGTCTGGGATGTTTCGGGGCGCGAATATATTGATTATCTGCTGGGCAGTGGCCCCATGTATATCGGCCATAACCACCCCAAGGTTACGGAAGCCGTATTGGCGCAGGTGCCGTTGGGCACCACCTTCTTTGCCAATAATGAACACGGCATTCGGCTCGCTGCCGCCATTGTGGATGCCGTGCCCTGCGTGGAACAGGTGCGCTTTGTGTCTTCAGGGTCTGAGGCGGACCTTTACGCCATGCGGCTTGCCCGCGCCTATCGCAAGCGCCCGAAAATCGTGAAATTCGAAGGCGGCTATCATGGCATGAGCGATTGGGGTTTGATGAGCCTTGCCCCAAAAAAACTCGCCAATTTCCCGGAAGCCGTGCCGGATACGCCCGGCATTCCCGATAGCGTGCGCGGTGAAGTGTTGGTCGCCCCCTTCAATGATATTGAAGCGGCGGTGCGCTTGATTGAAGCGCGGCATGATGAAATCGGCGGCGTGATCCTGGAACCCTTCCAGCGCCTGATCCCGCCCAAGCCCGGCTTCCTGCAAGCGATCCGTGAAGTGACCGCGCGGCTTGGCATTCCACTGATTTTTGATGAGGTCGTCACCGGCTTCCGCTTCGCCTATGGCGGCGCGCAGGAATATTACGGCGTGACGCCGGATATCTGCACGCTCGGCAAGATCATCGGCGGCGGCTTTCCGTTGGCGGCCCTTGGCGGGCGCGCCGATATCATGGCGCAATTCGACAAGGCCTTGGTCGGCGAAGACCGCTTCCTGACGCAAATTGGCACGCTGTCGGGCAACCCCGTGGCCTCAGCGGCGGGGCTTGCCACCATGGCGGTGCTGCGCGAACCAGGCGCCTATGACACGATTTTCGCCTCTGGCCGCAGCCTTATGGATGGGCTTTCAGGCCTGATCGCGGAAACCGGCATCCCCGCCCAGGTGGTGGGTGAGCCGCCGCTTTTCGACGTGGTCTATGCCACGGGGGATATTCGCGATTACCGCAGCGTGATCCGCCAGGATGCGGCCATGCAGAAGCATGTGAATGGTGTTTTCCGCGCCAAGGGCATTCTGAAGGGCGACGCCAAATTCTACATGTCGCTGGCCCATACCGCCGCCGATGTGGCGCAAACCCTGGATGCCTTCCGCTCCGCCATGAAATCCCTACCCGCCAAGGCGGCCTGAGGCGGCATTTTCCGCGAAAACCCTTGTTTTTTACCCTTTTGTGATCCAGTTAGCGCCGCAAGAGGCCATCACTGACCCGTGATGGCCCCAAAACCTATCAGGAGGTCACGCTGAATATGGATCGTCGTTCCCTTTTGCTCGGGGCCTCGGGCCTTGCTGCCGGGCTTGCCGCCCCCGCCATTGTCCAGGCC
>JBEDHL010000277.1:0-13644 GCA_041174145.1 Pseudomonadota bacterium
GGAAGATGCAACGCTCGCCGCGCTTTATCTGCTGGCGTTAGGCGCCGGGGTGGCGCTGATTTCAATCGGCGGCGGCGCGGGGGATTTGAAGCACATCCTGTTTGGCAGCGTGCTTGGCGTGGATGATGCCGCACTGTTGCTCATGGCCGGTGTCGCGACGCTGACGCTGGTATTGCTCGCCATTGGTTGGCGGCCCTTGGTGCTGGAATGTTTTGACCCTGCCTTCGCTGCCGCAACCGGCGCGCATGGTGGGTTTTGGCATTTGGTGTTCATGGGGCTGGTGGTGCTGAACATGCTCTCGGCCTTTCTGGCTTTGGGCACGCTGATGGCGGTTGGGCTGATGATGCTGCCCGCCATTGCCGCGCGGCATTGGGCAACCGAGGTCTCCGGCATGGTCTATGCCGCTTCGGCCATTGCACTGGCGTCAAGCGTGATTGGCCTGCTGCTGTCCTATCACGCTGATCTGCCAAGCGGCCCCGCGATTGTGCTGATGGCGGGCGCGGCCTGGGCGGTATCCGTGCTTCTGGGCCCGGTGGATGGCTTGGCCCAGCGCTTCATAAGGCGGCGGCATTTGGCGGGGTGAAGGCGCCGCGCGGCGCAAGCGGCTTCAAGGCGCCTTGCAGCCCAAGGCCACGCTGTGGTTACCTTCCATGAAGACGATCTGGGCTGTCCTGGATCGCGCAAGGGAAGGAAGCGGATCGTGGCACAATCGCCCGATGGCATTTCGTGCTGAGCTATCTGCTCCAGCGGGTCAGCCTTGCGCTTGTCACCTGCCTGTTTATCTCGGCGCTGACCTTCATCATCATCCGCTTGCCGCCTGGCGATTTCGTGGATGCCTATATCGCCAATCTGACCGCAAGTGGCAGTTCCGTATCGCAGGAGCAGGCCGATGCAATGCGGCGCGAATATGGGCTGGATCAGCCGGTGCTGGTGCAATATGCGCGCTGGATGGGGCGCGTGGCACAGGGTGATTTTGGTGTTTCCATGGTCTGGCGCCGCCCGGTGGCGGAAGTGATCGGGGACCGGCTTTGGCTGACCATGGTGGTTTCCCTTGCCGCACTTTTCCTCACCTGGGCCATCGCCTTGCCCATCGGCATCTATTCTGCCGTCCGACAATATTCGATTGGTGATTACATCTTCACTACACTTGGCTTCATTGGTCTTGCGGTGCCGAATTTCCTGCTCGCCCTGATCCTGATGTATCTGGGCTTTCGCTATCTTGGCCTGAATGTGGGCGGGCTTTTTTCGCCCGATTATGTCCAAGCACCCTGGAGTTGGGCGCGGGTTTGGGACCTTATCAAGCACCTACCACTGCCGGCAGCAGTATTGGCGCTGGCAGGTACAGCGCAGCTTATTCGCATCATGCGCGCCAATCTGCTGGATGAATTGCGCCGACCCTATGTGGTGACAGCGCGTGCCAAAGGGCTTTCGGAAAGCCGCGCCATTCTGAAATACCCTGTGCGCGCGGCGCTCAATCCCTTTGCGAGTTCCATCGCCTATATCTTTCCCTATCTTGTTTCCGGCAGCATCGTGGTTTCGCTGGTGCTTGGCCTGCCGACCGTTGGCCCACTTCTTCTGCAAGCCCTGGTGGCGCAGGATATGTTCCTGGCCGGTGCCATTGTGCTGCTGCTTGGCATCATGACCGTGATTGGCACCCTGATTTCAGACATTCTGCTGATGTGGATTGACCCACGCATTCGGCTGGAGGGGCGCGCATGAGCGCCGCTGACCCCACCGCTGCCGCCGGGCAGGATCGCTGGGCGGAAGCAACGCAATGGCGCCTGACCTGGTGGCGTTTTCGGCGCCACCGACTGGCCGTGATCAGCCTTGTGGTGATTGCGCTTTTCTATCTGGTGGCCGCCTTCGCCGATTTTCTGGCCATCAATGACCCGCATGCAACGGATGCGCGGCGCAGCTTCATCCCGCCACAGGCGATTCATTTCTTCGATGAAAGCGGCTTCAACCCGCATGTCTATGGGCTGCGCGGCGTGCGGGACCGGCAAACCTTCCAGTTGGTTTACACGCCTGATCCCAATCGTAAATTGCCGGTGCGGCTATTCGTGCCGGGGTATAGCTATCATCTTTTCGGGGTGTTTGAAACCAACATCCACCTGGTCGGCATTGTTGGCGGACAAAGAACCGATGGCATTTTCCTGCTGGGCACGGATCAATTGGGGCGGGACTTGTTTTCACGCATGATCGTGGCAACGCGCGTTTCGCTCTTTATCGGCTTGGCTGGCGTTACGCTTAGCCTATTGCTGGGCATCATTCTGGGCGGCATTTCCGGGCTTTATGGCGGCTGGGTGGATACCTGCATCCAGCGCGTGATTGAAGTGCTGCGTTCCATCCCGACCATTCCGCTTTGGATGGGTCTTGCCGCCGCGCTGCCCAATAGCTGGAGCACGCTGCAAGTCTATTTCGCGATCACTATCATCATTTCACTGATCGGCTGGACTGATCTTGCGCGCGTGGTACGCGGGCGCTTCCTGTCATTGCGGGAAGAAGATTTCGTCGTGGCCGCGGAATTGGCCGGCGCCAGCCAGGGCCGCATCATCTTCCGCCACATGCTGCCTTCCTTCATGAGCCATATCATCGCCGCTGTCAGCCTGGCGCTGCCCGCCATGATTGTCAGTGAAACAGCCTTGAGCTTCCTGGGGCTTGGCCTGCGGCCGCCCGCCGTAAGCTGGGGCATATTGTTGCAGGATGCGCAGAATATTCAGGTGCTGTCCGGGGCGCCCTGGCTACTTTCTGCGGCGGTGCCCGTCATTCTGGTCATTCTGGCGTTCAACTTCCTGGGCGATGGGCTGCGTGACGCGGCAGATCCTTATGGCTGAACCTGTCGCCCTCGCCATCCGCGATCTGGCGGTGCATTTCGAAATGCAACAGGGCGTGGTGCGCGCCCTGGAAGGGGTCAGCTTTGATCTCAGTGCCGGACGCACACTTGGCATTGTGGGCGAAAGCGGCTGCGGCAAAAGCGTGACCGCGCGTTCCATCTTGCGCATTCTCGATCGGCCTGGCCGAGTGGTGGGGGGCAGCATCACGCTTGACCCGGAAGGAGCAGCGCCGGTCGATTTGCTGCAGTTGGACCCCAATACAAAACATATGCGCGAAATTCGCGGTGGGCGGATCGGCCTGATTTTTCAGGAACCCATGACAGCGCTTTCCGTGCATTACACGGTCGGCAATCAGATTATTGAGGCAGTGCGCCAGCACAGCGATTTATCCAAAGCCGCGGCGCGTGATCGCGCCATTGAACTGCTGCATGAAGTGGGTATTCCACGGCCTGAATTGCGCGTGGATGCCTATCCCTTTCAGCTCAGCGGCGGTTTGCGCCAGCGCGTGGGCATTGCCATGGCGCTGGCGGGCGACCCTGACATCCTGATCGCTGATGAACCAACCACGGCATTGGATGTAACCACGCAAGCGCAAGTGCTGGATCTGCTGCGGCGCCTGCAAGCGGAAAAGCGCATCGCCCTGATGCTGATTACCCACGATATGGGGGTGATTGCCGAAATGTGCGACGACGTTGCGGTGATGTATCTTGGCCGCATCGTGGAATATGCGCCGGTTGAAGCCCTTTTCGCTGCGCCGCGCCACCCCTACACGCGCGCCTTGCTCCGCGCAGTGCCGAATATTCTGGCCAAGCCACGGCAAAGGCTGGCGACAATTGGCGGCGCAGTACCGCATCCCGGCGCACGGCCAAAAGGCTGCCCCTTCCATCCGCGTTGTGCCGAAGCGATTGAAGGCCGCTGTTCTGTCTCTCTCCCGCCGGCCATTCCCGCAGGGCAGATCGGTGCAAGCTGCTTCCTGGAGATGCCAGGGTGAATATTCTCGAAATTGTTGATCTCAAAAAACACTACCCGATCCATGCGGGGCTGCTGCGCCGGGAAATTGGCCGGGTGCGCGCCGTGGATGGCGTTTCCTTCAGTATCGCCAAGGGTGAAACCCTTGCTTTGGTGGGTGAAAGCGGTTGTGGCAAGACCACAGTTTCACGCTGTATCCTGCGAGCGCTGGCACCAACATCTGGGGCAATACATTTTTCCATTGATGATGATCAAAGCGTAGATTTGGCGACCCTGCGGAAGCGCGCGTTGCGCCCGCTGCGCCGACACATGCAGATGATTTTTCAGGACCCCTATTCATCGCTCAATCCGCGCATGATGGTGGGCGATATCATCGCCGAACCGCTTCGGGTGAATGGCGTGCCGGCGGCTGAACGGGAAGCGCGGGTATTGGAATTGCTGGAATTGGTGCAGATGCCCGCCAGCGCGCGTTCACGCTTTCCGCATGCTTTTTCCGGCGGGCAACGCCAACGCATTGGCATTGCGCGCGCCCTTGCGCTCAATCCACGCCTGATTGTCGCTGATGAACCAGTTTCGGCACTTGATGTTTCGGTTCAGGCGCAAATCATCAATCTGCTGCTGGATTTGCAGGATAGGCTTGGTCTTTCCATGCTGTTCGTCGCGCATGATCTTTCGGTCGTAAGGCATATCAGTGACCGTGTGGCGGTGATGTATGTCGGGCGTATTGTCGAAATTGCACCAACCGATGAACTTTATCGTGCGCCGCGTCATCCTTACACGGAAACGCTGCTTGCCGCGGTGCCCGCGCCGGACCCCGCCTTGCGTGGGCGGCGCATGAAGGCAACCGGCGAAGTGGCGGACCCGGCCAAGCCGCCACCGGGCTGCGCCTTTCATCCACGTTGTCCTTACGCGACAGATCGCTGCCGTGTGGAGCGGCCAGAACTCACGGAAATCGCGCCCGGGCGTTTCACCAGTTGCCATCGGGCAGGGGAAATCAATCTCGCCGGCGTCACCGGCTAAAAATCCAGGGAGTAAACCATGCGTCGTCGTGAATTTGGGGTTGGTCTGCTGGCCGCCACGGGGCTTGCTTCCAGCGTCTTCGCGCAATCGAGCGGGTCGGTGCGGGATTCCGCGCTTGTCGGTGAATTGGAAGGCCCCGCCCTGATCACTGATCCCGCGCGCCGCCCGCAGCGCTTTGCCGAAGCGCCAATGTTGGCCGAACAGGTGCGCGCCGGCCGTCTGCCGCCGGTAGAACAGCGCCTGCCCGAAGATGTCATGGTGGTGCAACCGTTGCGTAGCGTGGGGCGCTATGGCGGGACCTGGCGGCGCGGCTTTATTGGACCCGGCGATAGTGAAAACGGCAATCGCCTGATGTCAGCCGACAAGCCGCTTTTCTTTGACAAGACCGGCACCGAAATCGCGCCCTGCCTCTGCAAGGGCTATGAGGTCAGCGCCGATGGCAAGCGTACTACGGTATTCTTGCGCAAGGGGCTGCGTTGGTCTGACGGCACGCCGCATACCGCCGATGATTGGGTTTTCTGGTTCGAAGACATGTACAAGAACCCGGATCTGGTGCCCGCGCCAGCGCCGGAGATGTCTGCGAATGGCAAGCCTGGCCGTGTCGAGAAAATTGATGATAACACTGTTGTCTTCGTTTTTGACGAGCCGAATTATCTTTTCCCCTATCTGCTGGCGGGCGATACGCTGGTTGGTGGCGGGCAAACACGCCAGCAATCCGATGGCCGCGCCTATAGCGTTTATGCGCCGAAGCATTACCTCAGCCAATTCCTGCCGAAGAATTCGTCGGTTGAAGCGCTGAACGCACAGGCGCGCGCGGCGGGCTTTACCACCTGGGTGCAGCTTTTCCGCAACCGTTCGGATTGGCGGCTTAATCGCGACCTGCCCACGCTTGCCGCTTGGCGTATGGTACAGCCCATCACCGGGCAGCAATGGGTGCTGGAACGCAACCCTTATTATTACGCGGTGGATACTGAAGGAAATCAGCTTCCCTATATTGATCGCATCCAGATGACCCTTGCCGAAAATCCTGAGGTCGTGAACCTGCGCGCCATCGCCGGAGATTATGATTATCAGGAACGCTTCATCGATTTGGGTAAGCTGCCAATCCTGTTGGAAAATCGCCAGCGCAGCCGTTACCGCGTGCATCTGGACCCCGGCTTCAACGGCGGTGATACGGTACTTTTCCCGAATATGACCTATACGGAAGATCGGGAAATCGGCGCCCTGCTGGCCGATGTGCGCTTCCGCCGCGCGCTTTCCCTTGGCATTGATCGGGAACAATTGAATGAAGCCTTCTGGCTTGGCCTTGGCACGCCAGGTTCGGTGATCCCGGATCGCATTATCCCCGAAAGCCCAGGTGAGGCTTGGCGCACAAAATGGTCCACGCATGATCCAGCGCAGGCCAATCGGCTGCTTGATTCCGTTGGCCTCACGCGGAAGGATCGCGAAGGCTACCGCTTGCGGCGCGATAATGGCCAAAGGCTGCGGATTGAAATAGCCGTGGCGCAGACGCTTTCACCCACCTGGCCACAACAGGGGGAAATGATCGTCCAGCATTGGCGGCAGATCGGCATTGCAGCCGATGTGAAGGTAATGGAAAGAAGCCTTGCCATTACGCGCGCGCTGAATGACCAGCACCAGATCTTTATGTGGACCAATAACGGTACCGAAAGCCTTTACCTGTATCCGCGCTATGCCTTGCCGGTGGATCCTACCGCGGGCGTGATGGGCAATGCCCATGCGATGTGGTTCGCTTCAAATGGTCAGCGCGGCAAGGAACCGGCGGAAGCTGAAATGAAGCGCGCCTTTGATTTGATGCGCGCCGCCGCCGGCCAAAAGGAAGCGGAACGCAACAAGACAGCGCAGGAAGTCTGGAAGCTGGTGGTGGAACAACAATGGGGCATCGGCGTTGTTGGATTGTCACCGGCCTTTATGGGCGTGCGGGTGGTGAGCGAAAGGCTTGAAAACGTGCCCGCGCGCACCGGGGTTTCGCAACATATTCGCACCCCCTGGGGCGGCCATCCAGAGCAGTGGTACTTCAAAGCCTGATTGCCAATGCTTGTAGATATATCGATGCGCGGCTTGACCTTACCCGCGCATCGTCCCAGCCTTTCCTAAACGACGCGACAAAAGAATGCGTCGAGCGGAGGATACTGGACATGAGCACCTATCGTCTGACACGCCGCGCCGCCTTGGGCCTTTTGGCCGCACCTGCCTTGGCCCGCGCGCAGGGTGCCGATGCCTGGCCCTCGCGCAGCATTCGCCTGGTGGTGCCCTTCGGCCCAGGTGGCCCTACCGATGTCATGGCGCGCGTCATCGCGCCTGGGCTTTCGACAGCGCTAGGCAAGCCGGTAGTGGTCGAAAACCGCCCCGGCGCCAGCGGCAATGTTGGCATTGCCCATGCGGCGCGCAGCGCAGCTGATGGCTATACGCTGCTGGTGACCTCCACCGGTTTTGTGGTGAACCCGACGCTGTTTCGCAATCCGGGCTATGACATTGCGAAGGATTTTGCGCCGATCACGGAATTGGGCGCTTCCCCCAATACCATCCTGACCAAGCCAGATAGCGGCATCAATTCGGTTGCTGATCTTGTGGCCCGCGCCAAGGCAACACCAGGCGGGCTCAATATCGCCAATCCAGGGCTTGGTTCCACACCGCATCTGACCGCGGAATTACTGCGGCTTCGCACCGGCATTGAATTGGTGCAGGTCACACATCAAAGCGCGGCGCAGGCGGTGCAGGCGGTACTGGCCGGCACCACGCCAATTGGTGTGGCCGCGCTGCCGCCCGCGCATTCGCTGATCAAGGCCGGCACGCTCCGCGCCTTGGCGTTGACTGGTGAACAACGCTGGCATGATCTGCCCGATGTGCCGACCATGATTGAACTTGGCTATGAAGGGTTTGTCTCGGAAACCTTCCAGGGCTTGCTTGCGCCCGCCGGCACGCCGCAGCCTATTCTGGACCGCGTCGCGCAAGTGGCGATTGCGCTGCTCAATGAAAATGAGACCCGAACGCGCTTGCTTGGCGCCGGTTTCACGTTGAACCCGAAAGGCCCGGAAGCCCTGGCGCAGCGTATCGCGCGCGAAGTGCCGCTCTGGCGTGATGTGATCGAAAAGGCGGGTATTCCGCGCGAGTAATATCAGCCGAGCTTTGCTTGAAGCTGCGTGAGTTCCGCCAGGAATCGCTCTGCCGCGAGAGCTGGCGGCCAGGGGCGCCAGGCTTCGCCGCCAAAGCGCGCGGCCAGCGGATCACGCGCCAGAAGGGCCGCACGAATGCCAAGGGTTTCGCGCATCTCGGCTTCTGTCCAGCCTGCCACATGCACCGCTTCCGCCGCCGCGGCGGCGATATCAGCGGCTTTATGCGCGCGCTTGTCTTCCACCCCCCAAGCCGGCAGGCGATAGCGCAGCGCCACCGCCGCTGAAAGGCTTGCTTGCAGTGCCGCGAAACGCTCCCCCAAAAAGGGCTTCAGCGGTGAGATGCAATCGAAATTGATCAAGCCCTCATCCGCATCATGCAGCAATTCGCGCAATTCTTCCGCCGGCGTCAGCCAATGGCGCGTCCGCTGGCGGCGAAGTTGCAGCACAAAAAGCGCGTGCTGCGCGACAGAAAGTGGTTCCGGCCAAATGGAATGCCCGCCCCAGCGAAAGGTGCGTGCAAGCCCTGTCGCCAGATCCTCATCCGTCCAATCAAAGGGGGTTGGGGAAAGCAAATCCAACCGCCGCCCCGAAGGCAGCCGCACCCAGGCGCGTTCAGGACTGGGTGCGGCCATTTTCAATAGGTCGCGAAGGCGCGCCGGATGCCATCATCATCCAGCCCCTTGGTCAGCGCCAAGGAAAGCAGGATGCGCGCCTTTTGTGGCGTCAGGTTATCGGCGCTGATGAAGCCGGATTTATCGCCGCGCTGCGTGCGGAAAGTGCGGCCCGATCCAGCGCGGCTGGAAAGCACCACCTTCACGCCGGCAGCCACCGCCGCTTCACCGGCTTTCACCATGGCGGGCGTCACATAGCCGGGCGCAAAACCGGCGGTGACAATCCCCTTGGCGCCAGCAGCAACAAAGGCATCAATCGCCGCGCCATCCGCGCCCGCATAGCAATAGGCAATATCCACACGTGGCAGCGCATCAAGCCCACGCACATCAAATTCCGTATCGGGGGCGATCTTGCGAATAGGCTTGCGATACCAGGCGATCATATCGCCATCCGCATGACCCAGCACGCCGAAATCCGCCGTGCGGAAGGTTTGCATCCGCAATGTGGAGGTTTTCGTCACATCCCGCGCCGCCTGAATTTCATCATTCAGCAGCACCAGCGCACCCAAGCCACGCGCGCCCGGATCAGCGGCAACGCGGATGGCATTGACGATATTCATCGGCCCATCGCCGGAAAGCGCGGATGCCGGGCGCTGTGCGCCCACCAGCACAACGGGAATTGTTATTTTCAGCGTAAGCGAAAGGAAATACGCCGTCTCCTCCAGGCTTGCCGTACCGTGCGTGATGACAATGCCCGCAAGCTTCGGGTCTTCCGCGGCGAGCTTATGGCAAAGCCCAAGCAATTCCTTCCATTCCGGCCAGGCCAGTTGTGTCGATGGAATGGCGCGGAAGGGCACCGGCACAACATCTGCGACCAGCGCTGCTTCGGGGATGCGCGCCAGCAGCGCATTCACATCCAGCACCGTGCCATTCGCCAGATAATCCAGGATATCAAGCGGCCCCGTGCCCATCGAGGAGATGGTGCCGCCCGTGCCAATTACGGCAACGCGGGGCTTCATGCCGCCACCTCAGAAGCTGCGCCAGCGTTCAGTCTTGCAATCACATGATCCACGGTCATGACATCTCCAAAAATATTCCAAAACGCGGCCAGTGAGGCGTTATGTTCCGCGTCATTCATGGCGGCATTGGCATCGGCCACCATGATGGTGCGGAAATCCAGCATCATCGCATCCCGCGCGCTGCTTTCGCAGCAAACATTGGTCACCGTACCCCCAATCAGCACGGTATCAAAACCCCGCGCCCGAAGCCGCGCCGGCAGATCGGAAGACCCCTGGATGAAGGCGCTGAAGCGGCGTTTCAGCACCTTTTCATCTTCGGGCCGCACATCCAGGCTGGGCCACAGCGCATGGCCGGGGCTGCCTTCCGTCATGGCCGCGACGCGCCGCGCGCGGGCCGCAGGCGTCGCCATGCGCTGCATCACACTCCAACTTGTGTCGCAGGATGCGTCATGCGTGTTTTGGATCCAGAACACCGCGCCCCCCGCTTGACGCAAAGCGCCCGCCAGACGATTGATGGCAGGGACAATCTGCTCAGCCATTGGGCAGCAGGCATGGCTGATGGCGGGGTCCATGAAGCCAAGCTGCATATCAATCACCACAAAGGCGGTGCGGGCCGGGTTCAGATCATTGAAGGGATGCTCAGTGCCGCAGCGCGCTTCAACGCGGGCGATGATCTCGGGCGGGATGGCAAGCTTGTGCATGGTTTTTCCTGTCCATAGGGCTTGGGATGGCTTGCAATCCCCATGCCCAGCCTATTCGGCCTTGCGGTCCAGCACCGCCGTGGTCAGGCGCGAAACACAGGCCAGCTTGCCATTGGCGCGGTGGATTTCCGTCTGCCAGACCTGGGTGCGGCGGCCCAAATGCAGCGGGCGGCACAGGGCGGTCACGCTCTCCCCCTCAGGCACAGCGGACACATGATTGGCATTCACCTCCAGCCCTACGGCCTGCTGACCCTCGGGCAAGGTCAGGGTGGTGGCCAGGCTACCCAGGGTTTCGGCCAGCACGACCGAGGCGCCCCCATGCAATATGCCGTAGGGCTGCACATGGCGCCGATCCACGGGCATTTCAGCCCGGATGAAATCCGGCCCTACCTCCAGGATACGGATCCCAAAGGCACCGGGCAGGCTATTGGCCATGCGGGCTTCAATGGCCGCTGGCGTTGCGGGTCTTTTCCAAATGCTCATGCCTTTATCTCCTGCGCGGAAACCGGGTGGGAAGGAAGCCTACAGCCAAGCCCAGGCAAGGAAAGGCATGTGCCTTTCCGGAGGGCAGATCTTCACTAAGCAAGCGAAATGAAGGCTAAATTTTCAATCATTTTGTAATTTTTCTATCTTGCATTGTATCATTAAAATAATTATTTGTTTTATTTAATTTTTTCCACTCCTTTCTGCCGCCGGGAAAGATAAATCTATTGCGCATTCTGCTGGACATATCGCGGTTGGTATACGGAACGCGGCGCAGGCTGCCATCGGGCATCGACCGGGTTGAATACGCCTATGCGTGCCATTGGCTGGCGCGGGGCAATCGGGCGGTCACCTTTCTACTCCGTGGCGCTATCGGCCCCGCCGTCGCGGTTCCGCATGGCTTGGTTGCTGATTTTCTGCCCCTGCTCGGAAAGCTTTGGGGAGAGAGGGATCTATCACCCGATGTGATGAAGGCCGCTCAACGCCTGGCGCGTCAGGCACGACAGCGCCAATGGCTGGGTCGCGGGCAGGATGAACTGGAAAAAGCGTTCAATGCGCCCGAAGCGCCCATCTATCTTTTGGTGTCCCACCGCTTGGCTGACCGGCCAAGGCCCATCGCGGCCCTTAAACAGCGCGGGGCGCGTTTTGTGGCCTTGGTGCATGATCTTATTCCGGCCAATTATCCTGAATATGCGCGGCCAAGTAGTGCGGTCAGCCATGTCGCACGCGTCAATACCTTCGCAGCGCTGGCTGATGGCATCATTGTCAATTCCATCGCAACGGCCGCAGATTTGGCACCGCATTTGCGCCGGGGTGTCAGCGATATACCGGTATTGGCCGCGCCGCTTGGGGTTGATGCCCCACGGACCGACGGTAACTTCCCAAGGCCCGCAGGGCCTTACTTCATCTGCCTTGGCACGATCGAACCTCGCAAAAACCATCTGCTGCTGCTGCATATTTGGCGGGATCTGGCCCAGCGCATGGGCACCGAAACGCCCAAGCTCCTGCTGATCGGGCGGCGCGGGTGGGAGAATGAAAACATCATCGACATGCTTGAACGATGCCCGGCCCTGACCGGTGTAGTGCGCGAATATGCGGACCTGCCGGATGATGCCGTAGCGGGGTTGCTGCAAGGCGCGCGGGCGCTGCTTTTCCCTTCATTCGCGGAAGGTTACGGCTTGCCTTTGGCTGAGGCGCTAGCGCTTGGTGTCCCCGCCATTTGTTCGGACCTGCCGGCACTCCGCGAAGTGGGCGGCGACGCGCCGGATTATCTCAGCCCCTTGGATGGGCTCGGCTGGCGCCATTTCATCCTTGGTTTTGCCGAGGAAGATAGCCGCCTACGCGAAAAGCAATTGCAGCGCTTGGCGCAATGGTCGCGCCCAAGCTGGACCCAACATTTTGCGCTTGTCGATCCTTGGCTGCGGCAATTTGCCCGCCTGCCCGATCCGGTGGCGGCGCGCCAAAATGCCGCGATGACTCATGATGTGCTGAAACCGGCGCATGCGGCCATGGTGCCCATACAAACACGGGGCCTTTAGCCCATGCGGGCGCCTCAGCGGCAACGGCATGCGCGCCATCCTGCGCCGCCCATCGCCATTATCGGTGCGGCGGCCAGGCTGCCCGGCGCGCCTGACCTCTCCCGCTTCGCGGCATTGCTGCGCCAGGGCGCGGATGCCGTTACCGAAGTGCCGGAAGATCGCTTCGAGAAAACGCGCTGGTATCATCCGCGGCTTGGCGAAGCAGGCCGCAGCTACAGCTTTGCCGCCGGCACGATTGGCGACATTAAAAGCTTTGACGCCGAAGCCTTCGGCCTTTCCCCGCGTGAGATCGCGGAAGCCGATCCCCAGCAAAGGCTGTTGCTGGAAGTGACGCGCGATGCTTTTGAAGACGCGGGGCTTCGCCCCGAAAGCCTCGCCGGGCGCAACATCGCGGTCTTTATCGGCGGGTCTTCCACTGATTATGCGGAGATACGCCTGCAAGACCCCGCGGCCGCGGATCGCTTTCTGATGACAGGCAATGCGCTGTCCATTCTTTCAAACCGCATCGGCCATGTCTTTGATTTGCGCGGTGGCGCGCAGACCATTGATACCGCCTGCTCATCCTCACTTGTCGCGCTGCATCTGGCAGCGCGCGCCTTGGCCGATGATCCCTCGCTGGAAGCTGCCGTGGTGGGGGGCGTCAATCTGCTTCTTTCACCTTACGCCTTCATCGGCTTTTCGCGCGCAGGCATGCTTTCTGCGCGCGGGCGCTGTCAGGTTTTTGATGCGGCGGCGGATGGCTATGTGCGCGCCGAAGGGGCGGGCGTTATCATCCTGCGGCGCCTTGCGGATGCAAAGGCCGCGCAGGAGCCCATCCGCGCCATGCTGCTTGGCACCGCGAGCAATACGGCCGGGCGCACCATCGGTATTTCACTGCCCAATCGTGATGCGCAGGCGGCGTTGCTGAGCGGGCTGTTGCGCGATGCCGATGTGCATCCGGATCGCTTCATGGCTTTTGAAGCCCATGGCACCGGTACTCAGGCCGGGGACCCGGCTGAGGCCTGGGCGATTGGTCATGCCGTGGCGGGCCATCGCGCGGCAGCTTTGCCCATTGGTTCCGCCAAGGCGAATATCGGCCATCTGGAAGCGGGCGCTGGCATGGCCGGCTTGCTCAAAGCCATGCTCATGCTGGAACAGGGTTTTGTGCCCCGCGCGCTACATTTCGCAACGCCCAATCCTGCGATTGACTTTACCGGGCTCAATTTGGCCGTACCGCGCGCGACCGAAACCCTGGCCGTGCCGCATGATGCAGTGATGGGCGTCAATGCCTTTGGTTTTGGCGGCACCAATGCGGTGGCGCTTTTGGGCCGCGCCCCGCATCCACACCCAAAA
>JBEDHL010000278.1:0-3595 GCA_041174145.1 Pseudomonadota bacterium
GGAATGTGATCTCTGGGCTGGATGCGCCGGATTGCGGTGCGGCAGCGGCGCCGCCCGCGCGTAGTGCCAGCACAGGGCGGCGCTAAGAATTTTTTGGCTGCCCCCTGGCCCATTGGCAAAGCCTGAGGCATGACCATCTCCAGGTCATAACAGGGGAGTTTCCAATGTCTCAGATCGCCCTTTCCCGGCGGCAGGCTTTGCTTGCCGCCCCGGTGCTTCTTGCCGCGCCGGCCATTGCCCAGGCGCAGCCCCGCACCATCAAGCTTGGCATTATTCAGCCCGTGACCGGCGCGCTGGCGCAGGATGGCGAATATGGCCGCATCGGCGCGGAACTTGCCATTGCCGACATCAATGCCGGCGGCGGCATCAAGGCGCTGGGTGGTGTGCCGATTGAAATGGTGTTTGGCGATGCGCGTTCCACCCCGGATGGTGGCGTGGCCGAGGTTGAGAAAATGCAGGCCGAAGGCGTGCTGGCCATTGTGGGCGGCTTTGCAAGCCCAATTTGCCTCGCCGCATCGCAGGCCGCGTCGCGCTATGATCTGCCTTACATCGTGGATGTCGGCGTGTCAGATCAGATCGTCACGCGCGGCCTGACCAATACCTTCCGCTTCGGTCCGGGCTTTGGCACGGTGACGGCAAGTGCGCTGGATAATCTGGTCGCCATCAATGACGCTGCTGGCAAGCCTTCGCGCACGGCCGTGATTGTGCATGAGGATGGGCTGTTTGGTTCCGGCATGGCACGCCTGCTGAATGCGGAATTGCCCAAGCGCGGCTTTCAGGTGCTGGAAACCATTTCTCACCCCACACCTTCGCGCGATATGTCAAACGTGGCTTTGCGTATTCGCGCGCTGAACCCGGATTTGATCATTCCATCATCATATTACGCGGAATTCGTGCTGCTGTCGCAAACCTTGCAGCAGCGGCGCATTCGCCCGAAGGGGATTTATTGCATCCTGAATGGCGCGGCTTCCAATTTCCGCTTTGTGCGGGAATTCCCGGAAGCGGCAAATCTGGTGATGGATTGCAACCATTGGGCCGATCCGCGCAAGGCCAAGACCGCCGAATTGCGCCGGCGCGTGGAAGCGCAGGGTCGCTTCTGGCTTTACAATGTGCCGCTGAATTATTCTGCCGTGATGCTGTTTGCCGATGCGCTGGAACGTGCGGGGCGGGCGGATCGTGCTGCGTTGATTCAGGCGCTGGCGGCGACTGGCGCGGGCTTTGATAGCCACATCATGCCCTATGGCCCGACGCAGTTTGTGAATGGCCAGAATCAGGGCGGCAAGCCGGTGAATACGCAGGTGCAGAATGGCGATATCAAGGTGATCTTCCCGCGCGATTTCGCCGATGCGCAGCCGGTCTATCCCGTAACCGGCTGAGATGGGCTACCCGCCCGAAATTCTGCTGGAGGCCGTGCTGAACGGCCTCCTGATGGGGGCCGTTTATGGGTTGGTGGCGCTTGGCCTCACGCTGGTTTACGGCGTGCTGCACATCATCAACTTTGCCCATGGCGCGCTGCTGACGCTTGCCATGTATGCGGCCTTTGTCGCGCATGGCGCCTTTGGGCTTGACCCCTATGCAGCGATGGTGCCGCTGGCGGGGCTGTTCTTCGTGCTGGGCTATCTGGTGCAGCGGCTGGTGATCGGCCCCGCAAGCCGTGGCGATGATTCCAATATGCTGCTGGTGACGCTTGGCCTTTCGATCATCATCGAAAACGCCATGCTGGCGATTTTCCGTTCCGATACAATGACGCTGCGCCTGCCCTACGCCATGTCCATGGTGGAGATGGGTGATGTGCTGCTTTCGCTGCCGCGGCTGATTGGCTTTGGCGTGACGCTGCTGGTGGCCTTGCTTTTATTTGTACTGATGACGCGCAGCGATACGGGCCGCGCCATTCGCGCGGTGGCAAAGGAACGCACCGGTGCTGCCTTGGTTGGCATTGATGTCGCGCATATCTATGCCGTGACTTTCGGCATTGGCACTGCCTGCCTTGCCATCGCCGCCTGTCTTTTGCTGCCTTCCTTTTATGTCTCTCCCCGCGTCGGCAATGCCTTTGTGCTGGTGGCCTTCACGATTGTGGTGCTGGGCGGCATGGGCAGCGTGACGGGTGCCTTATTGGGCGGGCTGTTCATCGGCGTTGTGGAAAGCCTTTCCGGGCTTTATTTCGGCGATAGCCTGGGCCAGATCGGGATATTCCTGATTTTCATCCTGGTGCTGCTGCTGCGCCCAACCGGCCTGTTTGGGGCGCGCGCATGACGGCCCGCGAAACCTTGCCCATTCTGGGTTTTCTGATCGGCGCTGTGCTGGTTTCGCTATTCGTCACCAGCAATGTGGTGCTGAATTTCCTGGTCTTTACGCTGATTTTGGCGATTGCGGCGCAGGGGTGGAATCTTCTCGGCGGTTATGGCGGGCAATATTCCTTTGGCCATGCGGCGTTTTTCGGCATGGGCGCTTATGTTAGCGCCATTCTGCAACAGCGTTTTGGCGTGAATGCCTATCCGGCGGTGGCCTTTGGCATCGCGGCGGCGGCGGTGTTGGGGTACGCGATTGGCGCCATGGTGTTTCGCGCTGGGCTACGCGGTTCCTATTTTGCGTTGGTCACGCTGGCTTTCGCGGAGGTGCTGCGGATACTCGCCAATGCAACCGAGATCACGGGTGGTGCGGCGGGCTTGCTGATCAGCCTCAATCTCGGGGCCGACAATCTGCAATTTGCCGATCGGTCGGGCTTTTTGATTCTGGGCGCGGTGCTGCTGGCGCTTGCCATGCTGATCACGCTGGCGCTGGAGAAAAGTAGGTTGGGCGCGCAATTGGTGGCAGTGCGCGAAAATGAATCGGCGGCGGCGGCGCTAGGCGTGGATATACTGGCGGTGAAGCTGCGTGCCATCAGCCTATCGGCTGCACTTACCGGCGCGGCGGGTGCGCTTTATGCGCAGTATTTCCTGTATATTGACAGCAATATCGCCTTCGGTACCTGGATTTCCGTGGAAGCGCTGCTGGCGCCCATTATTGGCGGCGCGGGCACGGTATTTGGCCCGCTGATTGGCGCGCTGATCCTGCAAGGCCTCAGCGAGGGCACCAAAATGCTGATCGGCAAAATCCCTGGACTTGATCTGATCATTTTCGGGGCCTTGCTGATTCTCGTGGTGCGCTTTCCCTTGCATCGCATCCCGGGCCTGCTCGCCGCGCGCTGGCGCGGCAAGGGGGCGCCATGACAGGGCAGGGCAGGGATCCCGCCTTCCTTGCGGTGCGCGACCTTACCAAGCGCTTCGGTGGGCTGACCGCGGTTTCGGAGGCGACCTTCGATGTGCGTGAAGGTTCGATCACCGGGCTGATTGGCCCGAATGGTGCGGGCAAGACCACGCTTTTCGCAATGATCGCCGGCTTTGAACAGCCAAGCGCAGGCCTGGTGCTGTTGGATGGTGAGGAGATCACCGGCCGCAAGCCGCATGATTTGGCGAAGCTTGGCCTGGCGCGCACCTTCCAGATTGTGCAGCCTTTCGCTGGGCTTTCGGTGCGTGAAAACATCGCTGTCGGCGCCTTTCTGCGCTTGCCGAAGCGCCGCGATGCACTGGAGTTGGCCGAGCAGGTCGGCCAACTC
>JBEDHL010000279.1:0-27439 GCA_041174145.1 Pseudomonadota bacterium
ACACTCAATGAATGGTTGGAAATTCGTCGCCGCGTCACTGCCGCCGGCGTGAAGCTGGATGTGGTTGGCATTACCACCGATCGTGCGCGCTTGAACCTTGGCCTGCGCGTGCCGGTTGGCATGGCGCCAGAAGCTTTGGGCCATCATGGGCTGCAACTGGCGCCCGGCACCGGGTCCGCGAATGATCAATGGCGGCTTGGCCTTGCCGGACGGTCCTGACCTTCACCGTCTTTCCCAAGCACCGCCGCGCTTGGCGGGGGCAGGGCTTTTTACGGTGCCCAATCTGATCACGCTGGCGCGGCTTTGTGCCGTGCCGGCGGCAATCTGGTTGATGTTGCAGCACCGGCTTGATCTTGCCTTTGTGGTCTTCATTGGCGCCGGCATTTCGGATGCGCTGGATGGCTGGATTGCGCGCGCCTGGAATGCGCGATCCCAGCTTGGCGCAGTGCTTGATCCCATCGCCGATAAGGCGTTGCTCGTTTCGGTTTATGTCACGCTGGCAAGTATTGGCGTGCTGCCGGATTGGCTGGCGATTCTTGTCGTGTTTCGGGATTTGCTGATTGTTGGCGGTGTATTGGTGTTATGGGCCGTTGGGCTGCCACCCCGCATCAAGCCGATTTTCATTTCCAAGGCGAATACGGCAGTGCAAATCCTGCTGGCGGCTTTGGTACTGCTACTGGCGGGCTTTGGCTTTAGCGCGCCCTTATTGCTGGATAGCATGATCTGGCTTGTGGCAGCCACAACCTTTGCATCAGGTGCGGCTTATGTGGTGCAGGCTGCGCGGCGCACCGCCGGTTGGACAGCATGACCGAACAGCGCACCCCAATGCGGCCTGTGATCACACCACCTGCGGCGCCGCGCACAGCCACGCGCGGGCAACGCTGGGCGTTGTTTCTTGGCTTTGGCATTGCGCTGTTATTCTGCCTTTGGATGTTCCAGGGCATCCTGACACCCTTCGTGCTGGCCGCGACCATTGCCTATTTTCTGGACCCCTTGGCAACGCGCCTCGCGCGGCTTGGTATTCCGCGCGGTATTGGCGCCTTTCTGCTGGTGACATTGCTTGGCACGGTTGCGCTGATTGCGCTGCTGCTGCTCTATCCACTCATCCTGGCGCAGCTTGGTATATTGGTGCAGCGCCTGCCCGCCTATATCGCAGGTATCGGCCAGGCTTTGCGGGACTTGCTGACCAGGCTTGAAGAAGCCCTTGGCCCGGATATGCTGGATCAGCGCTTGCGCGAATTGGCGATCAGCCAGGCGGCATCCATGCTATCCTGGCTTGGCACCGCAGCAACGCGGCTGATTGGCGGCGGTTTTGCGTTGTTCAGCGTTTTCACCTTTGTCGTGGTAACACCCGTTGTCGCGTTTTATTTGCTGCGGGATTGGTCCGCCATGCTGACGCGGATTGAAAGCTGGCTGCCACGCCGTAGCGCCAATGTCATTCGGCAAATCGCACGCGATACGGATCGCGTTTTATCGGCCTGGCTGCGCGGGCAATTATTATGCTGCCTTGGCCTTGGCATTTTCTACGCCTTCGCGCTGCATTTTGCAGGGCTGGAGCTTGGTATCACCATCGGCATCATGTCGGGCTTTCTGACCTTCATCCCCTATGTCGGATCACTGACTGGCTTTGCCACCGCCGTGCTGCTGGCCATCGGGCAATTCGGGTCTTGGCAGGAAGTACTAGTGATTGTGATGATTTTTGTCATTGGCCAAGGGATCGAAGGCTACATCATCTACCCCTATCTGCTCGGCAATCGCGTGGAATTGCACGCGGTGTGGGTGATTTTCGCGCTATTTGCAGGCGGCGTTGCTTTCGGTTTTCTGGGCGTATTGCTTGCCGTGCCCATGGCAGCGGCAATTGGCGTGGTCACGCGGTATTGGCTACGGCGCTATCTGGAAAGCCCGCTTTATCTAGACCCGCCACGGACCGGGCAATGATGCGCCAATTGGCCCTGCCACTGCCCGTTGCGGCTTCCTTTGATGCGCGCGATGTGATCGCGGATAGCAGCAATGAAGCGGCGCGAAGCTGGCTCGCCAAGCCCGCTGTCTGGCCATTGGCGCGGCTGGCGCTTTTTGGCGAAGCTGGGCTTGGCAAAACACATCTGGCCCGCGCCGCCGCCGCGCGCTTTGGCTGGCGCTGGCTGGATGGCATGGGTCTACGCGGCCTGCTGCCGCCCGCGCCCCAGGGCAGCGTGGTGGATGACGCTGATTGCGTGGCGGATGAGGCAGCCTTGCTGCATCTGATCAACCTTTGCGCCGAAAGGCAGGAGACACTGCTACTGATTGGGCGCGAAGCGCCGGCGCGGTGGCCAATCCGCCTGCCGGATTTGGCAAGCCGGCTGCGCGCCACCCAGGCGGTCAGCATTGGGGCGCCATCAGATGCCTTACTGTGCGGCTTGCTCGCCAAATTCTTCGCGGACCGGCAATTGCGCGTGGAGCCTGAGGTACAGGCCTGGCTATTGGCACGCCTGCCCCGCAATGCCGCCAGCCTTGCGGAAGCTGTTGCGCGCTTGGATCACGCGGCACTGGGTACGGGCGGTCGGATTACCCGCCCGCTAGCGCGGCTTGCCCTGGCCGAATGGCTGGAAGGATACGGGATTTATGATGATTCTGAGACTCCCGGGCGCCTCCCCTCGCCTTCCCTCACGCCTCTGCTATAGCCTTGCTGCATGAGCGACATCATGCCCGATATCGAAGCCTTCCCGCTGGCGGAAAGCCCGGCACGCTTCAGCAATAGGGAATTATCCTGGCTTGCCTTCAATCAGCGCGTGCTGGAGGAGGCGGAGAATGAACGCCACCCGCTGCTGGAAAGGCTGCGCTTTGTCGCGATTTCAGCCAATAACCTGGATGAATTCTATTCCGTGCGCGTGGCCGGGCTGGTTGGGCAGGATCGCGCGGGCCTTGTCACGCAATCGCCAGATGGGCTGACGCCGGCGCAGCAATTGGCGGCCATTCATGAACGTGCGCGCGCCTTGATTGATGGCCAGCAACGTTCCTGGCAGGCGCTACGCGCCCGCCTTCGGGAAGCGCATCTGACAGTGGTGGACCGCGCGGACCTGACCGATGCGGATCGCGAATGGCTGGAAGAATGGTTTATGGACCGGGTCTTCCCCGTACTGACGCCGCTTGCCGTGGACCCGGCGCACCCCTTTCCCTTCATCTCCAATCTGGCGCTGTGCCTGGTTTTCAAACTGGTGCGCGAAGAAGATGGCGGCACCATGCGCGCCCTTTTGCCGCTACCGCCGCAGGTGCAGCGCTTCATCCGTCTGCCATCGCGCCGAGGCGCGGGCGCGATGCGCTTTGTGCTGCTCGAAGATGTGATTCTGCTATTTCTCGATAGGCTCTTCCCCGGCTTCATCATGGCCGAAAGCGGGCTGTTCCGCCTGATCCGCGACACGGATGTGGAATTCGAAGAAGAAGCGGAAGATTTGGTGCGTTCCTATGAAAGCGCGCTGAAGCGCCGCCGCCGCGGGCGCGCCATCCGGCTTTCTGTCACCGCCAATACGCCGCCCGATATTCTCGATTTCGTCGCGGAGGAATTGGATGCGCCGCGATCGGAAGTGTTCGTGGTGGATGGGCTGCTTGGGCTTTCCGATCTGACGCAATTGATTGTGGATGACCGGCCAGATCTTTTGTTCACGCCCTATACGCCGCGCTTCCCCGAACGCATTCTGGATTTCGGCGGTGATTGCTTCGCCGCCATTCGCGCCAAGGATATTGTGGTGCACCACCCCTATGAAAGCTTTGATGTGGTGGTGCAGTTTCTGCGGCAAGCCGCGCGTGACCCAAATGTGATAGCCATCAAGCAAACGCTCTACCGCACCACGCGCGATAGCCCGATTGCCAAAGCGCTGATTGAAGCCGCCGAGGCCGGAAAAAGTGTGACCGGCATTGTCGAATTAAAGGCGCGCTTTGATGAGGAACGCAACATCGCCCTTGCGCGCGAATTGGAAGCCGCCGGCGTGCAGACGGTGTATGGTTTTGTCGAATTGAAGACCCACGCCAAAGTGAGTTTGGTGGTGCGGCGCGAAGGGCAGGCCTTGCGGTCTTACGCGCATTTCGGCACCGGCAATTACCACCCCGTCACGGCGCGCATCTACACCGATCTATCCTATTTCACCGCCGATCCGGCGCTGACACGCGATGCCGCCAAGCTATTCAATTACATGACCGGCTATGCGCGGCCTGAGACGATGGAAAAGCTTGCCTTCTCACCACTCACCACGCGCCCGACATTGCTCGCGCTGATCCGTCAGGAAATCGCCTTCGCCAAGGAAGGCAAGCCGGCGGCGATCTGGATCAAAATGAATTCGCTGGTGGATGAAACGCTGATTGATGCGCTTTACGAAGCATCAAAGGCGGGCGTGAAGGTGGATGCGATTGTGCGCGGTATTTGCTGCCTGCGCCCAGGGGTGCCGGGGCTTTCAGACAATATCCGCGTCAAATCCATTGTCGGGCGCTTTTTGGAACATTCGCGCGTTTATGTTTTTGGCAATGGGCATCGGCTGCCATCGCGCCGCGCCAAGGTGTATATTTCCTCAGCCGATTGGATGGCGCGCAATATGGATTGGCGCGTGGAAACAATGGTGCCCGTGGAAAACGCGACAGTCCATGCGCAAGTGCTGGATCAGATCATGGTGATCAATCTGAAGGATACGCTGCAAAGCTGGCAGCTTGGCCCGGATGGGCATTGGGCGCGCATTGTGGCACCGGAAAGTGGCGTTTCCGCGCATGAATATTTCATGACCAACCCATCGCTTTCCGGGCGCGGCAGTGCGCTTGCCCGCAGCACCAGACGCGCACGGCAAGACCGTGTGAAGCAGGATTGATGGACGGCGCCGTGCTTCACCCGCAAACGGGCACAATAACGCGCTGCGGCATTGTGGATTTGGGTTCCAATTCCGTGCGCCTTGTTGTCTTTGAAGGGCGCGGGCGTAATCCCGTTGCCATCTTCAACGAAAAGGCCGTGCTGGGGCTTGGGCGCGGGCTGCATGATACCGGGCAGCTTAATGCCGATGCGGTAAGCCAGGCGCTGACCATCATGCAGCGCTACCATGCGGTTGCGCGTGCCATGGGCGCGGCACCCATCGAAGTACTGGCGACCGCTGCCGTGCGCGATGCTTCGAATGGCGCGGCTTTTGTCGCGGCGCTTGGCGAAAGGCTGCCCGGTGTGCCGATCCATATCCTGACGGGTGACGAGGAAGCGCGGCTTTCCGCCGATGGCGTGCTGCTTGGCTTTCCTGGTGCGGATGGGATTTTGGGCGATATCGGCGGTGGTTCTTTGGAATTGGTGGAACTCCATCAGGGCATGCAAGGCGAGACCGCGAGCCTGCCGATTGGCACAATACGGCTTTCCGATCGCGCGAAGGGGGATGTTGCCAAGGCACGTGGTATTGTATCGCAAGAATTGGGTTGTCTTCCCTGGATTGGCACCTCATCTGGACGAGACCTTTATCTGGTGGGCGGCGCTTGGCGCGCCATGGCGCGCATGCATATGGCGCAAACCGGCTATCCGCTTTCCATCGTGCATCATTATGCGCTGTCGCGCGAAGAAGCGCGTGATCTTTCAGGCGTATTGATGGCTGCCACGCGCCGTACTTTGGAACGCATGCCGGGCGCGCCCAGCAAGCGCATTGCTGATCTACCCTTCGCCGCGCTGGTACTGCGCCGGTTGCTGCGCGCCACCAACGCGCGGCGCGTAATTTTTAGTGCGAATGGCCTGCGCGAAGGTTGGTATGCGCGGCTGCTTGATACGGCTGAGCGCAAGCGCGACCCGCTACTGAGCGCGGCGCGGGAAATGTCGCTGCGCTTTGGGCGTGATCACACCATGCCGCCCGCGCTTTTTTCCTGGACCGCGCCACTGTTTGAGGATGAAACGCCGCTTGCGACGGCGCTGCGCGAAGCGGCCTGTTGGGTGAGCGATATCGGCAGCCATGATCACCCGGATTATCGCGCCGAGCATGCGTTTTATCGCGTGCTGCGCCAACCAGGTGTTGGCTTTGACCATCATGGCCGCGCCTTCCTGGCCCTGGCGGCGGCGCTGCGTTATGAGGCCGAGGCCGAAGCGCCCTTCCTGCCTTCTGCACGCCTTTTATTGGATGTCGGCGCGCTGCTCCGGGCCGAAATTTTGGGCGCTGCCTTCCGCCTGGCTTATACGCTTTCCGGCGGCACGCCGGTGCTTCTGGCGGGCACGTCACTTGAACGGCGCGGGGGGCTGTTGGTGCTGCGCTTGCTGGAAGGAAGTGGCGTTTTCGCCGGCGAAAGCGTGCTGCGCCGACTTGAAACTCTGGCCGCTGCCTTGGGTGTTGAGTCAAGTGTTCAGCTTATGAAGCAGCCTTAGAATATTGCTGCGCCAAGTGGGTCACTTGGCTTCTTAACAGACGCGATCCAACAAAGCTGTACAGCGTGTCCACCTGGGCGTAGTTTTTCCGCTGCTGCTATTTGTTCATATGCTGTTCAGTTATCTTGCAGCCGCCGCGAGGCCCGCCGCGCGCCCTGTACTGAAACAGGCTTGCAGCAAATAGCCACCCGTTGGCGCTTCCCAATCCAGCATTTCGCCACACGCGAAAACACCTGGTATGCCGCGCAGCATCAGCTTTTCATCCAGTTCAGACCAGCAAAGACCACCCGCCGCGGAAATAGCACGCGCCACCGGAAAACACCCGGTGAGTTTCAGCGGCAGCGCCTTGATCAAGGTGGCAAGGTCCGGTTGCGCTGCTGTGTCCTTCAGCGCTTCCTGCACCAAAGCGATCCCTACCGGCGCAAGCCCCGCATTCCGTCGCAGATGGTTTGAAAGCGAAAGACTGCCGCGCCTGCCCCGCAGCCGTGCGGCAAGATCCTGCAGACTGAGATCGGGCCGAAGATCAAGCGAAAGCGTAATGGCCTGCTGACGCGCCAGCGCATCACGCAAAGCGGCACTCAGCGCATAGATCGCGCCACCTTCAATGCCAGCTTCGGTGATCATCGCCTCACCACGCTGGGTGATGCCTTCAAAGGAAAGTGCAATGCGCTTCAGCGGCGTACCGGCGAAGCGCTGCCGCAGATAATCAGACCAGGCAATGACGAAACCCATATTGGCCGGCGCGAAGGGGCGCGTGGCGATGCCCGGTAATAACGCGGGCCAAGTGCCATCCGATCCCAATTTGGGCCAGGAAGCGCCACCAAGCGCTAAGATGGTAGCAGCAGTTTCGATGTGCTTTTCACCTTCAGGTGTTGCGAAACGCGCCGCACCATTAGGCGCAAAGCCTAACCAGCGATGGCGCGGCAGCAGGCGCACGCCAAGCGCGCCCAACCGCGCCATCCAGGCGCGCAGCAGCGGTGAAGCCTTCATGGTGCGCGGAAAAACGCGGCCTGAGGAGCCGACGAAGCAAGGCTGGCCCAGGCCTTCGGCCCAGGCGATCAACGCTTCAGGCGGGAAGGCGTGGATGAAGGGTGCAAGATGCGGCGCTGCGCTGCCATAGCGTTGCAGAAAGGGCGTCAGCGGTTCCGAATGCGTCAGGTTCAACCCACCGCGCCCAGCAATCAGCAGCTTGCGCGCGGGCGATGGCATGTGATCGGCCACTATCACCGCGGCACCGGATTGTGCCGCGGCTTCCGCCGCCATCAGGCCGGCGGGGCCGGCCCCAATGACCAGAATGCTCAGGCGCTGCGTTCCAGCAATTCAATGGCGACGTTTTCCGGCCCGCGCACAAAGCAAATGCGAATGCCAGGGCGGATGGAGGTGGGTTCCATGGTGAATTCGGCGCCCTTTGCCTTCAATTCGGCCACCACTTGATCAATGCCGGTGACGGCAAGGCCGATATGCTCCAAGCCGCGATAGGGCATGCTGGGCGCCGGCGCCGTACCATCGCCCTTGATGGGTGCGATGAAAATAATCTGCCCGCCAAGACGGATATCCACGCGCGGTTCACCTTGCTGGGTAGAACGCAAAACCTCAGCGCCGAACATGCGTTCGTAGAATACCGCCGTCGCCTCAGGATCGGGGCTACGCAGATGGATATGGTCGAAGATGAATTCGGTCATGGCTTCCCCCTTGTTTCAAATCGCGCCGCTGGCGCGCAGCTTATCGCGTGCCGCATCATCATAACCAAGTTCGGCCAGGATGGCATCATTATCGCGGCCAAGCTGTGGCGGCGGCGTATCCACGCGCGGCCCGCCATGGTCAAAACCAAACGCGGCAACGGGCACGGAAAATGGCCCTGTCACGCCTGGTGCGGCTTCAAAGCGATGCACTACGCCGCGCCCCTGCACCTGCGGATCAGCAAGTGATTCCGCCAGATTACGCACGCGCCCGGCCGGCACATGGCGCGCCTGCAAATAGATTTCCCATTCAGCGGCGGTCTTTGCCTTCAAAAGCTCAGCGAGCGTTGCCGCTTCATGCGCGCGATCAGCATGGCGCGCTTCATTGCTGTCCTTCGCCATATCGGGCCGCCCCAAAGCATGCCACAGCCGCCGCTGCTGGCGCAGATTACTCGCGCCAAGCATCACCAAGCCATCGGCGGTTTGGTAGCAGCTATTCGTTGCATATTCATGGTCATTGCCGCGCGGACGGGCAGGCTTGCCGCTGCGCGCATAGGAAGTGACATGGCTTGCCATCATCATGATGGCGACATCCAGCATCGCCAAATCAATATGCTGCCCGCGCCCGGTTTTTTCGCGCTGGAATAGCGCCGCTGAAAGCGCGAAGGCGCCCATGGTGCCGGTGGCATAGTCAATCGCTGGCGCGCCGAATTTGATCGGGTTCACCTCCGGTGTGCCGGTGCAGGCCATGATGCCCGATGTCGCCTGGATCACGTGATCATAGGCGGTTTGTTCGCCGCGCGGGCCACCGTGACCAAAGGCCGAGATGGAACAATAGATCAGGCGCGGGTTGATTTTCAGCAAATCCTCATAGCCCAGGCCCAAGGCGGCGAAAGCACCGGGGCGGAAATTTTCCACCAGCACATCGGCGCCCGCGATCAGCTTGCGGAAAATCTCTCGCGCTGCGTCCTGCTTCAGATCAAGCGTCATGCTGCGCTTGTTCGATCCCTGCGTCAGATAATAGCTGCCCATTCCGGCGCGATTGAGTTCCCAATCGCCCCCGCTGACGCGGCTTTGGTCCGGATCATTTGGGTGTTCAATCTTGATCACATCCGCGCCGAGCAGGCCCAATTGGTAGGCGGCGAAAGGGCCTGCCAGCACATGCGTCGCGTCTATAATTCGAATACCTTCGAAGGGGCGGGTCATGGGTGTTTCCTTGGTGTTGTTATGATCATTATTGCGCTTCAAACAGGACGCCATCGCGCCTGAGTGCCGCGATCTCATCCGCACTCATGCCCGCTTCTGCCAGCAAGGCCGCGCCATCCTGGCCGAGCCGAGGTGCCGCGCGCCCGGAAGGTGCATTGCCGCCGGAAAAGCGATTGGGCTGGCCAATGGCGTAAGTCGCACCTTCGGTTGGGTGTTCTTCTTCGCGCACCATGCCAACAGCGCGCAGATGCGGATCATCCAGCAAGCCCGCGATGGTGTTATAGGGTGAGGCCGGCACATCGAGCCGATCAAAAATCTCCAGCCACTCAGCCGAGGTTTTGCCCTTCAGCCCGCCCGCACGAATGGCGAAATAATCGCGCGTATTGGCGGTGCGCCCGGCGATGGTGGCAAAGCGCGGATCGGCCTTCAATTCGGACCGGCCAATCGCATCAAAAAACGCATGCGCCTGCGCATCCGTATTGGCGGAAATGCAGATATAACCATCAGCAGTCGGCAAGGGCCGCGCATCCGGGCTCAACACACGATGATCGCCCGGCGGGCCAAGCGCCGGGCGGAAGGACATGGCGCCAAGATGTTCCATCATCACATAGGCGGCCATGTTTTCAAACATCGGCACTTCAATCGCCTCACCCATGCCGGTTTTTTCGCGGCGGTAGAGCGCAAAGCCAATCATCTGCGCGGCGATCAGACCAACCGTGTGATCAGCCACCAGCATCGGCACATAGCGCGGCTCGCCGGTGGAGGCTTCAAAGCATCCCGCGACACCAGCAGCGCCCTGGATCACCGTGTCATAGGCTGGCCTGCCCGCATAAGGCCCACCAGAGCCAAAACCCGTGATGGCGCAATGGATCAGGCGTGGCGTGATGGCATGCAGGCTGGCGGCATCCACACCAAGCCGCGCCTGCGCATCAGGGCGGATATTGCTGACAAAAACATCCACCGATGCGGCCAGGCGATGCAGCGCGGCAAGCCCCGCCGGCGCTTTCAGATCAAGCGCGATGGATTTTTTGCCGCGATTGAAATTGAGGAATTTGCCATTCATGCCGGGCGAACGCCCCTTACCGGCAAGCTGGCGCAGCAAATCGCCGCCGGGGCTTTCGAGTTTGATCACCTCTGCCCCATGTTCCGCTAGAACACCGGTGCAAACGGGCCCAACGACAACAGAAGAAAGATCAAGCACGCGAATACCGGTAAGCGGGCCACTCATGACGCTATCCTTGCTGATATACGGAGCACCATCGCACCGGCTTCATCTTCCACCCAGAGCATTTGGCGTCCTTCCGAATCTGGTGCGGCACCGCAAAGCATGGCCTTGGCATCGCAGAATAACGGGCGCAGCGTGCGGATATCCGCTTCCAGCAGCCTGCCCCCTGGCGCTTGCTGCAGGGCTGCTTCCAGCAGCATCAGCGTGGTCAGCCCGCCATTCACCACCGGCCCAGGATAGCCTTCCACCTGGCGCGCGTAATCCGCATCGTAATGGATGCGATGGCCATTGAAGCCAAGCGCGGAATAGCGAAACAACATGACGCTATCCGGGCGAAAAGGCTTACGCCACGCGGTTTCAGGCTTTTCCGGCGCGGGTGACGCGCTGGCTGCGGCACCACCCGCTTCGCGATAAGCGATATCCTGTTCTTCGGTTGCGATCAGCCCCTGCGCGTCGCTGATTTCATGGCGCAGCGTCACGAAAATCAGCGCACCGCTGCGGCCCTGCTTTGGTGTGATGGAAGCGATGGTGGTCTCACGCGTCAGCGCATCACCAATGCGGGGTTCACGCAAAAAGCGCAGCCTGCGCCCGCCCAGCATCCTGCGCGGCAAAGGTATGGGCGGCAGGAAATCGCCCTTCATCGGATGGCCATCCGCGCCAAGAGCTGCTTGCGGTGCCGCATCATCGAACAGCATCGCCAGCCAATGCGCGGGTGCTGCAGCACCGCGCGTCAGATCAATGCCGGCGCGGCCTGTCAGTGCTGCCATGCGGCGCACCAGGGGGGCGGCCATTTCATCCTGGATGCTGCGCTTACGGCCTATCCAGGTTTGCAATTCTTCAGTGCCAGTCATGGAAATCCGTAAAGCCTGGCCGGGTTATCCACCAAAACCTTGTGCAGCGCTGCCGCGCCGGCGAAGCTTGGCAAAAGATCCACCAAATCCGCCTCATCCGGTTCCCAGCGCACATTCGGGTGCGGCCAGTCCGTGCCCCACAGCACACGATCAGGTGCCGCTGCAATCAGGTGTTGCGCGAAGGGAATGGCATCCGCGAAGGGCGGGCCGGTTTCGGAAATGCGCTCAGCACCAGACACCTTCACCCACCAATTCGGCCGCTTCAGCAAATCGAGCAAAATGCGAAAGGGCGGCTGATCCAGCCCATCACGCACCGGCACGCGCCCCATATGGTCCACCACCACGGGCAGCGAAAACTCGCCGAAGAAATCGAGAAACTCAGGGATATTGCCGGCATCCAGATGCAGCACCAAATGCCAACCCATCGGCGCAATGCGCGCCGCCGTGCGCCGCACCAGCGCCAAATCCGGCACACCGCCCAGATGCTTCACAAAGCCAAAGCGCACGCCCCGCACGCCGCCTTCATGTAGAGTGCGAAAATCCGCATCGGTGAAATGCTCATCAATCAGCGCAACGCCGCGCCAGCGCCCGCCACTGCGCGCAATGCCATCCAGCATGGCGCGATTGTCTGATTTATAGACGGTGGTTTGCACAATCACGGCGCGGTCCACGCCAAGCCTGGCGTGCAAGGCCACCAAATCATCACGGGTCCGTTCCGGCGGCGTATAGGGCGCGCCTTTGGCGACCGGGAAACGGTCAAAAGGTCCCCAGATATGCACATGCGTATCGCAAGCGCCGCGCGGCAAACTGAAGGCGGGTTTGCGCATCATGTTCATCGCGCGGATCACACCAGCGCCGCCGGCACGGCAACCGCACCCTGCATCAGGCGCCGCGCGCTGCGATACACCACGGCACTTTCCGCGAACCAACCATCCGGCTTTTGATGCACCTCGGCCCCCACAGACAGAATGCCGGAAGGATTCGCAACGCGCGTTTCATCCGCCCGTGCGGGAGGCCCCGCCAGTTGATGTGGCACGCTGCCCGGAATGCGGCTGGCGACGCCAAGGCACATGGCCCCGGTCAGCGGCACGGCGCGATGCGCGCGTTCCATGGAAATCATGCGCACCGCGATGTCGTGGCTTTCCGCGCCCAGGCTCGCGCCATCCAAAGCGCGATAGGCTGCCGGCGGCGCCACCACAGCAATTTTCGGTAAGGCGAGCCCCACCGCTTCCGGCGATGCCGCCAGCCCCATCATCACGCCCGCCTGGCGGCGCAGCGCATCCAAAAGCGCCATGCGCGTAGGGTCCGCTTCAATCGCATCGGGGCTTTCCGTGCCGGTCAAACCAAGTTCCCGCGCATCCAGAAATACGCAGGCATTGGCGGCATCAATCAGGCTTGCGGCATAGGCGCGCCCTTCATGATGCAGCACATCAACCGGCTTGCCGCTTGGCAAAAGCCGCCCAGTCGCGCCGCCACCTGGCGCCAGGAAATCCAGCCGGATGCGCGCGCCGCTGCCCGAAACCCCTGCCATGGTGAAATCCCCAGCAGTCACAGCCTTGCCGCCCTGCACCGGAAAGCGCGCATGGATGATGCGCTTGGTGTTCACCTGATGGATGCGCACCAGCGCTTCCCCATCCGCCACGCGCACCAGCCCTTCATCTACCGCAAAGGGGCCAACGGCCGAGGAAAGATTGCCGCAATTGCTGGACCAATCCACAATCGGCTTATCCACCGCCACTTGCGCGAAAAGATAATCCACATCGGCATCCGGATGCGTCGGCGGGCCAATGATCACGGCTTTCGACAATGAGGAAATACCCCCGCCCATGCCATCCAATTGCCTGCCGTAAGGATCAGGGCTGCCCAAAACACTCAGAAAAATCGCATCCTGCACCGCGCGATCCGTGGGCAGGTCCCGCTTGTGGAAAAACACGCCCTTGCTGGAACCGCCACGCATGAAAATGGCCGGGATGAAGGCTTGATCCATGGGCTTTCTCCGAAACTTGCGGCGTAGTCTTGCGCCCTCAGCCGGTTAAGGCAATCGCTGAGAGCTGATGCCCAATCGGCCCACCACCGGCCAGCGTATTGCGCCGATGGCTGAAGAAGCGCGCCTCATCCGCCAGCGTGTCATGCGCCAGGATGCTGGCAGCAACGCCAAGCGCACCAAGCCGTGCCGCACAATAGCCGGGCAAATCAAATTGCCAGCGATCGGCGCGCTTGCCCTCAGCGAAAAATCGCGCATCGGTCACATCGCGCGCCAGCACGGCATCCCGCAAATCCGCCGCTACTTCATAGGAAGGCTGATGAATACAGGGGCCGACAACGGCGACGATATCGCGCCGCGCAGCACCCAGGCCTTCCATGGCGAAAACCGTTTCTTCCAGCACACCCAGCACCGCGCCACGCCAGCCGGCATGCGCGCCACCAATCACGCCCGCCTTGCGATCCGCGAATAGCACCGGCGCGCAATCCCCGGTGATAATGCCAAGGATAAGGCCCGCACGGCGCGTCACCACACCATCGGCTTCAGGCCGCTGATCTTCCGGCCAGCCTTCTTCGGCCACCACCACGCGCTTGCCATGCACCTGCGTCAGCCCGCACAGCGCGCCATGCGAAAGCCCAAGCGCCGCCGCCGCACGGGTTCGGTTCTCCCGCACCGCCGCCGCATCATCCTTGCCGGAAAGTGAGCAATTCAGGGAAGCAAAAGCGCCTGTCGATACCCCGCCATTGCGCGTGAAAAACCCATGAGCAACGCCTGGAAGCTGCAATGGCTCAGCAAGCAAAAATTCAGCGCTCATGCGGTCTCGAATCCTGCAGGGATAGGCAAGCTTGAATCGCATAGCGCCAAGGCCTTGAAAAGCCGGCCCATGGCTTCCGGCGCGGTCAGCCGATGCGCCGCAGCAAGCTGGGCCTGCGCGCGGGCGGGATCAAGCCGCGCCAGCATGGCAGCACGCGTCATGAAGCCCAGGCGTTGCAGGAAAACACCCTGCGGCAAGGGGCCATGCGCCACGGCGCCAGCGGCACGCGCAGCAGCGGCAAAGGCCGCGAAATCCACATGAGCGGTAATATCCACCTCACCAGGCGCGGACAGCGGGTCAACCGGCTGGCCGGCGCGCATGGCTTGCAGGCTATCACCGAAGCCGCTTTCTGCCGGCCCGTAATCAATCAATAGCGCCGCACCGCCATGGCGCTTAAGCCGCGCGCCAAACCAAGCGGCGAAGTGCTGCGCCGCCTCATTCACTTCTTGAATGGCGCCTTCGGGCGCATCTTCAGGCAAGGCAACATCGCTTGGCAATTCGACGAAAGCGCCACCCAGCACATGGCGTTCACGCCAGCCATCGGCACGGTGAATGAATTGGCGGATGGGCAGCGCATCCAGGAATTCATTCGCCAGCAGGATCATGGGCGCTTCGGGCAGGCTGGCCATATCCGCATGCCACGCGGCCACAGCATCACCAAGCTTCGCCGCCTGCGCGCCGCGTAAACGGGGTGATGTTTCCACCAGATGCACACGCAAGGCCGCGCGAAAATCGGGCATCATTTCCGCAATGGCCCGCAGCGCATCGGCCATCAGGCTGCCGCGCCCTGGCCCGCATTCCACCAGCAAAACGGGGTTCGGCCTGCCCATGGCCTGCCAGGTGACCGCCGCCCAAAGCCCAAGGCATTCGCCAAAGGCCTGAGATATTTCTGGCGATGTTGCGAAATCCTGAAACGGATCATGCGCCGCGTAATAGGCCGCCGCAGCGCGCGCCATGAAATGGTCAAGCCTTTCGGAGGCCTCGGCTGGATACGCTGAAGGCTGGGTCACCAAAAATCCTGCAAGGATGCACCATGAAAGATGCGTCCTTGTCGCAGATCGCAGGCTAGGGCGAAAGCCCTATGCTTCAATCCACCTTGGCGCCAGAAGCGCGAATAATCGGCGCCAGTTTCGCTTGCTGCGCCGCGCGATAGGCGCTGATTTCCGCCATACTTGTGTACCAAGCTGTCGCCCCCTGTTCGCGGAAAGCCCTCACCAGATCAGGATGTTCCAAAGCCTGCTTGGTCAGCGCCGACATGCGTTCCGCAACTTCCTTGGGCAAGCCGGCGGGGGCGCAAACGCAGGTCCAGGAAATCACGTCAAACCCCGGCAGGAATTCCGCAATCGCCGGCAAATCGGGCTCCGCCGGGCTGCGCTTTTCACTGGTGACCGCAAGGCCGCGCACCTTGCCTTGGCGCGATAGCGCAAGGATGGAAGGCATATTGTCGAACATCATATGAATGCGCCCGGCCATCAGATCAATCAAACCCGGCGCCGCGCCGCGATAGGGCACATGTTCCATATCCACGCCAGCCAATTGCTTGAACATCTCGCCCGAAAGATGGAGCGTGGTGCCCGAACCTGCCGAACCGAAGGAATACTTCCCTGGGTTAGCCTTCAGCAGCGCAATCAATTCCGGTACGCTGCGCGCCGGCAAATCAAGATTAACACCTAGCATATTGGGCAATTGCCATAGCCCGCTGATAAAGGTGAAATCCTTCTCGGGATCGAAGCTCAAGCTGCTGTAAAGCGTGGGCGCTATGGCATGGGAAGCGATACCGCCAAGCCCAATCGTATAGCCATCGGGCGCGGATTTCGCGACAACATCAACACCGACATTGCCACCTGCACCGCCACGGTTTTCCACCACAAAGCTCTGGCCGGTCAGTTCCGACATGCGCGCGCAGTAAATGCGCGAAAGCACATCTGTCGAACCTCCGGCCGGATAGGGATTGATGTAGCGCACCGGCCGGCGCGGCCAATCGCCCGGTTGCGCGTGTGCGATGCTGGGCAGGGCCAAAAGGCTTGCGCCAGCCAGCACGGCGCGGCGCGGAAGATTTGTTTTCGACATTTCCTTACTCCCCTGAAGGCTGCGGTCTTATCGCCGCAACTCTCAGGGGAAGGCTGCCCGAATCCGGGCCAAGGTCAAGAAAAAACCGCGCCCCGGCTAGCCACGCGGTACGGCGGCATGCGCGGCAAGGCACGCCACATCCACAATCTGATTGACCCCCGCCTGCATGGGTACGATTTGCGCCGAATGCGAAAGCCCGGTCAGCAGCGGCCCGATCACTGTACTGCTGGTCAGCCGCGGCACGGCGCGGGTCAGAATATGCGCGGCATGAATGCCCGGCATGATCAGCACATTGGCCGGCCCCGTCAGACGACAGAAGGGGTAAAGCGCGGCGCGCAGCGCGGGATCAAGCGCGACATCGGCGGACATTTCACCATCGAATTCAAAATCCGCGCCGCGTTCAGTCAGCAGCTTTACTGCTTCACGAATACTGCCGGGGATGGTGCCGCGCGGATCGCCGAAGGTGGAAAAGGATAGGAAGGCAACGCGCGGTTCCATCCCCAAGCGGCGCGCCGCTGCCGCTGAACCGCGCGCAATACCGGCCAGTGTTTCCGCATCAGGCCTTTCATGAATGGCGGTATCGGCCACCAGCACCGTGCCAGCCTGCCTGGAAATGATGATGGAAACACCGAAAGCCACGCGCCCAGGCAAGGTATCAATCGCCATGCTGATACCCTCAAGCGCGGCGGAATAGGAACGCGTGGTGCCGGTCACCACCGCATCCGCATCGCCCGTCGCCACCATGCAGGAAGCGAATACATTGCGATCCTGATTGACCAGGCGCTGGCAATCACGCTGCAAGAAGCCATCGCGCTGGCGCTTGCCATAGAGGAATTCCGCATAGCGCCGCGTGGAATCCGAAAGCCGCGCATTCTGGATTTCAATGCCAGCGGGCAGGGGAATGCCGATGGCACTGGCAACCGCCGTAATGCGATCTTCGCGCCCAACAAGCACCGGCGTACCGTAACCCGCATTGCGGAAGGCAATCGCGGCGCGGATAACTTTTTCTTCCTCACCTTCCGCGAATACCACGCGCTTCGGGTTCTGCCGCACGCTCTCCGCAATGGCTTCCAGCGCGCCAACCGTCGCGTCCAGCCGGTTCGCCAAATCCCGCGCATAGCGCTGCAAATCCGGCAAGGGCCGGCGCGCCACACCGCTATCCATCGCGGCCTTGGCAACGGCGGGGGAAACCCGCGAAATCAAACGCGGGTCAAAGGCATTCGGGATAATATATTCAGGCCCGAAGCGCAGCGCCTTGCCCGCACCAGCGCCGGAAACTTCTTCCGGCACATCTTCACGCGCCAGCATGGCAAGCGATTCAGCCGCTGCGATTTTCATCGCGTCATTGATGGTGGAAGCGCGCACATCCAAGGCGCCGCGGAAAATGAAGGGAAAGCCCAGCACATTATTGACCTGGTTCGGGTAATCCGAACGCCCGGTCGCGATGATGCAATCGGGCCGCGCGGCGCGCGCTTCATCCGGCGTGATTTCCGGATCAGGATTGGCCATGGCGAAGATGATCGGCTTTGGCGCCATGGCGCGGATCATCTCAGGCGTCAGCGCACCCTTTACCGAAAGGCCGAAGAACACATCCGCACCATCAAGGGCTTGCGTCAGCGTACGGGCAGAAGTGGTCACCGCATGGGCGGATTTCCACTGGTTCATGCCTTCCTGACGGCCGCGCCAGATCACGCCCTTGGTGTCGCACAGGATCACGTTTTCGGGCCGCATGCCCATGGCCTTCACCAATTCAGCGCAGGCAATCGAAGCCGCCCCCGCACCATTGATGACCAGCTTGGTCGTCTTCAAATCGCGCCCGGTCAAATGGCAGGCATTGATCAAGCCGGCGGCAGCGACAATGGCGGTGCCATGCTGGTCATCATGGAATACCGGAATATCCATCAATTCGCGCAGCCGCTGTTCAATCACAAAGCATTCCGGCGCTTTGATATCTTCCAGATTGATCCCGCCAAAGGTCGGCCCCAGATAGCGCACGGAATTGATAAACGCGTCCGGGTCTTCGGTATCCACGCAAAGATCCATGGAATCCACATCGGCAAAGCGCTTGAACAAAGCGGCCTTGCCTTCCATCACGGGCTTGGATGCAAGCGCGCCCAGATTGCCCAGGCCCAGCACCGCCGTGCCATTGGAAATCACCGCGACGAAATTGCCCTTCGCCGTATAATCATAGGCAAGGCTCGGATCGCGATGGATATGCAGGCAAGGTTCCGCGACACCTGGCGAATAGGCCAGGCTTAAATCCCGCGCCGTGATCAAAGGTTTGGTCAGGCGAATTTCAAGCTTGCCTGGCCGGCCTTCCCGGTGCATGGCCAGCGCCTCTTCTCCAGTGACGCGCGCCGTGCGCGTATCCTCTACCGGCATTTTTTTCGCGTCATCCATTCTTGCCATTACTCCTCAAACCAGCCCCATCATGCCGGGTTGTGGCCCGCACCGCGAGCCCCCGGCTTCGCAATCGCAGCAAATCGTCCTTCACGCCCGCCGGACATTCCAGGGATAGGGCGATGAGCCCGGCAAAATCCCCGTGATATTGCGCCGGAAGGCAGTGCGTATCCTGAATTGGCCAAGCGGAATAAAGGCCGCATCGTCCAACGCGAGGCGCCCAAGCCGGGCGGCCAGGCTTTTCTGCTCCGCCTCATTCGGCGCAAACAGCCAGGATTCGGCCAAAGCCTCGGCCTCATCACTTTTCCACCAGCCGAACCAGCCACCCGTGCCCTGCCCGCGCACCAGGAAGGAAACGGCGGGATTGGCCCAGGCGGTCGCCCCCCCGGTGGTATGCAGAATGGACCAGCCGCCGCGGTCCACCGTTTCCCGATTGCTGCGGCGTTGCACCACCGTGCCCCAATCACTCTCGGCCAGGTCGATATTCATCCCAATCCGCTTCAACCGATCGGCGGTCACTTGGCCAAGCGGCCCGATATCCGGGAAATCGGTCGGGTTGATCACAACAACGCGTTGATTGGCATAGCCCGCTTCGCGGAGCGCTGCGCGGGCGCGGTCCAGATCGCCCGGCATCACCGCCTCACCCAAATCCTCATAATAGGGGGTGTGGCGCGGCCAAAGGCTGCGGCAGAGATCCCAATCCGTTCGGTCATCACCGCGCGATGCGCGCATGTAATCATCTTGCAGCACGGAAAGCCGGACAGCGCGGCGGATACGCACATCATCAAAGGGTGGATGCAGGCAATTCATGCGCATCACGGCAAGCCGCCCAGCGGTATCGGATACTTCGCGCCGTACATCACGTGCACGCGCCAAAAGTGGTTGCAAATCCGGATGCGGCCTTTCCCACCAATCCACTTCACCATTTTGCAAGGCGGCGGCGGCGGTCGCGGGGTCGGGCAGGATATGCCATTCAATGCGCCGGAAATGCGCGACCTTGCCGCCCGATGTCCAGGAAGGCGCTTCCTGACGCGGTTGGTAGGCGTCGAATTTCTCATAAATCACGCGGCTGCCGGAATTATATTCGCCCGCAATGAAGCGATAGGGGCCCGAGCCGATCATCTCGGTCACGCCGCGATTGGGATCGGTCTCGGCCAGGCGTTCCGGCATGATGAAGGGCACGGCGGCATCGGGCTTGGCCAAAGCATCCAGCAGCAGCGGGAAGGCACGCTTCAGGCGGATTTCCAAAGTGCGGTCATCCACAGCGCGCCATTCATCCACTTGGCGGGCCAATAACTGGCCATAAGGTTCGCGCGCGCACCAGCGCTTCAGGCTGGCGATGCAATCGCGCGCGCGCACAGGCTCCCCATCATGAAAGCGCAGGCCCGGGCGCAAAGTGATGCGCCAACGCTTGCCATCATCCAAAGCCTCCGCCCCTTCGGCCATTTGCGGCTTGGGCTTCAATTCGGCATCCACGCCATAAAGCGTGTCAAACACATGCCAGCCATGATTGCCGGTGACAGTTGCCGTGGTGAAAACCGGGTCAAGCACGCTCAGATTAGCCTGCGGCACGAAGCGGAGCGTTTGCGCGCGCATATCCTGCGCCAGTGACGGCGCGGGCAGCGCTGCGGCCGCCCCCATGGCCAGGATGGACCTGCGGCCAATTCCGGTAGCTGTCATGGAAAGCTCCTCCCTCCCTGGTGTTCTTACCAGCAGTCTGGAACCTCTGGCGGCAATGCGCCAGCCCAGCGTTTGGCGCCTGCGCCGCGCACCTGTATCCTGACTGTGATGCCCCCTGCCCAAGCCCCCTCAGGCCCGATTCCCGATGCCACCGGCGCCACGCCCGCCATGGCGCAATGGTTCGCCGCCAAGGCCGCGCACCCGGATGCGCTGGTGTTCTTCCGCATGGGCGATTTCTACGAATTGTTCTTCGCTGACGCCGAAGCCGCCGCTACCGCGCTTGATATCGCGCTGTCCTTCAGGGGGGAGCATCGCGGGCAAAAGGTCGCCATGTGCGGTGTGCCGGCCCATGCGCATGAAAGCTATCTGGCGCGGCTGATCCGCCAGGGCTTTCGCGTTGCCATTTGTGATCAGATGGAAACGCCGGAACAGGCCAAGGCGCGCAAGGCGCCCACCATCCGGCGCGATATCACGCGGCTTGTCACGCCTGGCACCGTCACGGAAGAAACCCTGCTGGAAGCCGCGCGTCCCGCCTGGCTTTTGGCTTTGGCGCCCTTCGAAGAGCGCCTGGGCGCGGCCTGGCTGGATGTTTCAACCGGCGCCTTCGGCACGGAAAGCCTGCCGCGCGAAGATATCCATGCCTTGCTTGCGCGGCTGGAACCCGCGGAAATCCTGGCTCCGGAAGGCGTGTTGGAAGGTGAGGCTGCTGGGCGCATCACACCCCTTGACCCGCCCCGCGATGCGGCCCGGCGCCTGGCCGAAGCCTTTGATGTCTCAACCCTGGATGGTTTTGGCAGTTTCAGCACGGAAGAAATGGCCGCCGCCGCTATGGCGGTGGATTATGTGCGCGCCACACAAGCCGGCGCCCTGCCGCGCCTCGCCCCCCCAAGCCCCATGGGCGGGCGTGGGCTTTTGCAGATGGATGCCGCGACGCGTCGCTCACTCGAAATCCTCAAAAGTGAGCGGGGGGAAGCACGCCATTCCCTGCTCGCTGCCGTGGACCGCACCGTGACCGCCGCCGGGGCGCGTGAATTGGCCGCGCGGCTTGCCTCGCCACTTGCCGAAGCCGCGCCCATCCTCGCGCGGCATGAGGCGGTGGCCTGGATGCTTGGCCAGGAAGCCGAACGCCAAGCGCTGCGCGCCGCCCTGAAGGGCTCACCCGATATGGCGCGGGCCTTGGCGCGGCTGTCGCTTGATCGCTTTGCGCCACGGGACCTGGCCGCGATTCGCGATGGTCTGGCGCGGGCGGAAGCCATGGCGGTGGTGCTGGATGGCGTGGGCGGGCTGCAACCGGCGCTGGTTGAAGCAGCACGCGGCGCCCTGCTGCCTGAGGCTTCACCCCAGGCGGAATTGCAGCGCGCTTTGGCGGAAACCCTGCCGGCACGCCTGGAAGATGGCGGGCTGATTGCGGCTGGCTATGACGGCGAACTGGACGCGCTGCGCAAATTGCGCGATGGCGGGCGCGATGCCATTGCCGCGCTGCAATTGGATTTGGCGCAGGCCTGGGGGGTGGCGGCTTTGCGCATTCGCCACCATCAACAATTCGGCTTCCTTGCGGAAATGCCTTTGGCGGCGGGCGAGAAAATCCTGCGCGCAGCGATCCCCGAAGGCCCGCAAAGCCCAATCCATCGGCAAACCATGTCGAATGCCATGCGCTTCACCTGCCCTGCGCTGGCTGAACTTGACCGCAAAGTGGCCGAAGCTGGGGAAAAGGCGGCGCGGCGGGAAAGGATGGTCGCGCAGCATCTGAGCCGGCTCTGCCTGAATGCCGCGCCAGCCATTGCTGCGGCGGCTTCCGCCATGGCAGCGCTTGATGTGCATGCAGCGGCCGCAGAATTGGCAGCAGTGGGTGGCTGGTGCCGGCCTGAAATCACCGAAAAGCCCGATTTCGCCATCAAGGCTGGTCGGCACCCGGTGGTGGAAGCAGCCCTGGCCCGCGCCCGTGGCCCGGCCTTTGTGCCCAATGATTGTGATCTTTCAGCAGGCCAGCGGCTTTGCCTGCTCACTGGGCCGAATATGGCCGGTAAATCCACTTATTTGCGGCAAAACGCGCTTTTCGTGATTCTGGCCCAGGCTGGGCTTTTCCTGCCCGCGGAATCCGCGCGGCTTGGTCTAGTGGATCGGTTATTCTCCCGCGTTGGTGCCGCGGATGACATTGCCGGCGGGCGTTCCACCTTCATGGTGGAAATGGCCGAGACCGCCGCCATCTTGAACCAGGCCAGCGCGCAATCCCTGGTGGTGCTGGATGAGGTCGGGCGCGGCACCGCCACCTGGGATGGCTTGGCCATCGCCTGGTCCGTGCTGGAAGCACTGCATGACCGCATACGCTGCCGCACCATCTTCGCGACCCATTTCCATGAATTGACTTCGCTTGCCGCCAAATTGCCGGAACTTGCGCTTGCCACCATGCAGGTGCGCGAATGGCGCGGGCAGGTGATTTTCCGCCATAGCGTCGGCCCCGGTGCGGCGGAGAAATCCTGGGGCCTGCATGTCGCGAAGTTGGCTGGCGTGCCGCGCGATGTGCTGCGCCGGGCAGAATCTGTGCTGGCCTCACTCGAAGCCCGCGCCAAGGGGCTTGATCCCCTGGCTGAGGAAATGCCGCTTTTTGCCCGCCCCGGGCCCGCCGCCGCACCATCCCACCCGGCTTTGGAAGCGCTTGCGGCGCTTGACCCCGATACACTCAGCCCGCGAGAAGCGCAGGAGTTTCTCTACCGCGTGAAATCGCTTTTGGAGACTGTCGCAGCGGCGCCGGACAAGTTAGTGTGACAGTAATGAGACTGACCGAGGCAAAACCCGAAACCATCCCGGCACCGCATCGGCGCGGCGCCTCTACTCCTGGTGTGGTGTCCGAGCAGCCGTTGGTGCTGGCGGATTTGCTGGAAGAATTGCTGCCGCAGGGCCAGCCGCTGCCGCGTGATGAAGCGCTGGCGCTACTGCGCCGGCATTGGGGGCGCATTCAAGCCCGCGTGCAGCAGGCTTTTGAAGCGCGCGAATTATCCGGGCTTGCCGCAGCGCGCTGGCTAGCCGCACTGACCGATACGCTGATGGTTGGCATTCATCGCTACACAGACGCGCTGCACCCGCCCGAACGTGGTGAAAAATCCCACGCGCTTGTCGCAACTGGCGGCTATGGCCGCGGCGTCTTGGCGCCGTTTTCCGATATTGATCTTCTGTTCCTGACCGATAACAGCATGGGCAGCAAGGGCAAGAAAGCGGTTGAATTCATGCTCTACCTGCTCTGGGATCTGGGGCTGAAGGTGGGGCACGCCACAAGATCACGCTCGGAATGCCTGCAGGAAGCGAAGCAGGACGCAACCGTGATGACGGCGCTTTTGGATGCGCGGCTTGTCGCGGGTGATCCGGCGATTTTCGCCCGGTTTGATGAGGCATTCCGCGCCGCCCGCGCGCGTTACGGCTTGAAGCCCTTTCTGGAAGCCAAGCTGGCGGAGCGGCAAAAGCGCCATCGCCGTTATGGCGATAGCCCTTACATGGTTGAACCCCATGTGAAGGAAGGCCGCGGCGCGCTGCGCGATTTGCAAACACTGTATTGGCTGGCGCGCTATGCCTTCAATGTGCAGCGCATGCCGGAATTGGTGGGCCCTGATAGCCCAGGCGGTGGGCTGCTTACGGCCAGTGAAGCGCGCGCCATTCGCCGCGCCTGGGATTTTCTGTGGACCGTGCGGTTTCATTTGCACATGGTGACAGGCCGCGCGGAAGAACGCCTGACCTTTGATTTGCAGCCGGTGGTCGGCGCCCGCATGGGCTATACACGGCGCGGGCTTCAGGATGGCGTTGAACGCTTCATGAAGCACTTCTTCCTGACCGTGCGCGATGTGGCGCGTTTCACACGCATTCTGGAACCCGCCATTATCCGCGCCGCACTCGGCCGCCCTGCCGTGCTTCCCGCGCCCGACAAGGCACTCACTGAAGCGGGCTTCGGGCTGGCGGATGGCAAGATCATCGCCGCCCCAGGCTTTGATTTCACCATCGAACCCGTGCTGATGCTCCGCATCTTTCGGCTCGCGCGCGATCGGGGGCTTGATATCCACCCGCTCGCTTTCCGCGCCATTGTGCGCCACGCGCGGCATTTGGCACGGCTGCGCGGGGACCCGGCGGCGAGTGCGGAATTCCTTGATATCCTATCCGGCAGGGAGCCGCATATTTGGCTGCGGATGCTGAATGAAGCCGGCTTGATCGCAGCGCTTTTGCCCGATTGGCAGCGCGTGGTCGGGCTGATGCAGTTCGACACCTATCATGTGTTTACGGTTGATGAGCACACCATCGAAGCGATCGGCGTGCTGGGGGCCATGGAACGCGGCGAATTGACCGAAGTGGCGCCGGTGGCCAGTGAATTGATCGGCCAGGTGCAATCCCGCCGTGCGCTTTTTGTTGCGATGCTGCTGCATGATGCCGCCAAGGGGCGCGGCGGTGATCATTCCGAATTGGGCGCGGAATTGGCGCTGCATGTCTGCCCCGCGCTTGGCCTGACGCCTGAGGAGACGGAGACCGTTTCCTGGCTGGTGCTGCATCATTTGCTGATCAGCGAAACCGCCTTCCGCCGCGATATCGAAGACCCGAAAACCATCCTGGACATCGCCGAGGTTGTGCAAAGCCCGGAACGGCTGCGCCTTTTGCTGGTGCTGACCGTTGCCGATATGCGCGCTGTCAGCGCCAAGGTCTGGAATGGGTGGAAGGCAACGCTGCTGCGCGAACTCTATTGGCGCGTTGCCGAAGTACTGGCCGGCGGTCTTTCCGTACCTGAACGCGATGTGCGCGTGGCGCGCGCCAAGGATGCGGCGGCCAAATTGCTGGCCGGCCATCCGCGGACGGAAATCGATCATTTCCTTGGCCTTGGTTATCCTGGCTATTGGCTTTCCTTTGATCCTGAAACCCATTCGCGCCACGCGGCCATGATCCAGGAAGCGCGTGCCGCAAAGGCGCCGCTCACGGTACGCACACGCGTTTTGGAAAATCGCGCCGTCACGGAAGTGACCGTTTATTGCACCGACCATCCCGGGCTTTTCAGCAAAATCGCCGGCGCTTTGGCGGTGGCGGGGGCCAGCATTGTGGATGCACGCATCCATACCATGACAGATGGCATGGCTTTGGATACTTTCTGGGTGCAGGATTACCAGGGCGGAGCGCTGGATGCGCCGCATCGTCTGGCGCGGCTTTCTGTACTGGTGGAACAGGCGCTTTCAGGCCGGCTCAGGCTGCGCGATGAAATCCGCAAGCTGAAGCGCGAACCGGCGCGGCTGCGCGCCGTAACCGTGCCGCCGCGCGTGGTGATTGATAACCACGCCTCCAACACCCACACCGTGATTGAGGTGAATGGCCGCGACAGGCCCGGGCTATTGCATGATGTGACCGCGGCAATGAGCGATCAGGGCATGCAAATCGCCTCAGCTCATATCACCACCTACGGCGTGCGCGCGATCGACGTTTTCTATGTGAAAGACGTGTTCGGGCTCAAGGTGGAGAATGAACGCAAGCTCGCGTCGCTGCGTGCCGCCCTGGATGCTGCGCTGGTGCCGCCAGAATCTGAGGCAAAAGCGGCGACGAGATGAGCGAAGGCTTCAAGAATTTCGGCGAATTCTGGCCTTACTACCTTGGTGAACACGCCCGGCCGACCACACGGGCCCTGCATTTCATGGGCACAGGGGCGGGGCTTTTGCTGACCGCATTTGCACTTTTCTCAGGTCAATATTGGTTGCTGCTGGTGGCGCTGGTCTGCGGCTATGGCCCGGCCTGGGTCGGGCATTTCTTTGTGGAAAAGAACCGCCCTGCCACTTTCCGCCACCCGCTTTGGTCGCTGGCGGCGGATTTTCGCATGTTCTTTTTCTTCATCACCGGGCGGCTCAGCGCAGAGCTTGACCGCCACGGTATTCGATAAAATCAGCCCTTCACATCCATCGCCTGACGCAGCCCATCGCTGACCAGGTTAAAGCAGATGGAGGTGATGAAAATGCAGGCCCCCGGCAGCACCGCCACCCAAGGCTGAACATAAATTGCCGTACGCAGCGTATTCAGCATCAAGCCCCATTCGGGTTCCGGCGGCTTGGTGCCAAGACCCAGGAAGGAAAGGCCCGAAGCCAAAATCATCGAAACGCTGATCAGTGATGTGGCGTAGACAAAGATGGGCCCCAGCACATTACCAAGCACATGCACGCGCACAATCGTGAAGGCATTGGCCCCCGATGCCCGCGCCGCATCCACGAAATCCAGATTGCGCACGCCGGTTGTCACGGTTTCCGCCACGCGGATGATGGGCGGGATGAATACCAGCGTCAGCGCCAGAATGGCGTTCATGATGCCGGCACCAAGAGCACCGGAAATCGCCACCGCCAGCAGCACGGATGGGAAGGCGTAGAATACATCCGTCACGCGCATGATCGCCATATTGGTCTTGCCGCCGGCATAGCCCGCCAGCACGCCCAATACCGTTCCTATCACGAAGGCAAGTGCAACCGGCGTAATACCCATGAACCAGGAAAGCCGCCCGCCATAAAGCAAGCGCGTCAGCATATCGCGCCCAAGTTCATCCGTGCCCAGCACATAATTCGGCGTGCCAATGGCACGCAGGCGGCGGATCATGCTGCCCTGGTAGGGATCATGCGGTGCGATCAAAGGCGCGAAAACAATCGCGAGCAGCATGAGCAACAAAATCGAAGCACAGAAGATCGTCACCGGGTCACGGCGCACGCGCTTCCAGACACCGGCCCAATAGCCCGTGGAGCTTTCTGCCGCCTGACGCGCCTGAACCGCGAGCTCAGCTTCCGCCGCCGATGGGGTGGTTGCGCTATTCGCCATGGCCTCAGCCCCGCTTAATGCGCGGATCAAGCGCGGTTTGCATCAGATCCACCAGAAGATTGAGGATGACGAAGAACATCGCCAGCACCAGGATGGTGCCTTGCAGCACCGGCAAATCACGCTGGAAAATCGCGTTGTTCAGCAAAAGCCCCGTGCCGGGCCAGGAGAATACGGTTTCCACCAGAATGGAACCGCCCATCAGATAGCCAAGTTGCAAGCCCATCACCGCAAGCGCGGTGGGTGCGGCATTCTTGACCACATGCAGGAAAACGCCGCCACGCGTCAGCCCCTTGCCGCGCAAGGCCGTGACGAATTCCTGATTCATGATTTCAGCAACAAAGCCACGCACCGTGCGCGTCACAATCCCCATCGGGATCACG